>JAOADB010000018.1 GCA_026417535.1 Caldilineales bacterium
GAGGCCAAACAGGAACTGGCCGAAGTCGTCGAATTCCTCAAGGAACCGCAAAAGTTCGCCTCCCTCGGCGCCCGCATCCCCAAAGGCGTCCTCATGGTCGGCCACCCCGGCACCGGCAAGACCCTCATGGCCAAAGCCGTGGCCGGCGAGGCGGGCGTGCCCTTCTTCTCCATTTCCGGCTCCGAGTTCGTGGAGATGTTCGTGGGCGTGGGCGCCAGCCGGGTGCGAGACCTGTTCGACCAGGCGAAGCGGAACTCGCCGTGCATCGTCTTCATTGACGAGATCGATGCGGTGGGGCGGCATCGCGGGGCGGGTTTGGGCGGCAGCCACGACGAGCGCGAGCAGACCCTGAACCAGATTCTGGTCGAGATGGACGGCTTCGACACCGACGCGGGCATCATCATCATCGCCGCTACGAACCGGCCCGACATCCTCGACCCTGCCCTGTTGCGGCCCGGTCGCTTTGACCGCCGCGTCGTCCTCGATCGCCCCGATGTGCGCGGTCGTCGCGCCATTCTGGAAATCCACGTGCGCGGGAAGCCACTGGCTTCCGATGTGGACCTCGACGTGCTGGCCCGCGCCACGCCCGGTTTCGTCGGCGCCGACCTCGAAAACGTCGTCAACGAGGCGGCCATCCTGGCGGCCCGCCGCAACAAGCGTTCCATCGGGATGCGCGAGTTCGAGGAGGCCATCGAGCGGGTGGCCTTGGGTGGGCCGGAGCGTCGCAGCCGGGTCATGAGCGAGCAGCAGAAACGCCTGACCGCCTATCACGAAGCCGGCCATGCCGTGACCGCCCGTATCCTCGATCCGAAGAATCCCGTCCAAAAGGTCACCATCATCCCGCGCGGGCAGGCGGGAGGCTACGCCTGGCAGGTACCCGAGGAAGACCGCACCCTGCACAGCGTATCCGATTTTATGGCCCGTATTGCCGTAGCCCTGGGCGGTCGCATCGCCGAAGAAATCGTCTTTGGCGACATCTCGACCGGCGCCAGTTCCGACCTGGAACAGGTTACCCGAATGGCGCGCGCCATGGTCACCCGCTTCGGCATGAGCGAAAAGCTGGGGCCGATGGTCTTCGGCAAGAAGGAGGAGCTTGTCTTCCTGGGTCGTGAGATCAGCGAACAGCGCGATTACAGCGAAGAAGTGGCCGAGGAAATTGACCGTGAGGTGCGGCGGATCGTGGACGAGGGTTATCGTCGTGCCCGTGAGGTGTTGGAGGCCAATCGCTCCCTGCTCGAGACCGTGGCCCAAGCCCTGTTGGAGCGCGAAACCCTGAGTCGGGAGGAGTTCGAGGCCCTTTGCGAGCACGGCCGCTTGCCGGCGTCGGAACCTCTGACGCCGCCCCGTTCGGGCGCAGGCGAGGAAGTCAAGACCGGTCCGGCCCGTGAGCCCGGCGCCAAGAAGAGCGCGGCCACGCCGCCGGCCCCGGCTCCGGCTTGAGATGGGGTAACCGGTAACGGGGCGACGGACGAAGGATGGAAAACGAAACCCTTCGTCCGTCGTCTTTCGTCCCATCGTCCAAACAAAATCCCCGGCCTTGGCGGCCGGGGACGGGAAAGGGGAGCCGAAAAAGGGAACTAACGGGGCAACGCCATCAGCAACAGGGCGTCGAGGGCGCCGTCGGGCCGCAGGACGCCGAAACCGCCGGCCTGCTGACCCACTTCCGGCACGGGGCCTTCGATGCGGGTTTGGGCCGTCACATACACGGTGGCGCCGCCGATGACCCACAGGCCCTGTGGGAAGTTCGGCGCAGTTGGATCGGGTCGTGTGGTCACCTCGCCGCGGAAGGGCAGCCGCGGGGGCGTGGTCACGCGCACGGTGCGGGCCTGGAGCAGACCGTCGTCCAGCTGATCGCCCGCGCCTTTCACCCAGGCGCCCACGGCCACCTGGGCCGGGTCCACGTTGCTCTTCGTCTCCTCGGTGACGATGACGGTCCAGGTGCGGGCCGGTTGGGCGCCCACGGCCGGGGCCGTCACCTCCCACACGACAGGCGCGCCCACGACGGTCGGCCCCGGCAGGATGGCGGTGACGAAACCGGCAAAGGAAACCAACGGGAAGTTGCCTTGCAACTTGACGATCACATGGGCCAGGACGGAGCCATCGCTCAAGGGCACGCCCTTGACACCGACCATGTCGCCCACGGTTGGCTCGCCGATGATGCGGGTGTTGGCATCGGTCACCACGGTTTTCTCCTGCCCGTCCACGAGGACCGTCCACACGCCGTCCTGCACGGCGACCACCCGCCCGCGGAAGACGACCACACGGTCGCTCGACGGGTCCTGGACGAGGATGCGGCGGGCCAGCAGGCCGTTCTCGGTGTGCACCACCCAGGCGACGGCAAAATCGCCCACATCGGGATGGTCGCCTTCAATTCGGGTGTCGGCGTCAATCAGGACGACATGGTTCCCGATGGTCCAGCTCGTTTCGCCGATGGCCTCGATGCGGCCGCGGATGATGCGCGTGACGGGCGGGGTAGCGTCGGTGACGTGGATATGGGTGGCCAGCAAGCCGGCCGGCGTGCGCCGAACCTGAGCGACGGCGAAATCGCCGATGTTGGGTGGATCGCCGGTGATGCGGGTGTTGGCGTCTATGAGGACAACGGTGCCGCCGATGGTCCATTGGGTGGGCGACATGGCCTCGATGCGGCCTCGAACCGGCGGGAGCGGTATGGGGCGGGTTTTGGCGATGAGCTGGGCCACGAGCTGCCCGCCGCGCTCGCGGGCAACGACATGCACCCAATCGCCGACCTGAATGGACGACGCGTTCGGCACGAAACGGGTGGTGTTGGTGGCTAGGACGTTACGGCCATCAATCTGCCAGATCCCGACGGCGCCGGGCGGCCTGGCCACGACCTGACCATCGAATTCGACGACCATGCGCTCCGCGGCATTCGGATCGGCAGGCGGCGTCGGATCGTCGGCCAGGGCAGGCAAGGCCCATAGGACCGTGACCAACACGGTCAGGAGGATGGCCGCCCACCAAGGGCGGGGAAAGGGACGTGTTTTTGTTGGCATGGGAAATCGCTCTCCGGAAGGATTTGGGGAGAGGTGGCCTTTTATTCTACTTATCTGAAACGTTTGAGGCCACCTGAGGGATACGGCTTGTGAAAAATGTATTTCATTTTGGACGATGGACAAAGGGAGCTTGGGGGAGCTTGGGGGAGCTTGGGGAGCTTTGGGGAGTTTGGGGAGCTTGAGGGAGCTTAGGGAGCTTTGGGGAGCTTGGGGGAGCTTGGGGAGCTTCGCCCATCGCCCATCGTCCATCGTCTATCGTCCATCGTCTATCGTCCGCTCTTACTCTTCCCCTCGCGTGCGTTGTATACTTTCCTGAAGTGTTCGTCTTCCGCCCTTCGTCGTTCGTTCCGGCAATCGGCCGAGAACCAAGACGAAGGACGAACGACGGAGGATGAAGGGTTTTTTCGTCTTTCGTCGTTCGTCTTTCGTCTTCTGTCCATCGTCCATCGTCCATCGTCCATCGTCTATCCTCCTTCGTCCATCCATGTCCTCCCCTCCTTGGTGGAAAGGCACGCGCGGCGAGTGGTACGTCATCGCCCAGTTCGGCCTGTTCTTGCTCATCGGTCTGGGGCCGGCGACCTGGCCGTCGTTGCCCCCTTGGCCGACTTGGCTGGGACGGGTCAGTCCCGTTTTGGGCGGCGCGCTGATGGCGGCGGGCGGGCTGTTGGCCCTGGCCGGCCTTGTGCACTTGGGCGCTAATCTCACGCCGTTGCCCTATCCCAAGGACGATGCCCGCTTGGTCGAAAGCGGCGCCTATCGTCTCGTGCGCCATCCCATTTACGGGGGGCTCATCCTGGCGGCGTTCGGGTGGGGCCTGTGGCGGCAGGGCTGGCTGACGTTGGCCTGCGCCGTGTTGCTGTTTTGGTTGTTCGACCGCAAAGCGCACTGCGAAGAGGAATGGCTCCAGGCCCGTTTTCCGGCCTATGGGGCCTATCGCCGTCGGGTGCGCAAGTTCATCCCGTTCCTCTACTGAAAACGGGACGAAGGAGGCAAAACGAAGCAAACCTTCGTCTTCCGTCTGCTCACCCACCGCCAAGGCCACACCATGCCCACCACACCCGAGCTTGAACCGCACGAGGAAGCCCTGGCCCGCATGTTCGCCATCGCCCATGCCCGTTGGGGGCCGCTGATTGCGTCCTACTGGTTTTACGATGAGGACATCTGCGCCGCCTGTGGAGGGCCCATCGAGACGATGCGCATCAAGGGTCGGGACGCCATTTCCCTGAACACGTTCATCTACCGGCGTCGGCGCGTGCTCATCGGCTATTTCCTTTGCGGTCGCTGCGCTGGCGTCGTATTCATGGCCGCGCAAAAACGTCCTAACGTGCAGACCCCCTTGCACCTCGCCATCGAGGAACGGCTTATCCAGGCCTACGAACGCCATCTCGCCGCCGCGGCCGACGCCTGATCAGCGTCGGCGCAGCCGCTCTTCGCGCGGGGTAGCCCACCAGATGACGGCGCTGCCGACGAGCACCAACGTGACCAAGGCCAGGAGTTTGATGACGGTGCTGGCGGTCAGACTGAGCAGGCCGAAAACGGCGCAGAACAGGCCGTAGCCGAGCACAATCTGCCGGGGGCTATAGCCCCTGTCGAGCAGGCGAAAATGGAGATGGTTGCGGTCGCCCTGGCCCAACGGACGGCCGTGGCGCCAGCGCCAAAGGATGAGCCAGGCGACATCGAGGGCAGGCAGGCCGATGACCAGCAAGACGGTGGCGACGCGAGCGCCGGCGATGAGGCCCAGCGCCGCCAAGGTATAGCCCAAGAAGTACGCGCCGACCGAACCCATGAACACGCGCGCCGGCGGCCAGTTGAAGCGCAAAAAGGCCACGGTGCATCCCAACAGGGCCAGCGCCTGCGGCGCCACGCTGTACTGACCCGTCCGCAGCATGTGCAGGGCCAACACCACGGCGACGATGGCCGCCACCGTGGTCGCCAGACCGTCCACGCCGTCGAGCCAGTTGACCGTGTTGATGGCGCCCATGAACCACAGAAGGGTGAGCAGCCACACCACCGGGTCCGGGAAGACGATTTGACCGGGGCCGAAGGGGTTGTTGACCCGTTCGATGAAGATGATGAAGGCGATGGCAATCCCGCCGGCCACGGCCTGGGCCAGGTACTGGGGTCGGCTGCCGAACTCGAAGCGGTCATCGAGGAGACCGAAGCCGGCCACGAAGGTCGCGCCGATGACAAGCCCCCACCAGCGCCGCATCTCATTCGGGTCTGCGCTCGGCGGCAGCCACGCCGACGGCAAGGCCTGGACGAGCAGCAACGTGCCGATGAAGCCGCCGTACAGGGCCAAACCGCCGATGCGGGGGATGACGCCGGCATGTTGGCGACGACCGCCCGGCCGATCCACCAGGCCCCAACGACGTCCCAGGGCCATGCTGACCGGGGTCAGGGCCAGGGTCAGGAGAAACGCCACGAGAGGAACAAGGACGAGGATCATGGCCTGAGCGCGCGGGCGCTTACGGCCACAGGCGGCCCAGCACCCGCGGGTAAGCGATGGCCTCGCGCAGATGGGAAATACCGGTGATCCAGGCCACGGTGCGCTCGATACCCAGCCCGAAGCCGCTATGGGGCACCGAACCGTAACGGCGCAGGTCAATGTACCACTCGTACACCGCTTCGGGCAGGTTGTGGCGGCGGATGGCTTCGCGCAGCTTGTCGGGGTCGCTGATGCGCTCGCTGCCGCCGATGATCTCGCCGTAGCCTTCGGGCGCCAACAGGTCGGCGCTGCGGCATACCTCCGGCCGCTCGGGTTCCGGTTCCATGTAGAAGGCCTTGGCCGCGGTGGGGTAGTGGGTGACGAAGACGGGTTTATCGAACTGACCGGCCAGGAAGGTCTCGTGGGGCGCGCCGAAGTCGTCGCCCCAGGTGATGGGCGGCACCGGCTCGTCATGGGGCGGCACGGTCACACCCTGGGCCGCGGCAGCGTTGATCAGCTCCACGGCGCGGTCGTAGGTGAGGCGGGGAAAAGGCGGCACGACCTGTTGCAACAGGGTCGTATCCCGCTCCAGCAGGGCCAGCTCATGCCGGCACCGTTCGAGCACGGTTTGCACGATGGCCGAGACGAACTGCTCCTCGATTTCCAGCAGCTCCTCCAGGGTACAGAAGGCGATCTCCGGCTCGACCATCCAGAACTCCTGCAAATGTCGGCGGGTCTTCGACTTTTCGGCCCGGAAGGTCGGGCCAAAGCAATAGACCTTGCCGAAGGCGAAGATGTTGGCCTCGTTGTAGAGCTGGCCGGTTTGGGCGAGATAGGCCGGGACGCCGTGGTAATCCACCTTGAACAGGGTGGTGGTGCCTTCGCCAGCCGCAGGGGTCAGAATGGGAGTATCCACGAGCAAAAAGCCGTGGTCGTCCAGCCAATCGCGGATGGCGCGGATGACGGCCGCGCGCACCCGCATGATGGCCCATTGGTGATTGGAGCGCAGCCACAGGTGCCGACGGTCGAGGAGGAACTCGATGCCATGTTCCTTGGGCGCGATGGGGTACTCTTCGGCCAACTGCACGACCTCGATATCGTGCAGGTCCATTTCGTAGCCGCCGGGCACCCCCGGCGCACGGGGGTCGGCGCGAATGGCGCCGGTGAGGATGATGGAGGACTCGGTGGTCAGGCGGTTGACCAGGGCGAATTTCTCGTCGCCCAGGGTGGGGCGAAAAGCCACGGCCTGGAAGATGCCGCTGCCGTCGCGCACGCGCAGGAAATTGAGCTTGCCTTTGCCGGTGAGACGTTGGAGCCAGCCGCGCACGGTGACGACCTGGCCCACGTAGTCTTTGGCGTCGCAAATGCGGATGATAGGAGCCACGGGATTTTCTTTGGAGATAGACGATGGACGATGGACGATAGATGGGGGGACGATGGACAAAGGACAGAAGACGGAAGACGGAAGACGGAAGACGAAAGACGAAAAAAACCTTCGTCCTCCGTCGTTTGTCCTTCGTCCTGGTTTTCGGCCGAGTGCTGGAACGAAAGACGAAGGAGGAAGACGACAACTTCTCCGTCCTCCGTCGATCGTCCTTCGTCCTGGTTTTCGGCCGAGTGCCGGAACGAAAAACGAAGGGCGGAAGACGAAAAACCAAGGACGCAAGACGACAACGCCAGAAAAGTATACAACGCCCGGCGGGGAAGAGTAAGAGTGGACGATGGACGATGGGCGAAGCTCCCCCAAGCTTCCCTCCTCTCCCCCCTCCCACGTCCGATTAGCTGTCGTACGGTCTTGGCGCTATAATGCATTTCCCGCGTTTCGTTTCGTTTACCGTATTTTTGCCCTTATGCCTGCCAAAATCATCCTCAATCCCTATTCGAATCGGTGGGGTGCCGGTCGTCAGGCGCCGGTCGTGCGACGGCTTCTGGAGGAAATGGGGTACGCGTTCGAGATGAGCGAAACCCGAGGACCGGGGCACGCCATTGAGCTGGCCGCCGAGGCCGTGGCCCGTGGCTTTGACCCTATCGTCGCCGCCGGCGGCGACGGCACCATCGGCGAAGTCGTCAACGGTCTGCTGGGCGAGGGCGAACGCGCTTCGGTGCGATTGGGTGTCATCCCCCTGGGTTCGGCCAACGACTATGCCGTGCAGCTCGGTATCCCAGTCGATCTGCCTGCGGCCTGCCGCCTCCTGGTCGAAGCGGCCCACGTGTACACCCTCGACGCCGGCCGGGTCAACGAACGCGCTTTCATGAACGATGTCACCCTCGGCTTCGGCGCTCGCGTCAACATCGAGGCCGAGACGATCAAGCGGCTGCGCGGTTCCCTGATCTACCTGACCGGCGTGTTCAAGGCCCTGACCCGCTACACGCTGCCCACGGTCAGCTACGCATGGGATAACGGCCGCCTGGAGAACCACCCCACCCTCATGGCCTACGCCGGCATCGGCTGGCGCACGGGTGGTGTCTTCCACCTTACGCCCGATGCCCTGCAGGACGACGGTCTGCTCGATTTCTTCGTGGGCGACGCCATGGGCCGGCTTGCCATCCTGCGCCTGTTGCCCAAAACCTTTGACGGCAGCCACATTCACGACCCGCGCGTCCACTTTGCCCGTTGCACCTGGGTGCGGATCACCAGTGCCGACCCGCTGCCCGTGCTGGCCGACGGCGAGATCATCCATCGCGATGCCCACGAGTTACATCTGCGCGTCTTGCCGGCAGCCCTCCGGGTCATCGGCGGTCCCGAACCCGGCGAACGTCCTGGCGGCCGCAGCAAGAAACCCCTCACCCCTGCGTGAGTGAGGAACCGAAGGAGCTCAAGGGAGCTCTGAGGGCCTTCTCTCCATCGTCGTCTCTCTCCGGATGGCATCCGAAGCGGCATGCGTCCGGAGTTCGATTCGTCCGGAGTTACACTACCCATGAGCGCTGCCCGGTTTGTTCCTGAGCTTTCGGAAGACCCGGTCGAGGTCCTGCGCGGGTATCTGGCCGAGCTGCAGGACATTCAGCGCGCCTTGCAGGAGGCGGTCTCCACCGACAGGCCGTTGGCCCCTCTCCTGGCCCGTCTTGAGGAGCGGGTCACCGCCATGACGGCCGGGCTGGAGGCGGTTGCGGTCTCCCAGGCAGCCGTGTTGCGAGCGCGGGCGCGCGAGTTGGCGGCTCACACCCTTGGCGAACTCGACCGTCGTACTGATCCCACCGGCAGTCTGGCCCTGATGCTGGCTCGCGAGGCGACGCTTCTGGCCCTGGCTGCCGGCGGAACCATGCCCGCGCTGGTGCAGGAGGTTCTGCAGCGCGCGGCCGATACGGCTACCCCTTTCCGTCTCAAGCTCCCCCGCTGTGCCCATGCCGAGGCCATCCTGGCCCTCGCCTTCAACCCCGACGGTCGTTCCCTACTGACAGCCGGCGCCGATGGCAGCGCCCGGTTATGGGACCTGGGTACGGCAGAAGCGATACGCCAATGGCATGGACACACCGGCAGCATCCTGGCCGTGGCCTTCAGCCCGGACGGTCGTCTGTTGGTCACGGCCGGAGATGACCGTACGGCTCGCCTGTGGGATGTGGCGACGGCTCGTCCCCGGCACATCCTGCGCGAGCACCGGGGCGTGGTCATGGCCGCGGCTTTCAGCCCCGATGGGCGGATCGTCGTCACGGCCGGCGACGATGCCATCGTTCGGTTGTGGGAAGCGGCAACAGGCCGTCTCGTGCAGACCCTCACCGGGCATAATGGCTGTGTCTGGTCGGCGACTTTTAGCCCCGACGGTCGCTATGTGCTGACGGCCAGCGATGACCGTACCGCCCGCCTGTGGCGGGTGGAAGATGGCGCCGAAGTGGCGCGCTTCCTGGGGCATGCCGACTGGGTGCGTAGCGTCGGTTTCAGTCCCGATGGTCGCCTGGTGGTCACGGCCGGCGATGACCGCACGGCCCGCCTGTGGGACGTCGCCAGCCAACGGGAAATCCGTCGGTTCGAAGGCCACGCGGCCGGGATCGGCGCCGTGGCCTTTAGCCCCGATGGGCTGCTGGTGGCTACGGCCAGCGAGGATAAGACTGCTCGCTTGTGGGAGGTGAGCAGCGGGCGGATGGTGTGGTCGTTGCAGGGCCATACCGGCGGGGTGTGGGTCGTGGCCTTCAGCCCCGATGGCCGGTTGGTAGCTACGGCCGGCGAAGACAAAACGGCGCGGGTTTGGGATGTGCGCACCGGTCGGGAAGTCTGGCAGACGCCCGGCCATACCGATTGGGTCCGTTTTGCCGCCTTCAGTCCCGACGGCCGGCTGATCGCCACGGCCGGAGCCGATCACACCGTCCGTCTGTGGGCCGGGGACACCGGACGCGAGCTGCGACGGCTGCGCGGCCACGGGGACTGGGTCAACACCGTCGTCTTCAGCCCGGACGGGCGGCTGTTGGCCACGGCCAGTCACGACCACACGGCCCGTCTGTGGGATGCGGCTACCGGTGAGGAGGTGCGCCGGTTGCAGCATCCCGACTGGGTTCATGCTGCCGTCTTCAGCCCGGACGGGCGGCTCCTGGCGACGGCAGGCGCCGATCGCCTGACCTATCTGTGGGATGTCTTCACCGGTCAGGTGTTGCGTCGGCTGGAGGGCCATACGGCGCCGGTCATGTCGGTGGCTTTCAGTCCCGATGCCCGCTGGCTGATCACGGCCGGCGACGACCGCACGGCGCGGGTGTGGGAGGTCGCTTCGGGCCGTGAAGTCGTGCGCTTGCGCGGCCACACGGCCGGCGTGTTGGCCGCCACCTTTTCCCCCGATGGCCGTCTGGCGGCCACTTCGAGCGATGACCGCACCGTTCGTCTCTGGGACCTGGGCACGGCCCGCGAGATCGGGCAGCTCCAGGGTCATGCCGGTAGCGTTTGGTCGGTGGCCTTCAGCGCCGATGGGAGGTATCTGTTGACGGCCGGCGACGATAAGACCATCCGCCTATGGGACGGGCAGACCGGACAGGAAATCCGCCGCTTCGAGGGTCACACGGCCGCGGTGCGTGCGGCCGCCTTTAGCCCCGACAGTCGCTTGGTCGTGACGGCTTCCTACGACCGCACCGCGCGGGTGTGGGACCTGCGCTCCGGCCAAGAAGCCCGGCAATTGCAGGGTCATACCGATTGGGTGATGGCCGCCGTCTTCAGCCCGGACGGCCGGTTTGTGCTCACGGCTGGCTACGACCGCACCGCCCGTTTATGGGATGTCGGGAGTCGTCGGGAAGTCCGTCGCTTCCTCGGTCATGGCGATTGGATTCTCGGGGCTGGCTTCAGCCCCGACGGGCATCTCGTGGTCACAGCCGGCGCCGACAAAACCGTCCGCCTGTGGGATGCCGAAAGCGGTCGCGAAATTCGGGAGCTGATAGGCCACACGGCCGCCGTGCGGGTGGCGAGCTTCAGCCCCGATGGTCGTTGGGTGCTCACCGCAGGCGACGACGCGACAGCCCGGCTGTGGGATGCCAGCACCGGCCAGGAGGTGCGTCGTTTCGAGGGCCACACGGCTCCCGTCCTGACCGCGGCCTTTAGCCCCGACGGTCGGCGCTTCGTCACGGCTGGCGAGGACGCATCCATCTGCTTGTGGGAATCCGGCCTTGGTCGCGAAAGCCGCGAGCCTGTCCGGCCGCTCGCTTCGTGGCAGGGCCACGCGGCCGCAGTGCGCGCGGTCGTCTTCAGCCCCGACGGTCGGCTGCTCCTGACGGCCGGAGACGATAAAAGCGCCTGTGTGTGGGATGTCGAAACCGGGCGCAGGGTGCGGATGTTTCAGGGCCACACGGCCTCGGTGCGCGCGGCGGCTTTCGGCCCGGACGGTCGGCTGGCGGTGACGGCCGGGGTGGACAGGGTGGCCATCGTGTGGGAGACGGACAGCGGCCGCGAGGTGTGGCGCTTGCAAGGCCATAGCGATTGGGTGCGTTGCGCGGCCTTCAGCCCGGACGGCCGTCTGGTGGTCACGGCCGGCGCCGATAAGCTGGCCATCCTCTGGCCCATTGACCTGGGGGATTTGTTGGCCTTGGTCGAAGCGCGCATCCAGCGCGATCCGCCCGTTTTCACCCCGGAAGAACGGCGGCGCTACGACCTGGACGAGACGATGTGAGGCGTATTGAGACGAAGGATGTCCTTCGTCGCGCATGAAGGCCGATTACCGGGACGAATGACGAATGACGGAGGACGAAGGGATGTTCGTCTTCCGTCCTTATCCATCGGCTCCCTTCCCTCGTCAGAAAAGCCGCATTTGTTCGGGATGAACCGACGTGATGGGGTCCAGACCCAAATGGGCCAGCCAGTGTTCGGGCTTTTCGTTGGGCGTGGCCAGCAATTCCCGCAAGCGGCGGAATTTGGTCACCGTCCAGCCGCCGGCGGCCATGGCTGCTGCCCACAACGGCTGATGGTCGAGACGCCACTGCACCAATCCCGCCCGACTGCCCGGCAGCACGAGAAATCGCATCAGTCCCGGGATGGGCACCCGGCTGCGCCAGAGCCGCGGGGTCAGCGCCGTGGTGCTCGACAGCACGAAACCGGCCCGGCGCCGCCCCCCTTGTTGCCATTCCACCGTCCAGAGGCCGTCTTCGGTCCAGGCCGCAGCGGCAAAACCCATATGCTCGCCGACGGCCACCAGGCCACGGGCCAGTTGTTCGCACTCCTGCCGCCGCCGAATCGGGTCCTCCTGGGGCTTCAGACTCAGACCCGTCGGGGTGAGGTCGAGATAGGACGCGATGAGCGCCTCTACCCAGGGCCGATCGGGGGGCAGGGCGGCCGGCAGGGCCAGCGTCAAGGCCCAGGCCAGGGCGTCGGCATCGGGGTAGGGCCGCTCCTGCACCAGCTGCAAAAACGTCACCTCGCCGCAATCGGCGGCCGGTTGCCAATCCGTTGGCGGCTCGTCCAGCCACCAGAAGGCCGTTTCGCCCGGCTCCCAGGGTGTGCCGGCGCTGCCCACAACGGTCAGACCGGGTGGCGGGGCCAGGGGATCGAGCGCGGCCTCCAGATTGGCTTCCACCTCCCCCGGCGCCACGGACAGGCCGGCCCGTTGCCAGGCGGCCAGGATGTGAGGCCGCAGCACGGCTGCCGGCAACGGTTCCCCGCGTTGGGCAATGACATGGCGCATGGCCGCGGCGGCGATGGCGGTGGTCTCGGTCGTCGGTTCGGCCCGGACGGCCGGGGGCGATGTCGGCTTGGTGACGATCGCCAGGGCCACGTACTCGCCTTCGGCGCTGGCAGCCACGCGCAGCGGCTCGCTCAGGCGCGGCAGGGCGGCCAGCACGGCGGCCGAGGGGTCATCATCCTGACGCCATCGCCATTGCACGGCCAGCTGACCGCCCGGCGCCACGGCCTGCCACAGCGCCCGAAAACTGCGCCGGAGCCGCCGCTGCCAGAAATCCCACTCCCCCGGCCGCAGGGTCAGCACATCCAACAGGGGCGCCACCGCCTCCCGGCCGAACAGCCAGCCGCTCCAGGTCAGGCGCAGCAGCCAATACACCGGCAACGGCGGCGGCACAGCGGCCAGCACCAGACCCGCTTGGGTTGTGGCAAGGCCGGCCCACTGCTCCGGCCACCGCTGGACGAGATGGGCCGAGGGGCCGGGGCCGACCGCCTGTCCGCGCAGCCGCCGAACCTCCTCATGGAGCACAAGGAAAAGGTTGCGCTCACCGAACCGCCGCGGCCGACGCACGCCGGTTTGCCAGAGCCATTCCGGTTGGTCGGCCAGACTGCTGCCCAGCCACAAGGCCCGGGCCAGGAGCCATTGCAAGGCCCGGCGCAGAGGCTGTTCCAGCGCCAATTCCCGCAGGATGCGCAGACTTTGCCACAAGGCCCACAGGTTGCGGGGGGTGTAGAACTGGGTGACCTGCTCGACGCGCGAGCGCAACGGGTCGCCGACGGGCAACACCCGGTCCATCGTCTCCCAGAAGAGGGCGCGGCCGGGTTCGATCTCGGCCGCCCGCGCCCGGTCTTCGGTCTCGGCGAGGGCTTCGCCCTGGTAACCGCAATGGGCACAGGCGACGGTGCGGGCCACCAGGGCCGGCGGCGCGCCCTGCCAGCGGAAGGCCAGGGCTGTGGTCGGCCGCCAACAGGCCGGGCAGGCGGTGTCGTAAAGTCGTTGCAGATGCTGGCCCCACGGGCGACCGCGATAGGGGGCATCGAGCAACCGCGTGCAGGCCGTGGCCACCTCCTCGGCGAACCCGGCGCGCGTTTGCACGGAAAGGGCCAGCAGGGCCAACGGGTCGGGCGAAACGGCGGTCAGGGTCTCGCCCGCGGCGGGTAGCTCGGGGCCGACACCCAAGGCCAAGAGCAGACCCGGCGGCGCTCCCATGCGGGCGGCGGCGATCACCGGCGCGGCAAACCAGGCCTCGACCCGCGCGGCCATATCGTCCCCACGGGCCGACGGCAACGACAAACGCATCGCAGAGACATCGTCATCGCGCCTGCTCATGGCCCAATCGTAACACGCGCCCCCGTCCCCGGCAAGGGATTGCCGGATCGTCGCCTCCGAGGCCGTTCGGGAATTCCGAGTTGTAGCACAACTGTCGGCAGTTGTGCTACAAATAATAGGCCGCGAACCTTCCGCCCATTCCCCCCTCGCCCGCAGTCCCCATGACCGATCTGCTCACCCGCCTGGAAGCAGGCATCCTCCTGACCGATGGCGCCATGGGCACCGAGCTGTACGCCCGTGGCTTCGGCTTCGATCAGTCCCTCGAAGCCCTCAACCTGACCCACCCCGAGGTGGTCAAGGCCGTCCACCGGAGCTATCTCGAGGCCGGCGCCGACCTCATCGAGAGCAACACCTTCGGCGCCAACCGCATCCGCCAGGAGGAATTCGGGCTGGCCGACCGCGCCGCCGAGATGGCGCGGCGCGGGGTAGAGCTGGCCCTGGAGGCGCGGGCCGAAGCCGGTCGCCCGCAGGTGCTGGTCGGCGCTTCCATCGGCCCTCTGGGGCGTTACTTGCAGCCCTACGGGCCTGTGGCGGTCGAGACCGCCCGTCAGGCCTTCGCCGAGACCATCGCGGCCGTGGCCGCGGCCGGCGCCGATGTCCTCGTCTTCGAGACCTTTGGCGACCTCAACGAGCTGCTCCTGGCCGTGCGCGTGGCCCGTCGCCTGACCGATCTGCCCATCATCGCCCATATGACCTTCGACGAAGAGGAGCGCACGGCCTTGGGGTACACGCCGGAGGATGTGGCGCGCGCCTTGCAGGAGGCCGGCGTTGAGGTGGCCGGCGCCAATTGCTCGGTCGGACCCGCCGTGGTCGTCGGTGTGATCGAACGGATGCGGGCGGCCGCACCCGGTCTGGCCCTGTCGGCCCTGCCCAATGCCGGCTTCCCCAGCCGCGTGGGCGGGCGCCTGGCCTATCCGTCCTCGCCGGCCTATTTCGCCGGCCATGTCGAGGCCCTGCGCCGGGCCGGCGCCGCCATCATCGGCGGGTGCTGTGGCACCACGCCCCATCATATCGCCGCCATGCGCGCTGCCCTGGTCGGTCTCAGCCGACCGCAACCGGCTGTGGTCGAGGTGGTCACCGAGACGCCACTGCCGACCTTCCCGGCCGAGGCCGAACGGGTACCCACCGGATTGGCCCAGGCCTTGGCCGAGCGTTTCGTTGTCACGGTGGAGATGAGTCCCCCGCGCGGCTACGACCCCAACCGCCTGCTGGACCAGGCCCGGCGGCTGCAACAGGCCGGGGTCACGGCCATCAACGTGGCCGATAACCCCCGCGCCCGCATGCGGATGAGCGCTTGGGCCGCGGCTTTTCTCATCCAGTCCCGGCTGGGGCTGGAGACCATCCTCCATTTTCCCACCCGCGGGCGCAACCTGTTGCGGGTGCAGGGCGACCTGCTGGCGGCCCATGCCCTCAACATCCGCAACCTCTTCGTCGTCATGGGCGATCCCACCCGCATCGGCGACTTTCCCGATGCCGCCGATAACTACGATGTGACCCCTTCGGGCTTGGTCGAGTTGGTCAAGGGGCGCTTCAACCGGGGGGTAGACCAGGCCGGCCAGCCCATCGGCCAACCCACCCATTTCTTCGTCGGCGCTGCGGTCAATTTCGGGGCCGAGGATCTGGCGCAGGAGATCAAGGTCCTCAAACGCAAGCTGGCTGCCGGGGCCGATTTTCTTCTCAGCCAGCCCATTTTCGACCCGGCCGTGGTCGAGCGTTTCCACGACGCCTGGGGCGGGCCGCTGCCTGTGCCGGTCATCGCCGGGTTGTTGCCCCTGGCCAGCAGCCGCCATGCCGAGTACCTGCATCACGAGGTGCCCGGCATCAGCATCCCCGAAACGCTGCGCGAGCGCATGGCGGTCGCGGCCGACCCGGAGGCCGAGGGCATCGCCATTGCCCGCGACCTGCTGGCCTATCTGCACACGTGGGCGCAGGGCGTCTATTTCATGCCGCCCTTTGGCCGCTACCACCTTGTGCCGGCCATCCTGGCGGGTCTCGTCGGCGAGGCAAAGCCTACGGAGGCCGCGGCGGTATGAACCCGCTCGGATGGCGCGTTATCGGCCTGGGTCTGGCGCTGCTGACTCTGGTGGCCTGTGGCCGGCCGACCACGGAAGCGGTCGCGCCGGTGGCCGTGGCCGTCCTCACGGCGGCGCCCACGGCCACGCCCACCCCAATCCCGTCCTCTCCCACCCCCACCCGGACACCCTCGCCGACCCCCACCGCTTCCCCCACGCCGAGCTGCACGCCCACACCCACCGTCACGCCCACGGCGACGGCCACGCCCGGCCCCACGCCCGACGGCGTCTTGCGCACGGCGCGCGTGCCTATCCTGATGTACCACTACATCTCGACGCCGCCGCCCGATGCCGACATCTACCGGGTTGACCTCTCTGTGGCGCCGGAGACCTTTGCCGCCCATCTCGATTACCTCCAGGCCGAGGGCTACACCACCATCCCCCTCAAAGACCTCCTTTCCTATCTCGCCACCGGTCGGCCCGAGCTGCCGCCCAAGCCGGTCATCCTCACCTTCGATGATGGGTACGAGGACAACTACCTGAACGCCTTCCCGGCCTTGAAGGCGCGGGGGATGATCGGCACCTTTTTCGTCATCACCGATTTCGCCACCCAGGACCGGCCCGGCTACGCCGACTGGCAGCAGCTGGCCGAGATGGCGGCCGCCGGCATGGAGATCGGCTCCCACAGCCGTGACCACCCCAATCTGGCCGGAAAGGACCTGGATTATTTGGTCTGGCAGGCTCTCGGCAGCAAGGAGACCATCGAGGCCCACATCGGCAGCCACCCCCACATCCTCTCCTACCCGGCCGGGTCCTACGACCAGCTCGTCATTGACGTGTTCCGTTCGGCCCACTACTGGGGCGCGGTCACCACCCATCAGGGCGTCATCCAGCGCAGCGACCGGGCCTTCGAGCTCAAGCGCATTCGCATCCGCAATACGACGGACGTGGCGCAGTTGGCCCATTTGCTCAACGCGGCGTGGGAGGAGTAGGCCAACGGCTCCGCCCACGGCCTTGCCTTCCCGCCATCGGCCCAGGGACAGGACGAAGGAGACATGACGACTGTTCTTCGTTCGTCCTTCGTCCGTCATCCTGGCGAACGACCGCTGGCAGGAAGGGAAGACCCATCCGGATAGGGAAGGCCGTGGGCGGAGTCGTTGCGTGACATCGTGTCGAAAAAACAACCGGCGGCATCGTCAAGACGCCACCGGTCATGTCGGTTCCTGTGGCGACTCCGCTTACCAGTCGCCGTCCTTCACATAGGGAGCGCTCCACAGCGCCACCTGCATGGTCACCGACTTGAACCAGGCCTGGTGCATTTTCTCGACCTCCTCGGCGCTGTGGCCTTTCTTGGCCAGGAACGATTTGATGGTCGCGGTGATGGGGTAGATGAACGCGACCAGATAGCGATGGGCCACGTTGGGCACGCTGTGCACACCGTCGGTCTGGTTCTTCTTGGTGCGGTGATGGCGTAGGCCGATTTCGTGCTGATAATCGAGCCAGGCTTGGTCGTAGGGCCGGTTGCAGGTGTCGAGGATCCATTGGCCGAAGCGTTTGCGCACGGCCGCCAGATACTCGGCGTTGGCGTTGCCCTGACCGTCGGTGAAGTAGTACACGAGATGGGGATGGGAGCCGACAAAGCCGTACCACAGGTCGAGCACGTCCTCGATCTGATCGGCCAGGACCTCGCCGGCCAGGCGCAGGTACTTCTCGTCCTCGGGGCCGAAGAGCACGGCCTGTTTGAGGCCCTCGAACTCGGCCACGGTGAGGGGCGAACGGGCAACCTGGTCGGTGCCGTAGGTGTAACCGGGGATGCTGGACATGGTGCACCTCCTTTCAACGTGTGTGGAAGGTATGGAAAACCGTTCAGGGTGTGGGAGCGAGTTGGAGGATGGTCTCTGCCTGGGCCAGAACCCGGCTCAGCTCGTCATCGGTCGGTTCGGTCAGGATGAGTTTCGTCTTGCCGTTGCCGATGACCAGGGTGGGTGTGCTGCGGTAGCCGCGGTTGATGACGATGACAAACTGCTCGGTGGCCAGGTCGTGGTCAATGTTGACCTCGGTGAAGGGCACGCCGAGGGTCTGCAGGTGATGGCGGGTGCGTTCGGTATCGTCGCAATGGGTGCTTCCGTACAGGGTGATCGGGAGGGTCATAGGCCTTTCCTCCGCAATCCGAATGGGTGCTCGGTTCGGTTCTTGCCATCGGCCCAACGGCGGGACGAACGATGGCAGACCGGGTTTGTCGTCGTTCGTCCTCCGACTTCCGGCCCCGAGGGGACCGAAAATCGCGACACAGGCCGAACGATGGCAGATGGCGACTTAGGGCATCGGCCTGAGCGTCGTTATGTCGCCGGGCCGATGCGGCGGGCTATGGACCCCGCCGCACCAGCGGCCACCATGACGGCAGGCTGCTCAGCCGGTAGATGGCGCCGTCGCGGGTGTCCGTGTCGTGGGTATTCGTGTAGAGGTTTCCATCCGGGCCGGACACCACATCGAAGGTGCATCCGGCCGGGCCGAGGTCATAGGCCACGGCGGCCACGATGCCGGTGCGGGCGGCGTCGAGTCGCAGGCGGTAGAGTTGGCCGTTGCGCCAGCTGCACAGGAACAGGTCGCCGTGCCAGTTGGGCAGCGTGTTCCCCCGATAGAAGGCGATGCCGGTAGGCACGATGGGCGTTGCCCAAGACCACAGCGGTGGCACATAGCCTGGGCCGGGATCCTCGCATTCGGAACCGCTGAGCGGCCAGCCGTAGTTTCCGCCCCGGACGATGCGGTTGATCTCATCGCCGCAGGCGGGGCCGTTGTCGCTCAGCCACAGTTCGCCCGTGGCGGGGTCGTAAGTCATCCCGAAGGGATTGCGCAGACCCAGCGCCCAAATGCGGTCGTCGTTGGGGCCATCGCCGTCGGCGAAGGGGTTATCGGGCAGTCCGGCGCCGGTCATCGGGTCCACGCGCAGGACTTTGCCCTGGGGTACGGTCAGGTTCTGGGCCAGCGCCGACGCGCAATGGTCGCCCAGACCGATGTAGAGCGCGCCATCGGGACCGAAGACGAATTTGCCGCCGTGATTGATGCAATTCGCGGGCAGCGTGGTCTCCAACAGCAGGTGCGGCTCGGATGAAACCCCGTTCTCGTAGCGGAAACGGAGCAGGCGATTACGCAACGGGTTGTTCTGCGTGTACTGGATGTAAATCCAGGGTTCGTCTGGGAAACGGGGATGAAGCGCCATCCCCAGCATTTGACCGTCCTGGGAGGTGACACCCGGCACGTCAATCCGGGCATGGAACGAACCGTCGGGATTGCGGACAAGAACGGCCATCTGGCGCCGCTCGCTGAAGTAGAGCCGGCCGTCAGGCCCCCAGATCAGCGTGATCGGCATCTCGACCTGCGAGATAAAGGTCTCCACGCGCACGCCAGCCGGTAACGGGTCAGGACTGCCTGGCCGGAGGCCGAGGGCCGCTACCCCGCCGCCTGCCGCCGCCCGGTCGGCAAGGAACAGTCCGGCCAGACCGAGGACGAGGGCCAACCCTGGCAGGAGGAAAAGACGGAAGGGGCGTCTGCAAGCGTTCATGTTCGGGACCTTTGGAGGAAGTGAGAGGGCATGGGGACGGACGTAAAAGCTCCTTTTGTTTCCTGAACTCCTCTGCCCCTCTACTCCGGGCCGCGCGGGAGAAAATCCGGGCATTCCAGATACGTCTGCGCTTCGGGCAGGGGTGCATCCACGAACGCGCAGTGGTGGGGGCCGGCGGGGTCATCAGGGTGGGCATAGGGCCGGAAGAATTGACAGCCCCAGCACATCTCGTACACTTGCACAAGGCCCGCCTCTTGCAGCCGCCGCACGATAGCCTGGGTAGCCCGCAGGAGCGCCTCCTGGTCGGTGGGCGTCAGGTCGGCGATGGCCGCCTCGATGGTGTCCAGGACATCTTCCAGCTCTCGACATTCGGTTTCACCCATTTCGGTCAGGGTCAGGGTGACGGTGCGTCGGTCGGTCGGCAGCGGTTGGCGCCGGGCAAGCTGTTTATGCTCGAGGGCATCGGCGACACCGCTGGCCGTGGCATAGGTCGTGCCCAGGCGGGCCGCCAATCCACCGATGGTGCGCACACCGGGCCGGGCGTACTTGAGAAAGAGCAGGGCCTGGATTTGCGCCGGTGAAAGCCGGCGGGCTTCGCCGCGTTGCCGCAAGAGATGGTTGATGGCTTGGCCGATGCGATAGAGACCGATGGTGATGCGGCCAGCCAGGGTGTGACGTTGCCTGGGATCGAAGACAGTCATTGTTTAGGACTCCTAAATCAGGATAGCAACAAAACGCACCATTGTCAAGAGGCCGATGAGCACGAGATGCGCTTTTGGGCTTGTCACCGGTCCGCTGGGCCAGCGATCATCCCCGCCGGGGTCGAGATGGCACCGAACGGCCTGCGTGGGCCGCTCATTCACGTGGCGTAATGCTTTTTATACACAACAAGTCCACGCTCGTGCGCCGTCCGCTTGGCCTGGCGAATGCTCCCGGCGGCTTCGGGGACGCGGTCGGCATCGGCCCAATCGGCCAACGAGTCAATCACCAGGTCAAGGAGGACGGCCCGGCGGTGGAGGGCAAAACGGCAGAGGAAGTCGGCAGCGCGCGTACCGAGCCATGCCTCAACAGGCTCATCGCGCGCGATGAGCGGTGCCAGCAACGTGGCGAGATCGGCCGCAGGATCGCCGTAGTCGAGGTCATCCCAGTCCACAAGCCACCACCGCCCGGTGGGTTCCATCAGCACGTTGGCGAGCTGGAGATCGCCGTGTATCGCGGTGGTGGGTTGTGCGTCGAAAGCCGCTACCTCGGTCAGGGCGGCAAGACGACTTATCTCCCGGCGCATCCAGGCCATCGTCGTCGCAGTGACAAACGGCGGCACGCTGTCGCTGCTTTCGAGCTCATCGAGGTCGGTTGTGAACCGCTCGGTCCAGGTGTTCAGGAACGCATCGCGGAAGCTGGCCGGCCGCTCGTCCTGGGGCAGCGCGTTCGCAAGGTCCGCGTCGCTGTGGAGGCGGTCGGCCAGCTCCATCACCGCGGGGATGAGCGATTCGGGCGCCGGTTGGGAGGGGATCGAGGGCATCAGGATGCCGGCCAGGTCGCCAAGGTCAATCCAGGCCAAAATCGGCGGCATCCGGTAGTGGGAGGTGAGGCGGTCGCTTACGGCGAGAAGCTTTCGCAGCTCGGCCGGTTCACGGCTGAGTTTGGCATGGAATTGCGTCACGTCATCCGCGATCGTGCAGGACACATTCGCATGCCATCCGGTGGGGTTCACGACGCGGGTGATCGCAATGCGATCGCTTGCAAGGCCAAGTCGCTCGGCGTGTGTCTTGGCCCATGTCAGCAAAGGTTCGCGCCAGTCATCAGGCGCCGTCATGACCGCAACCGGTTATGCTGCCAAAAGCCACCTATCGCCCCAGCGGATAGTATCCGAACTCTTCGACGGCGTCCACCATGGCCAGGATGTTTTCCGGCGGCACGTCGTTCATGATCGTGTGCACCGAGGCGACCATGTAGCCCCCGCCCGGCCCCAGGATGTTGATGACCCGGCGCACCTCCTGGCGCACCTCTTCCGGGGTGCCGTAGGGCAGGATGCGGTGGGTGTCAATGGCGCCGCAGAAGACCATGTGCTGCCCGTAGCGTCGTTTCAGCTCCTCTAGGTTGGCCATACGGCCGGCCGAGGTTTGGATGGGGTTGAGGATGTCCACGCCGATCTCGATGAAGTCGGGGATCAGGTCGAACACATCGCCATCCGTGTGGAAGAAAACCTTGGCGTCGGTGCGCTCCTTGATGAAGGCGATGAACTCAGCGTGGAGCGGCTTGAGAAAACGGCGATACATCTTGGGCGAGATCATCAGCCCGCTTTGGGTGCCCAGGTCGTCGCCGATCTTGATGATGTCAATGAGGTCGCCGCATTCGCGCAGGAAGTTGCCCATCAGCACCTTGCAGACGTCGGTGATCTTGCGCAGGAGGGCAGCGGCGAAGTCGGGGTGGTGGACCATGTTCATCATGAACCGGTCCAGACCCTGCATGGCGTGGGCCCGCTCGAAGGGGAAGAGCAGCCAGGGCGTGCCCATGATGGCGTATTCGCCTTCGTCGCGCAGCTTTTGCGCCTGGGCGCGAACGTGGGCCACGCGTGTGGGGTCGTTCATGTCGGGCCAGGGGTAGTTTTCGATCTCCTCGATGGTCGTGGCATCGGCCAGGGGATGGACGCCCGGAAACCACACGTCCTCGGTCAGCTCGACCTGACCGCTGCCCCACGAGTCAATGTACGGCGTGTGGGGCGGCCGTGCCTTGTTGCGGGCGCGGATGTGTTCGGGTTCCAGGTCGAGGACGCCGCGCACGTCGCTGTGCAGACGCCGCATGGTGGCCTCGTCGGGCAGGGCCGTGCCCAATTCCGGCCAGTCGTAGACGTATGCATCCGGGGCCTCGATGCCCAGCAGCGCCTTCAAGGCCCGGTAGGGCTTCATCTTCATGCTTGTGGCGTTGCTGACGCCGATGCAGATGGGGACCCGGTCGGGTTCTTCGTGATTGATGGCAGCGAGAACACGCTCACGGGGTGTCATGGTTCGGTATCAGGATTGCGGCAATAGGCGAGGAATCGGGATGGAAAGAGCACGTCAGTGGTCCTTGGTGTACGGCTTGCCGTCCGCGGCCGGAGGCACGGCGCGGCCGATAAGCCCGGCCAGGGCGATCATCGTGGCGATGTAGGGCGCCATGAGCAGGAACTGGGAGGGGATGGGCACCTTGAGGATGCTCAGCTTGCCCTGGAGCGACTCGGCAAAGCCGAAAATCAGGCTGGCTCCGAAGGCGCCGAAAGGCATCCATTTGCCGAAAATCATGGCGGCCAACGAGATAAAGCCGCGGCCGGCCGTCATCAGCTCGTCGAAGCGACCCACCGACCCCAGGGTGAAATAGGCGCCGCCGAAACCCGCCACCGCGCCGCCCAGGATGACGGCCACGTAACGGGTGCGGAAGACGTTGATCCCCAGCGTATCGGCCGCCCGCGGGTGCTCGCCCACGGCCCGGGTGCGCAACCCCCAGCGGGTGTAGAACAGCGCCACATGGACGACGATGAGCAGGATGTACATCCCGAAGAGGAAGATGTTGCCCTCGAAGAAAATGGGCCCGATGATCGGGATTTTGCCCAGAACGGGCAGGGCAAAGGGCTTGAAGGTGCCGGGATTGTTCAGTTCCTGAAAAACTTGCAGGAATTTGCTGGAAATGAAGCTCGTAATCCCCACCGAGAAGATGTTGATGACCATGCCGCTGACGATCTGGTCCACCATGTAACGAATGGAGAGCACGGCATGGACTGCGGCCAGGAGCGTGCCGACGAGGACGGCCGCCAGCACGCCGATCCACAAATTGCCGGTGACGCTCCCCACCAGTCCACCGAACATGGCGCCGCTGAGGAACATGCCTTCGATGGCGATGTTGACGACGCCCGCCCGTTCGCAAAGCACGCCGGAAAGGGCGCCGATGGTCAGGGGCACGGCCCGTTGCACCATCGTCTTGAGCATGCCTACCAGGTTGATGGACTGGTCGCGCGTGGCCCAGGTCAGGAAGGAGAAGACGAAGAAGACGATGATCAGTCCCAGCATGACGGTCGTGGCCCGGCCGAAGCCCCGCACGAGCTGATAGGCGCCCATAGCCACGGCCAACATGGTCAGCAGCGTGACGGTCGTATAGGAGGGTACCACCCAATCGGGCAACCGCTGTTCGGCCGGCACCGGCCCCAGGTTGAGGGTGTAGGTCGTCACCGAGGCGCGGTCCACACCCACGGCGAAGAGCCAGTACATGGCCAGGGCAATGGCGATGAACACGATGCCGTAGATACGGCTGCGACGGATGTAGGCGCGCGTGGCCCGCATGGCCGCTGCGGATGGAGTAGCCGTCGTTGTCGTCATGAGCAACCTCCTTTACTTGCCCCAGCCGCGGGTGAACACGGTTTCGGCGCCCGGTCCGGCCTGGCGCAAGCGGTAGATGGCGCGGATGATGGCCGGCGCGGCGATGAAGGCGATCACCAGCGCCTGGATCACGTCAATGATCTCGACCGGAATCCGAGCCAGGTTTTGCATGCGCGTGGCGCCGCCGCGCAGGGTGCCGAACAAGAGCGCCGTCAGTACCACCCCCAGGGGATGGCTCTTACCCACCAGGGCGATGGCGATGCTGTCGAAACCATAACCGGGTGAGAACGCCAGGGCCAGGTTGTGATTGACTCCCAGCACTTCGTTGGCCCCGGCCAATCCCGCCAGCGCGCCCGACAGACACATGGCGATGATGATGTTGCGGGTGATGTTCATCCCGGCGTAACGGGCGGCGTCGGGGTTTTGGCCCACCGTTCGCACCTCAAAGCCCCAGGTTGTCTTGAACAGAAACCAGAACACGAAGGCGGCCATGCCCAGGGCAATGAAGAAACCGAGATGGAAACGAATCGGGTCCGGGAAAAACCGGGGCAACTCGGCCGATTTCTCGATAAACGGGCTCACCGGATTGGCCGAATCCGGCCGCTTGAGCGGGCCTTTGTAGCTCAGCAGCCACTCGCTCAGCCGGAAGGCGATGTAGTTCATCATGATCGTGTTGATGACCTCGTGGGCGCCCGTTTTGGCCTTGAGAATGGCCGGGATGAAAGCCCACAGCGCGCCGCCGGCCGGCCCGGCCAGCAGGGCCAGGGGGATGTGGATGATCGGCGGCAGACCCTTGATGGCAAAACCCACCCACACGCTGGTGATGGCGCCGATATAGAGCTGACCTTCCACTCCGATGTTGAACAAACCCGCCCGAAAACCCACGGCCACGGCCAGCCCGGCGAAGATGTAGGGTGTCGCTGTGACCAGGCTATCCGTGATGGGGAAGAAGGCTTGGGCGATGGCCCGGCTATCGCCGCTGGCCAGCGCCTCGACAATCTGCGTAGGCGATCCGATGGACCCCTGCCACAGCGCGCCGTAGGCCGTGGTGATGGCCTTCCACGCGGCTGCCGGCGCCCGGCCGGGCGCATCGCGCAGCGCCACCAGCACCTCGAGATCGGTCAGGATGATCAGCAACGAACCGGCAACCAACGCCGTGAAGATGGCCAACAAAGGCATCGCCACGGTTTGGACGATCTGCCGCCACAGCGGCGGGGCCGAGGGCGGCGAAGCAGCGAGTTGCGCCATAATGAGCGACTCCGACGATGGAGGGACGACGGACGATAGACGATGGACGATAGACGAATGACCAGTAACCAATAACCAACAACCACCTAAAACACCGCTTCCACCTCTTCTTCGATGACCTCGGGCACGAGCACCTGTTCGGGGCTGACCCCGGCCATGAGCAGACCCAGGTACTCCTTGTTCACGCGCAGAGCATCCACCACGGCCACGATCTTGCCGCGATACATGACGGCGATGCGGTCGGACAGGGCCATGATTTCGTCCAATTCGGTGGAGACGAGCAGCACGGCGCAGCCTTCGTTGCGCTTTTCGAGGATGCGCTGGTGGATGTACTCGATGGAACCCACGTCGAGACCGCGGGTCGGTTGCGCGGCGATGAGCAACTTGATCGGCCGCGAGAATTCGCGAGCGACGATGAGCTTTTGCTGGTTGCCGCCCGAAAGGGAACCGGCCGACGTCAGGACACTGGGCGTGCGGATATCGAACTGGTGCACCCACTCGCTGGCCATTTTGACCACGGTTTGCTGATCAATCACCACCCCGCGGGCGAAGGGTGGCAAGTAGTAGGTGTTCAGGACCAGGTTATCGGCCACGGGGTAGGTGAGGACCAGTCCATCGGTCTGGCGATCCTCCGGCACGTGGGCCACCCCCAGTTCCAGAATCTTGCGCGGGCTGGCATCGGTCGTCTCGTGGCCGTTGATGAACACGCGGCCATCCGCCACCGGCCGCAGCCCTGTCAGCGCCTCGACCAATTCGGTTTGCCCGTTGCCCTGCACCCCGGCCACACCCATGATTTCGCCCGCCCGCACCTCCAGCGAAACGCCGTCCACGACCAGATTGTCGCGGTCGTCGAGAACCTTGAGGTTCTCCACCCGGAGGATGACATCGCCGGGTTCGATGTGGGTTTTCTTCACCGTCAGTTTGACCTCGCGGCCCACCATCATCGTTGCCAGCTGCGCCTGGGTGGCCGTTTTGGGATCGGCTTCGCCGACCACCCGCCCTTGCCGCAACACCACGATCCGGTCGGCCACGGCCAACACCTCGCGCAGCTTGTGGGTGATGAAGATGATGGATTTGCCCTGCGCCACGAGCGAACGCATGATTTTGAACAGCTCATCCGCCTCTTGCGGAGTCAGCACGGCCGTCGGCTCGTCGAGGATGAGGATATCGGCCTCGCGATAGAGCAGCTTGATGATTTCCACCCGCTGCTGCACCCCTACCGGCAAGTCTTTGATGTAGGCGTTCGGGTCCACGGCCAGGCCGAACTTCTCCGAAATCTCGCGGATGCGGGCGGCGGCCTTGCGACGGTCGAGGAAGACCCCGCCCTTGAGCGATTCCACCCCCAACATCACGTTTTCGGTCACGGTCAACACCGGCACCAACATGAAGTGCTGATGAACCATGCCGATCCCGACGGCAATGGCGTCGTTGGGGCTGTGGACCTTGATTTTCTTACCCCTGACGAAGATCTCCCCTGCATCCGGCTGGTAGAGACCGTAGAGGATGTTCATCAGGGTGGTTTTGCCGGCGCCGTTTTCGCCCAACAACGCCAGAATCTCGCCCTGATAGAGGGTCAGGTCAATGTGGTCGTTGGCCAGGACGCCGGGAAATTGTTTGGTGATGCCGTGCAATTCAAGGACGGGTACCATAGCGATTCCTGAAGGGAAGAGAGACGATGGACGATAGACGATGGACGATGGCTGGTTGTCCATCGTCTATCGTCCATCGTCCACCTAAGAGCCACAGGCATCGGATGGAATGTTACAAAGAGGAAAGAGTACCCTCCTGCCCGGACCGCCGTTTCACCCCAAACCGGGACAGACGACGGCCCGGAGGGTGCTCCCAAGTCTATCATAAACCGGTTGGAAACAAAACCGGCGGCCCAGAGCAGGCCGGGCCGCCGGTCGGTTCGACATGCGCCTTCGGCGCCTGCGGAGGCCCTTGACCGGGCTTAGGGCAGGGTGCTGAAGCTGTTGACCTTGATCTTGCCGGCGATGATGTCCTGGGTGACCTGGGCCAGCTCGTCCTTGAGGGACTGCGGCACGTCATCCTCGAAGTCGTGGAACGGCGCAATGCCGACCTCGCCGTTGGCCAGGGTCGCCACATGGACGCCGCCGCTGAAGGTTCCGTTCGCCACGGCCCGCGACGCGCTCAGCACCGACAGCTCCAGCCGCTTCAGGATGCTCGTCAGGATGACCTCCTTGTACTC
>JAOADB010000183.1 GCA_026417535.1 Caldilineales bacterium
CCGACACTCGAACGTTCCATGATGCCCACGTGTCAACGCACGGGCCCCCCACCATCTTGACATCGCCTCCCCCTATCCTCTACCCTCTCCCCATCGGTCACCAGCAGCCCCCAACATCCTCACCGCCCATCCTCTATCGTCCCTCTATCGTCCATCGTCTACCATCCATCGCCCCTCCCATGCTCCCCAGTCGTGTCAGCTGCACCACCCTGCGCGTCCGCTACGCCGAAACCGACGCCATGGGCGTCGTCCACCACTCCCGCTACATACCCTGGTTCGAGGTCGGTCGTTCCGACTGGATGCGCGAAGCCGGCCTGAGCTACGCCGACTTCACCCGCATGGGCTACTACCTCACCGTGGTCGAAGTCGGCGCCCGCTACCACAAACCGGCTTACTACGACGAGCTCATCACCGTACGCACCTGGGTAGCCGCCGCACGCAGCCGCGAGATCCGCATGGAGTACGAGGTCGTCAACACCGCCGGCGAAACCCTCGTCACCGGCTTCACCCGGCACATCTGCATCACCCATGACGGTCGTCCCGTCCGCCTGCCTCAGGTGCTCCTCGACCTGCTGGCGAACCACCGTGGCGAGGACGGCCCTCACCCGCCATCCTCCTCCTCATGATCGCCACCCAAACCGCTGTTGCCAATGCCTACCGGGCCGGACTGGTCGTCCCGTCCTTCAACATCCCCTATCTGCCGATGATGGAACCCGTCATCCGGGCCATCGTCGAGCAGGACGTTTTTGCCCTCGTGGCCGTGGCCCGCTTGGAATGGATCAAGTTCGAGGCCCACAGCCAGGCCGCAGTGATGGCCGAATTTCGCCGTTGGCAGCGTCCGGGTTATGTCAACCTCCACCAGGACCACATCCCCGTCATTGACGAGGACAACCTGCGCGTGGACTACATGGCCGACCTGCGACAGGCCATCGCCTTGGGCTATGGCTCCGTCATGATCGACGGCTCGCGGCTGCCCCTGGAGGAGAACATCGCCGCCACGCGCGAGGCCGTTGCCCTAGCCCACGCCGCCGGCATCCCCTGCGAGGCCGAGCTGGGCGCCGTGCTGGGCCATGAGGCCGGTCCCCTCCCGCCCTACGAGGAACTCTTTGCCAGCGGCCGGGGCTTTACCGACGTGGAGGAGGCCCGTCGCTTTGTGGCCGAAACCGGCTGCGACTGGCTGTCCGTGGCCATTGGCAACATCCATGGCGCCATTGCCGGCGCAGCCAAAGACCGCAAAAAGGTCGAAGCCCGGCTCCATCTCGAGCACCTAGCACAGCTGCGCGAGGCCACAGGCATCCCCCTCGTCCTGCACGGCGGTTCGGGGGTGCGACGGGACGACGTGTTGGCGGCCATCAAGCTCGGCATCGCCAAAATCAACATCGGCACCGAAATCCGCCAGGCCTACGAACAGCGCCTGCGCGAGACCGGCAGCGTCCTCGCCGCCCAGGAAGCCTGTTACGAGCGCACGACCTGGCTGCTGCGCGACTACTTCGGCCTCAGCGGCACGCGCGAAATGGTAACGGGGACGATGGACGGACGATAGACGATGGACGATGGGTGAAGAAGCTCCTCAAGCTCCCCAAGCTCCCCTAAACTCCTCTCTCCGGATGACATCCGGATCCACAGCTCCCCTAAACTCCCCCAAGCTCCCCAAACCATGTGGTGGCAACGTCTCGTGTTGCGATTGGCCGCCCACCCGACCGGGGCCCGCTTTCTGGCCCATACGGCCCATCGGCTGGACCGCCCCCTGTTGCGGCTCTCGCGCGGCCACGTGTCCCTGACCACCCTCTTGACCGGGCTGCCCACGCTGCTGCTGACCACCACCGGCGCCCGCAGCGGTCGGCCGCGGACTCAGCCCCTGCTGGCCCTGCCCGACGGCGAAGGCTTCATCCTCGTCGCTTCCAGCTTCGGCCGGCCCCAGCATCCCGCCTGGTACCATAACCTGCGGCGGCATCCGCAGGCCCTCGTCACCCTGAACGGCCGCACGGCGGCCTATCAGGCCCACGAACTCGACGGCGCCGAACGCGAGCGTTGCTGGCAACGAGCCGTGGCCGTCTATCCGGGCTATGCCCTCTACGCCGCCCGCGCCGGCGGTCGTCGCATCCCCGTCCTGCGCCTTATACCCTTGTCGTCCACGGACGAACCGGAGAAACACCCATGACCATCGGCTTTATCGGACTCGGCATCATGGGCGGCGGCATGGCCGCCAACCTGCGCCAAAAAGGCTTTGCCCTCGTCGTCCACAACCGCACTCGCGCCAAGGCCGAGCCGCTCCTGGCGGCCGGAGCCACCTGGGCCGACACCCCAGCGGCGCTGGCCCGGCAGGTGGAGACCGTTATCACCATGCTGGCCCACCCCGAAGCCGTTGCAGCCACAGCCACAGGCGCCGACGGCTTCCTCGATCACCTGGCGCCTGGCGCGCTGTGGGTGGATTGCAGCACGGTCAACCCCTCTTTCAGCCGGGCCATGGCCGCCGAGGCCCATCGTCGCGGGGTGCGCTATCTGGAAGCGCCTGTCACCGGCAGCAAGGCCGCAGCGGCCGAGGGAGCCTTGCGCTTCCTGGTTGGCGGCCACGAGAACGACCTGGCCGCAGCGCGGCCGTTGCTGGAAGCCATGGGCCGGCAGATCGTCCACGTCGGCCCGGTGGGCATGGGCAGCGCCGCCAAAATCGTCAACAACCTGGTCCTGGGGCAACTGATGGCCGCCTTTGCCGAAGGCGTCATCCTGGGCGAGGCGTTGGGCTTGGCGCGGCAGACCGTCCTCGACCTCCTGGTCGAAGGCCCGGCCGGCGCGCCCCTGCTCCGGCTCAAGGGCGAACGGGTCGCCACCGACGACTTCGCCGATCCCGATTTCCCCCTGCGCTGGATGCACAAGGACCTCCATCTCGCCGCGCAAACCGCTTACGAGGTGGGCGTGGCCTTGCCGGTGGGCGCTGCCGCCAAAGAAGCCTATGCGCTGGCCGTTCGCGAGGGGTTGGGCGACGACGATTTCGCCGCCATTTACCGCTTCCTGGCTCGCCAGGCCTGAACGCCGTGAGTCCTACCATTGTCCTACCTCACCTGGGCGCTTTTACCGCCGATGACGGCCTGGTGCCGTTGCCGGCCTGTAGCGACGGCTTGCACCGGGTGGGTGAAAACGGCGTCGTTAGCATCGCCGCCACCGGCGATGGCAAAGTCGAGTTCATCGGCTTTCGCGAGCACACACTGGCTTATGTCAAGTCGTCCCTGGGCTATCCGGCCTACTATCCCGTGCACCCGGTGACGCCGGAACGCCCCGTTCAGGCCGTGTTGATGGACCTCGACGGTACGAGCGTCCACAGCGAAGCGTTTTGGGTGTGGATCATCGAGCGGACAACGGCCACGCTCTTGGGCCATCCGCGCTTCGAGCTGGAAGAGGCCGATCTCCCCCATGTGATGGGGCACAGCGTCTCCGAGCACCTGAGCTATTGCCTGGCCAAATACTGTCCCGACCGCAGCCTGGAAGAGGCGCGTGCTTGCTATTTTGAACACGCCCGCCGCGAGCTACAGGCCATCCTGGCGGGCGACGGTCGCAAGGAGATGATGAAGCCGGCGCCGGGTCTGAAGGATTTTCTGCTGGCGCTGAAGGCGCGGGGCCTCAAGATCGCGCTGGTCACGTCGGGTCTGTACGAGAAGGCCTATCCCGAAATCAAGGCGGCTTTTGACCAGTTGGGGTTGGGCGCGCCGGAGACGTTCTACGATGCCATCATCACGGCCGGCTATCCTCTGCGCGCGGGCGAAGTGGGAACCCTGGGCGAACTGACCCCGAAACCGCATCCCTGGCTCTACGCCGAAGCCTGTCGCGTCGGCCTGGGGATTCCCTTTGCCTGGCGTCAGCAGGTGGTCGGCCTCGACGACAGCAGCGCTGGAGTCTGTTCGATCCGCCTGGCCGGTTTCGTCACGGTGGGGATGGCGGGCGGCAACATCCGGGCCGCCGGCGCGCAGGCCCTGTGTCACGCCTTTTGCCACGACTTCGAGGAGGTCCTGGCCCTCATCACGGACTGATCCCTCCCCATCTTGTTCTGGGCAACCGAAATTTGGTATGCTTGACATGGTCACTGGTTACTGTAATTGATTGAATTGGCGCAATAAACACCCATTTCACCCCATGATCGCTTACTAAACCAGTCACCAATCACCAGTCAGCAGTTCCCACCCCCATGCGCATTCTCATCACCGGCGGCGCCGGTTTCCTCGGCTCTCACCTCTGCGACCGCTTCCTGGCCGAAGGCCACGAGGTCATCGTGCTCGATAACCTGATCACCGGGCGGCTGGAGAACATCAGCCACCATTTCGGGCATCCTCGCTTTCAATTCATCAAACACGACGTCACGAATTACATCCACGTGCCCGGCCCGGTGGATGCCGTGCTTCACTTTGCCTCGCCGGCCAGCCCCAAGGACTTCACGGCCATCCCCATTCCCATCCTCAAGGTCAACTCGTTGGGCACCCACAACGCCTTAGGCCTGGCCCTGGCCAAAAAGGCCCGTTTCCTGCTGGCTTCGACCTCTGAGGTGTACGGCGACCCGCAGGTTCATCCGCAACCGGAAAGCTACTGGGGCCATGTCAACCCCATCGGTGAGCGCGGGGTGTATGACGAATCGAAACGCTTTGCCGAGGCCTTGACCATGGCCTATCACCGCATCCACAAGCTCGACACGCGCATTGTCCGCATTTTCAACACCTACGGCCCGCGCATGCGTCTGGACGACGGTCGCGTCATCCCGAACTACATCGGCCAGGCCCTGCGCGGCCAACCGCTGACGGTCTATGGCGACGGCTCGCAGACGCGCTCGTTTTGCTATGTCAGCGACGAAATCGAAGGCTTCTGCCGTCTGCTCTTCTCGGACGAGGTCTACCCGGTCAACATCGGGAGCACCGATGAGATCACCGTGCTCGAGCTGGCGGAAATGGTCAACCGGATCACGGGCAACAAGGCCGGAATCGTCTTCAAACCCCTGCCCCAGGACGACCCCAAGGTGCGGCGACCCGACATCACCCGCGCCCGCACCATCCTGGGCTGGGAACCCAAGGTCAGCCTGGAAGAGGGGTTGGAGCGTACCATCGCCTGGTTCCGCGAGCAGCTGTCATGAGCGCTACGGACGAGTTCTTGCCCGCGACCCCGCAGTCCTTTTGGCGCCGGGTGGCGCGCGGGCTGTACTGGCGTCTGCTGGCCCTGAGCTTCCGGCTGTGCAAGCCCCTCCTCTCGGCCATCCGCAACCGGTTGCAACCACGAGCGGCCTGGCCCGGCCACGACGCTACCTGGCCCAATCTGGAAAGCTATGCCGACTGGCTCCCGCGGCATGTGCGCTGGCATTCCGACCCCCTCAACGGCATCCTCGATACCTTCCCCGACCGCAGCACCATCGCTGCCCAATTCCGCGAGCGCGGCTATTTCGAGGATGATTGTGACGGCTTGGCCTTTTTCTCGGCCCAAAACGTGCGCGCCTTTGCCGACGACCCCGACCGGGTGTATGTCGTCACCGTCGTGCTCGACCCTTACACCTTTCCCAAAAACCCACTCCTCTATGCGGCCCACGTCATCTGTGTGTTTCCCTATCGGGGCGCCTGGCGCGTCATCTCCAACGACACCCTCTATCCCGACGGGTATCCGACCTTGGCAGCGGCGATCCAGCACAACCCCTATTGCGCCGGCCACCCCGTCCTCTGGTTCGAGGTCCGCAACGCCGATTTGAGATTGGTTACTGGTTACTAGTTACCAGTTACTGGTTACTACCCATGTGGCTCAGCGCTATCTTACTGCTTCTTACGGCGGCCAGTTGGGTGTATTGGCTGATAGCGCTGGTTTTGGTACGGGCGCACTTCGGGCGCAAGGACGAACCGGAAGGGTCACCCGATTTCATGCCGCCGGTTTCCATCCTCAAACCGGTCAAAGGGGTTGACTTCGAAGCTTTTGAGAATTTTGCCAGTTTTTGTCGGCAGGATTATCCCGAATACGAAATCCTTTTTGGCGTAGCCGACCCCGCCGACCCGGTGGTGCCGATCATCCGCCGCATCCAAACCGAATACGAAGAACACCCCATCCGTCTGGTTCTGGCGCCGAAGGTCATCGGCACCAATCGCAAGGCCAGCATGCTCCACCATCTCGCCGCCGCCGCTCGCCACGATATCCTGGTCATCAGCGACAGCGACATGCGGGTCACGCCCGACTACCTGCGGCGGGTGGTGGCGCCGCTGGCCGATGAGACGGTCGGCCTGGTGACCTGCCCCTACGTGGCTGCGGACCCGCGCACCTTTACCGCTCGGCTGGAAGCCCTGCACATGGGCTTCAGTTTCCTGCCGTCCATCCTGGTGGGCCGACTCGTGCTCGGCATGCGTTTTGCCATGGGCGCCAGCAACAGCCTGCGACGCCACACCCTGGAGCGCATCGGCGGTTTCGCAGGACTGGCCGATTATCTGGCCGATGACTATCAGCTGGGCGTGCGCATCGCCGCCACCGGTCTGCGCATCCACCTCTCCCGCTACCTCATGGTGGCCCATCTCGGCGCCACCCGCTTCCGCGAGCAGTGGGAGCGCGAGCTGCGTTGGATGCAATGCAACCGGGTCAGCCGTTCGGCCGAGTACCCCGGCCTGTGGTTGACCTACACCCTGCCCCTGGCCCTGCTCTATCTGGTGGCCAGCGACTTCGGACGATTGGGCTGGGGGATGGTGGCCGGTTCGCTGGCCGTGCGCTGGACCGTGGCCTGGTTCATCATGACCGCCACCGGGCAGCAACGCCTGCGGCGTTGGCTGGTGTGGCTGCCGGTGCGCGACTGTCTCAGCGCCGTGGTGTGGGTGGCGGGGCTGTGGGGCCGACAGGTGACCTGGCGCGGGGAGACGTTTCGGCTGGTGGGCGATGGCCGATTGGAGCCGCTGGACTCCGGCGCCGCGGTCGGAGGGGTGCGAGGTCTGCCTGCGCGGGTGGCGCGGGCCATCATTCGCCATTTCGATGCCTTTCTCCGTCGCGTCATGGGCATCTACGAGTTCAGCGACCGGCCCGATTGTCTGTTCCGTCTCGGCCGCCGACACAGCCTCCATACCTGGACCCTGGCCGACGGCACCCACGTCCGCCAGGGCGAGCTCATCGGCGAGCTGCACTTCTGGAACGAGCACATCCCGCCGATGGCGCCGACCGGTCCCGACCCTGTCTCTTATACACATCT
>JAOADB010000184.1 GCA_026417535.1 Caldilineales bacterium
GTATCAGCCACCACAGGCACGATCAGCGCGCCGGTCTGCGGCGTGGGCGAGGGCCTGAAGGTGGGCGTGGCCGTTGGCGTGGGCGAGGGGGGAAAGGTGCGAGTGGGCGTCGCCGTCGGCGTTGGGGTGCGCGTGGGCGTGGGGGTAGCGGTGGGCAAGGGCGTGGCCGTCGGCGTCGCCGTCGCCGTGCTTGTGGGGGTGGGGGTAGCCAAGGCCAATAGGACCGCCTGCTCGATCTGACGGGCCGACTCCGTGTCGCCGCAAGGGGGTTCCAAGGCCAGGGCGGCCTGGGCATGGGCCAGGGCCTCGCGGTACTGACCCTGGCCGGTCTCCTGTTCGGCTAGGGCGACATAGGCCTCATACAACAAGCAGTTCACCCGGCCGCCGGCATAATCGCTCCGCTGGCGTTGAACCGGCTGCAAGTGGCCTATCACGGCCGGCCAGTCGCGGCGCGCTGCCGCGCGCATCCCGTTCTCGTAGGCTGTGGCCAGCCGCCGGGCCGTAGCTGCCCGCTGATTATCGGGATGAATGGTCAGAGCCGCGTTGAAGCGTTGGATGGCCTCGCGCACGGCCGCAGGATCGTCCCCGCGTTCGGCCACGAGCCTCTCCCCTTCTTCGAGGTAACTCACAAACAGGAACTCCTGCACGGCGTCGCTGCGAAAGGCAGCATCGCGTTCGCGCAGTTCCTCGAAGAGCCGGATGGCTTCGGCCCAATGGCTGGCATTGTAAGCGGCCGTCGCCGCGGCAAATCGCTCCTCCATCTCCTGCTGATGGATCACCATCACCAGCAGTTTGTCCACGTCCTCGTAAGAGGGGTAGATCGCCGCGATGGCCTCCAAGCGGTTGCGGGCCGTGGTCCAATCGGCCTGGGCGATAGCCTGTTGGGCCTCGGCGTACTTCTGGGCCAGGTCGCGCAGCATCTGAGCCTGGGTCAGCCCTGCCTTGGCCGCGATATCGCCGGGGTCGCGGGCGAGAATCCGTTCGAACGCGGCAATGGCGCCGTCGTAGTTGCCGATGGCCAGCTGCGATTGGCCTTGATTGTACAGCTCGACCAATTCGGGGTCGGGCCCCTGGGCCGGCAGGCCGAAAAGACGATCGCCCGCCACCAGAACCACGGTCAAAACGGCGGCCAGGACGACCACCAGGCTGAACAACCAGGGCAACCAGCGCTGCCAACGCGGATACGAAGGGGCCGGCTCGCGTTCGGCGGCTTCCTGCCGGCGCTCCGGCGCCATCTCCTCCAGCTGGATGAACCAGTGAATCTCGTCGAGCAGAGCAGCGATACCCTGGCGTTGGGGCTGAATGCTCTGGAGCCGCGTAAAAACCGCCAGGGCGTCACGCCACTGGCGGCGTTGATAATAGGCCATCCCCTCCTCATAGAGCAGGTCGGCCAGCTCGTTGCTGCCATCCCCGGCAGGCTGGGAGGGATCGGCCTTGCGAGTCATAAGCGGATTGCGACCTCGGAAGGAAGGGAGATCCACCGCACGAAATGCCGTCAAACGGATGCTGGAATTGCCTGACCGCTATTTTCTCTCGGATAGGCCCATCGGCGCAAGCCCTTGCCGCGGCAACGAATGCCATCCACAGCCGGTGATGGCTGGCGCCATTGGGCCTTTGTCGGCGCCCATCTGCCCGCCCGGCAACGCCTACCGACCGGGTAAGCACTCAGGCCGACAACCGAGATGGCCCGGTTCCTTGCCCGGCCATAGGCCGAAACGACAAAGGACGAACGACGAAGGACGAACAATGTCACCTTCCGTCGTTCGTCATTCGTCCAAAGACCTCAGCGCCAGGGATTGGGCGACGGCCGATACAACGGCTGCGCCGGCGTCGCCGACGGCGCCACCGGCAACGAGCCGCGCACGGCCGGCAGAAAGACCTGGTACGGCTCCCACAGGCGGACATCGGTGACGTGGCTCCAGGTATTGAGACGTCCGTCCACCCGATTCCAGTTCTCGATGCTCAACGTCACGGTCTGGCCCCACCAGGCAGGGGGAATGTCCACCTCCAGATAACGCCAACCCAGATCGGCAAAGCGACCCGGCTGCCATTGTTCGTAAGACTGCCCATCGCGCAACGCCAACCATTCTCCGCTACTGCCAATGAGTCGTACATCCAAGGTGTCGAACCATTTTTGCTGGCTTTCGCCGAATTTCGTATCGTAGGTAAAAATTCGATACCAAAGCGTCAATCTCGGACGATCGAGCACATCGGCACCGGGGATGCGAATGACCTGGGCGATATGGGCATTGCCGATGGGCACATCACCCATGCTATCAGGGGGAATATCGAGGCCAGGCACGTTGGGACCGTAGTCGGGCGAACCGAGCTGGACCACATAGGTCGGTTCGCCGGTTGGACCGGGAGCCGTGATCACGCTCTGCATGAGCTGACCGCCGTTGCGCCAGCTGCCGAAGCTGCCGCCGGCAAAATCCCCGCTGCCGACGATGTCCACATACACCCCCCAAGGCATCTCCACCCACGGGCCGACGTTGCCGGCGCGATCGCGCGCACGCAATCGGAAGAAGTAGCGATGGCCCATGGTGCCGTAATAGCGGCCGCTCGTGTCGGGCACATTGCCCGCGCCCCAGGCCATCCAGGCGCCGTTGCGACCGTCCTTGACCTCTAGGTCGAAGCCATCCAGACCGCTCCCCTGCGCCTCATCCTGGCCGTTCCAGCGCACCAAAAAGGACGTCGTGCGGTGATAGCGGGCGACGGGCAGGAACCAGGCCCGTGGGGCGCTCAGGTCCAGGCGGACAGTGCGTTCCTGCAAGGGCTCCTGGTTACCGGCCACGTCGGTCGCCTGATAGGCGATGACATACGTGCCGGTGGCAGAAAGCTCAATCCGGGCCGTGTTTTCCACCTCTTGCCAGGCGCCGTCGTTCACCCGATAGCGCAAGGTGGCGACGCCCGCTGTCGTGTCGGTGGCAGCCAAACGCACGACCACCGGAGAGACGTACCAATCATCCCGCCCACGACGACCTTCAAGAACGGTGAAACTCGTTTGGGGCGGAGTGCCGTCGAAGCGCAGGGCCTCGCGCCGGACGATAGCAGCCGTGCGGCCGCTGTTGCCGGCCTGATCGACCAGCCAGAGATAGAAATCCCAGATGCCTTCGGCCGGCACCGTTATCCCCCGGTAGATACCACTCGGCGCAATGGCGATGCCATCCTCATCGTGCAGAGGCGCTGCGCCCACCTTGTAATAGGCCGCGGCAATCCCCGACGTATCGGGCGGATTCGTCCAGCTGACGGTGAAACTGTTCGCCCGTGACCAACCCACAGGGCTGATCTCAACCCCCTGAGGACTGCCGGGCGGGTCGGGGTCAATGCGCACCGTCTCCAGGCGTTCCGGTTCGTCGTTGCCGGCGCGATCGCGACTGGCGAAGACGAGGGTGTGTTTATCGGGCGTCGTCAGGGTGAAAGCCGTGGTCGTGACCGGAACAGCGCCGTTGATACGCACCCACGTCTCGGCCACGCCGGACAGGGTATCGGTGGCGACCAGGGTCACCCGCACCGGGGAGAGGAACCAGTTGCGACGGCCGGGTGTGCCTTCCAGACGAGCCTCGGTCTGCGGCGGCGTGGCATCGTAGGCCAGGCTGAATTCATCGCCCCAGATGCCGTGGCGGTTCGGGTCCACGTTGCCGGCCACGTCCCGCAGCCACACAAAGGCCGGGAAGCGGCCTTCGCCGGGCGTTTGCACATGGGTCAGGATGTTGCTGCTGCCGGGCCGCCACTCGCCGTCGATGGGCGAGGTCGGGGCCGCGCCGACTTTGACATAGGCGCCGGCGATGCCGCTGAGGTCGGGCGGCAAAGCCATCGTCAGCTCGAAATCGTTCCGGTTCGTCCACCCTCGCGGGCTGACGCCGAGAGGTGTGGGCGGTCGCGGGGCATCGCGGTCAATACGGATGCCGCCGGGGATGCGATAGGGCGTTTCGGCCTGTCCCAGCCGGTCCACCGAGTAGAACTCGACGACATGCTCGCCGCTTTCGGCGATGCTGAACGCGGTGCCTTGGTTCCACGCGCCACCGTTGAGGCGATAGAACGTGTTCGCCACCCCTGACCCCGTATCGGCAGGCACCAGGGTGATCTGAACCGTCTCGCTGTACCAACCGCTGGCCGGCAGCGGCGGCATCACCACATACGACGTGACCGGCGGGAAGAGGTCGAGTTTGATCTCGGCCGTACGAGTCGCTTCGACGTTGCCGGCCTGGTCGGCGGCGCGGTACTCCAGGGTGTGGATGCCTTCGGTGGCGACCGTGAGCGTGGTGGAGCGCTGCCAGGGACCGCCGTTCAGGCGCCATTCGACATAGGCCAGACCCGATGTCGCATCGGCCGCCAACAGGGTGACCGTCACGGGTGCGTTGAACCAGTTCTGAAAACCGGGCGACCGGTTGAATGTGAGGGTCGTTACCGGCGGCTGCGCGTCGAGCCGGAATGGGGTTGGGCCGACGGTGGTCTGATTGCCGGCGATGTCCGTTGCCCGCGCCTGCAGCGTGTGCACCCCGTCCGTTTCCAGGCGCAACTGGCGACCTTCGGTCCAGCCGCCGTTGTTCAGATTGTACTGCACGCCAGCCAAACCCGAACCCACATCGGTGGCGATCAGGCTGAGATTGACCGGTCCGCGATACCAACCGTTCTGACCGGCAGGGCCGCTGGCGTCAATGAACAGTTCGGGCGCAATCGGATCCCAGCGCACGGCATCCACGGCCACCCCGCGGCGGTTGTGGTCGCTGTTGCCGGCCCCATCCCGCAGCCAGAGGAAGAGGTGATAACTGCCGGGGGCCGGCGCCGTAATCCCGGTTATCTGCGTCAGACCATTCCCGGTCACACAGGTGCCGTCGCTCGGTCCGGTCGGGACCGTTCCCAACTTGTAGCAGGCGCCGGCAATGCCGCTGAGGTCGGTGGGGTTCTCCCAGGTGACGGAGAAGGTGGCGGCCGGATTGGTCTGCCAGCCGGTGGGGGTTACCTGGGGCGCAGTGAGAGGCGGGGGCGGTGGCGTGGTATCGAGCCGCAACACGGCGGCAACGGCGGCCGTGGGCAAGGCGGCATTGCCAGCGCCGTCCACCGGCCACAGCCACAGCGAATGTTCGCCATCGGCCGCACCGGGGATGACGTAACCGGAGTACCCGGTCAGGGCGCCCGGCCAATACTCGCCGTCGTTGGGACCTGTGGGAGCCGCTCCCAGCTTATAGCGCACGCCGACGATGCCACTCATATCGGCCGGCACCGTCCAGCCAAGATCGAAACGGTTCGTGCGCGTCCAGGTGGCAGGCGTCACGCTCACATTGCTCAGGCCGGCGGGCGGTTGGGTGTCGAGGGCGAAGGTCACGGTCACCGCGCGTCTGTGGTCGGCGTTGCCCAAACCGTCGGCCAGCCAAAGCCCCAGGGTGTGAGCGCCGTCGCCGGGCACGGTCAGGTCGGTCAGACTGGTCAGATTCGCGCCGGGGACAAAGGTGCCATCGTTGGCGGCGGTTGGCGCTACGCCCAGTTTATACCAGGCCCCACCGATACCGTTCAGGTCGCTCGGATTGCTCCAGGTGACGCCGAACCGATTGATGTTCGTCCAGCCGGCCGGTTGCGGCTGCGGGTTGATGGGCGAAGCCGGCGCTTGGGTGTCCACCTGAAGGGCAAATGCCGGGCTGTTGGCCACATCGCCGCCGAGGTCGGTGATGCGGAACTGGATGAAATTGGCCCCTTCGGCCAAGTTCAGATTCGTTACGGTCAAACGATAGCGGTTCGGATCGAGCTGCTCGGCCTGGAGGTTGGTCGTCCGCCAGTTCGACCAGGTGGCGCCGCCATTGGTCGAGACGCGATAGGCCGCCGTGGCGGTCAGGCCGTCGTCATCGGCGGCGGTGACGGCTGCCGTGGCCGGCAGCATCGTGATCCAGGTTCCCGGCGCCGGGCTGAAATCGCTCCACTGCGTGGCAGCAGCCGGAGCCAGCGCGCCGATCAGCGTCGGCAATCCCAACACCGAACCCGTAACAAGAAGGATCAAAAGCAAAAAACGCGATATCATTGGCAATTGGATACTGGATATTGGGTGTTGGATGATACTGGGTAATGGATATTAGATACTAGGTACTGGGCAATGGATATTAGATACCAGGTACTGGATAATGGATACCGATAATGGGTAACCAATATCCAGTAACCAATATCCAATACCCAGTATCCAGTAACTAATCCATTTCAAACCGATAGCCCACCCCACGCACCGTGACGAGATGGACGGGTTCATCGGGGTTTTTCTCGATTTTCGTGCGCAATCGGCGCATATAGACGGCAATCTGGTTGGGATAACCGCCGTAGTTCGGGCCCCAAACGCTGTTGAGAAGCTGGTCATGGGTGAGCACACGGCCGGCATTGCGCATCAGACAGTGGAGCAGACGGCATTCGATGGGCGTCAGCTCGACCACGCGGCCGCCGGGCAGTTCGGCCCGATTCGTCAACGGGTCCAGCCGGATGCCGGCCGCCTCGATGCGGTCGGCGGCATCGCTCCCCAGGGCATAGGCCTCGGTGCGACGCAAAACGGCCTTGACCCGCGCCAGCAACTCGGCCGGTTCAAAGGGCTTGGCCAGATAGTCGTCCGCGCCCAACTCCAGGCCCATGACGCGGTCGGCCGTCTCCCCTTTGGCCGAGAGGAAAATGACGGGAATGCCGTAGCGACCGCGGATCTGCTTGAGGGTCTCGAAGCCGTCGAGTCCTGGCATCATGACATCGAGGAGCACCAGGTCGGGCAGCTCGCGCTCGAGCAGCCGCAAGGCCTCGCGACCGTTAGGGGCGGTCAACACCTCATAGCCCTCCTCGCGCAGAAGGAAGGCCGTCATTTTGACGCTGGGCGGATCGTCATCAACAACGAGGATGCGCATGGGTTCCTGAGGCAGGGCCGGCGCCCCGACCGTTTCATTATACCGGCGGGGCGCCCCAGAGACAAGCGCCTGCGAGGAGGAACCAGAATGGCCGGAAAGGCGAACGGCGTTGGACATAGGGCTCATGGGACACGCAAGAGGGGCAGGTAATGCCGATGCTGGGGCGGGGCTAGGCCGAGAACGGCTTCGGTGCGGGTATCGGCGACGACCTCCACCTCGACCGGGTACGGGGTGGTCGGGCTGTGTTCGGGCGGGATCGACACGGTCAGCCGATACCGACCCGGCGCCAAGGCGGCGAAAATGGCAAAACCCTCATCGTTGCTGGGCACCGTGCTCAGAGCCTGGCCCTGGGCGTCTTCCAGGG
>JAOADB010000185.1 GCA_026417535.1 Caldilineales bacterium
GCGCCGATTCATCGCCGAACAGGAACTCGGCCAGGGCTTTGGCCAACTCGGTCTTGCCCACGCCGGTGGGGCCCAGGAAGAGGAATGACCCGATGGGCCGTTTCGGGTCTTTGAGACCCACCCGCGCCGTCTTCACCGCCCGCGTCACGGCCAGCACGGCCTCGTCCTGGCCCACAATGCGCCGGCGGATGGCCTCGACCATGGTGGCGTAGCGGGCGCGTTCGTCCACACCCAGTCGCGTCACCGGGATACCGGTCATCAGGCTGAGAGCCAGGGCCACGTCTTCCTCATCCACCCGCTCACCGTCGCCGGCTTGGGGCGGGCGGAAGGGATTCTGGGCCTGGTTGCTGGCCACGACCAAGGCGCAGGCGCGATGAAGGAGCTGGAGGGCCGCCGCCGGCAACGGCGTGGCCGTGAGATAACGCCGGGCCAGCCGGGCTACAGTGGGCATGGCGCCGGGGTCAATCGTCAGGCCGTATTCGGCTTCGAGATGGGGCCGATGGACCTCCAGAATGGCGGCGGTCTCCTCCGGGTCGGGTTCGGGCACATCGAGCCGATGGCTGTTTTCGAGAACGGCCGGCGTTTTGGCGATGTGTTTGTCGTATTCCTGAGGGGTCAGGCTGCCGATGAGCACCGGGTCGCGGGCCAGGAAGGCTTTCTGAAGCGGCCGTTCGGCTTTGGGGAAGACGGCATCGAGGGGACCGCCGAAAAAACGAGCGATGTTGGGCAGGAAGAGGATGCCGCCGCGGGCCTGGCGCAGGCCGGCCTCCAGGGCCTGGGCGGCATCGGTCAGGAGGGCCGGCTCGCCGATGGTGACCAGGGTTTTCAGCCCGGCCGGGCCTTTGCCTTCGGCGATGAGCAGCGCCAGCGCCTGCACCAGGGTGCGTTTGCCCACGCCCGGCGGGCCGACCAGGAGCACATGCCGGGGACCGGCCAGGGCCAGCAGGGTGCTCAGGTCCCGCAGCAATGCCCGGCGGTAATACACCGGCCGTAGCTCGCCGGCCTGGGCCTGACCCACCAGATCGCCGGTCGTCTGTTTGCGCACGGATGCCGCGGCCATGAGCCGGTCGGTCATCACCTCCGGGGTGATGCCGTGGCTTTGCAGGAACGCGCTTGTGCTCACGCCCCGTTCCGACATGGCAGCCAGGGCGTGATGGGTCCCCACCTGCACCTCATCGAGGGCGCGAGCGATGCCGCGGCCTTCATCCAGGACGATGAGCATCTCATCAGAGAGGGCGATTTCCTCGCCCCCGGCCGCGAGGAAACTCAGCTTGCCGTCGCGGCCCTTGCGCAGACGGGCCATCTGCTCGGCCGTCTTGACAAAGGCGGCCATCGTGAAGCCGCGCTCTTGGGCGAGATGGCGCAACAGACGGCCGGCGTCCGTGTCCTCGCTGCGGGCCAAGGTGAGTAACAGCCATTCAGGCGTGAGCACGGTGTGGCCGGCGGCTTTCATGGCCGCGGCGGCCCGGTCGAGGGCCTGGGCCAGCTCGGGCGTGGGGATGTCGGGGTTGAGGCGGGTCATGGGCAAGGGTGACAGGGCGCCGATTTATGCCGCCTCGTCCTGACCGTTTTCGGACGGAGGGCGCTGCTCGAGGATGACGGCGGCGGCCGTAGGCCCGCTGGCAGCCGCAACTTCGGCCGTCGGCGTCAGAAGCTGCCGTCGCTGCTGTTCGAGCCGGACGACCTCTTCGACCGACAGGCCGTAGCGATTGCCGGGATGGAGGAAGAGCTCGATCAGGTCGAGGGTGACGATGCGGGCCAGCTCGGCGTCGGACTGGAAGACCTTCCATTCGGTCGGCGCCACCCGATGGAAGGCCAGGCGCAGGAACTGTTGCGCGGCCGGTGTCAGCCGGCGCGCCGCCCGCAGCGCCAGCACGGGCCGTTCCAATTCCATGGCCAGGTCCCATTCCGTGCCCGATGGGGCGGTGATGTCCTGGCCCAGGAGGAAATAGACTCGGTCCACGTTGCTGATCAGCTCGAAGAGTGTTTCGTACGAGACTCCTGCGGGGGGATAGCGGCGGATTTCGGCCCCCACCCGCAGGGGCAGATCGGCCAGAGCGCGGGCGATGATGCCGCGTTCGGCCTCGAGATCGGCTGTGGCACTGACGAAAATGCGGAGTTTCTCGGACATAGGACGGGTTGACAACCTCCTCAGCGATTCTCGCCGTCGGCCTAAGCACGAGACAAAGGACGAACAACGCCGATGTTTCCGCCTTCATCCTTTGTCTTTCGTCCGCCGACATCGACCTGAGCAGTGACCTCAGCGATATAACTCGAAGCGATCGAGACGGGTTCCGGATTCTCGCCAGTAGAACGTGAGCAGGTGATTGCCGGCCGTGAGCGTGAAGGTGGTGTNCAATTCGGCCGGGATATAGGCGCCGATGGGCAGATGCCAGGGTCGGGCGGCGCCGTTGTCCATGCGCACGAAGAAGGAGTCGCTGTTGCCGTTGGCAGCATGCACCCAAGCGCGCAGCCGATAGGTGGCCGTTTGCGGGACGATGATGCAGAAGACGGCCTTGTGTCGTTCATCGGGCGTGCTCGTGTTGTTTTTCCCGCCCCTGGGGACGTGGACATAGGCGCCGCCGCTGGCTGCCGCATCGTTCCCGACCCGAAAGGCGCCGTACAGGATACCCGTTTCGCCTTCCTGGGTCAGAGGGCCGCAGGTCGAGGGCGGCGGGGGTGGCGTCGGCGTTTGGCTCGGTGTGCCGGTGGGCGTCGGTGTGCGGGTTGGGGTGGGCGTTTGGGTAGGTGTAGCCGTGGCGTTGGTTGGCACGCCCAGCCTATGGATGGCGCCATTGACGCGGAAGTCGCCCACCCACAGGTTTCCTGCTTGATCGCTGCCAAAGGTAACGATGCGATACGTCGTATCGAGCAGGGTTTGCACCTCCCAGCCGCCGGGACCGGGTTGCAATCCCCAGATCTCGCCGCTGCAGTAGTCGCCAAAATAGTAGATGCCGGCCATGCTCGGATATTGGGACCCGCGATAGACCAGGCCTCCCGTAATCGAGCAACGTCCGGCCTCATGGTTATAGGTGTGGATGGGCATGGTGAGACCCGTCGTATCGCATCCCGTTTCGGGCATGAAACAGCTTGTGCCTTCGACAATAGGCCAGCCGTAGTTGGCGCCCCGGCCGCCGCCGGCGGGTTCGAAGTGGACTTCCTCAAAGCGGTTGTGGCCGACATCGGCCAACCACATGGCGCCGGTGGCCGGGTCGAAGCTGAGCCGCCAGGGGTTGCGCAATCCCAGGGCCCAAATCTCCGGTCGGGCGCCCTCCACGCCCACAAATGGATTATCGGCCGGCACGGCGTAGGGCGTTGCGCCCGATTCGACGTCAAGACGCAACAGTTTGCCGCGCAGCGAGGCCGGCGATTGCGCCAGTTCCCAACAGGCATAACCTGTGGGTCCGCAGCCGCCATCGCCGATGCTCAGATAGAGGTAGCCATCGGGACCAAAGGCCAAACCGCTACCGTGGTGATTGCCGGGCAGATTTGGGTCCGGGAAGGGCACCGAAAGGATAATTTCCTCACTATTCGGGTCGGCGCGGTTCGGATCGGTATTGCTAACACGAAAACGCGACAAAACCGTTTCTTTGTTCATTCCCGCATAGACCACATAAAAATACTGTTTTGCCGCAAAATTAGGAGGAAATACAATGTTGAGCAAACCACTGCGGTCGAACCTGATCCGATCGCCGATATCGAGAAAAGGCGTAGTCAGCAAGTTGTTGTTTTGAACGATACGCACTTTTCCGCCCAACTCGGCTATGAACAGACGACCGCTACCGTCGCCAGCATGGGTAATGGCCGTTGCTTGGTTCAAACCGGGGATGGTTTGGACAACAACGAGTTGAGGCCAGGCCGTGGTGGTCGCCGCTGCCGATCCTCGGTCGTGACCGATGAGGCCCAGCAGGAGAACAAGCGCTGCCGCCGATAACGCGCTTACGAAGACAGAGAAGAACAGGCGTTTTGCGTTCATCGTGTATGCGCTCCTGGAGACGGGGTACGGATGGTATGGGCGATGCGGGCCTCGTCGTAACCGAGGGCTTGCAGTCGCGGCCATAGCTCATTGGGCAAGTCGGGTACGTAACAGCGCAAGAGGAGGGCATCGGCCGACAAACGGACGGCGCAGGCATCGCGAGCAGCCGGCAACACCAACGATTCACCTGGCGCCAGGGTCTCGCCAGCGATTTCGGCCCGGCCGGCGATGAGGGTGTGGATTTCAAAGCTGGTGGGTTGCGGGGCCAGGGTGTACTCGCCCCCCCGCAGACGTTCGAGGGCAAAGTAGGGGCAGGCCACGAGCAGGTCGTGGCCCGGCGCCAGGGGTAAAGGCGGCACCTGGGCCGGGCCGGCTGGCCGGAAATCGAGCACGGCCAGGGCCTTATCGAGATGGAGCTCCCGCAACCGGCCCTGACCGTCGCGGCGTCCGTAGTCGTACACCCGGTAGGTCAGGTCCGATTTTTGCTGGATTTCAAACAAGAGGATGCCGGCGTTGATGGCGTGGAGGGTACCCGCCGGGACGAAGATGACATCGCCGGCCTGTACCGGCACGATGTGGATCAGCTCTTCCAGGCGTCCTTCGGCGACGGCCTGCCGAAACTCGGCCGGGGTCGTAGCCCGGCGCAGGCCATACACCAGCCCGGCTCCCGGTTCGGCAGCGATGATGTACCAGGCTTCGGTCTTGCCGTGAAAGCCCGTGTGCGCCTCGACGGTATGGGCGTAGGCGTCATCGGGATGCACCTGGATGGAGAGACGATCGTTGGCGTCAATGAATTTGGCCAGCAGGGGAAAATCGTGGCCGTAGTGCCGAGGGCTGAGGGTGCCCAAGAGGGCCGGGCCGTAGTCGCGGGCGATCGCGGCCAGGGTGCGGCCGGCCAATGGGCCGTTGAGGACCCGGTTTTCGGCGTATACCTGCCAGGATTCGGCCAAGTCGGTGGGCCAGGGTTGGGGCAGACCCAACCAGGCGGCCAGGCGCGACCCGCCCCACAACCGATGGTCGAGCTTGCGCTCCAAGCGAAGGGGGTACAACGGCGGCAACGTCTCCATGGCTTCGATTCTAGCACAGGCCATCCTCCATCGTCCATCGTCCACTATCTTCCCCATCCGTCCTCTTCCTTATTATAATCTCGCCATGCGCTTCGTTCGTGTTCGTCGGTTCTGGCTGTGGTGGGTACTGACGGTGCTGGCGGCGCTGACGGCGGCCTGCGGTCAGGTCATCACCCGGCCCACGCCGACAGCCACACCGACGGCCACCGCCACACCGACCCCGGCGCCCACGTTGCCACCGACCTCGACCCCGGCGCCCTACACCCCGGAACCGACGCCAACGCCCACCCTCACCCCGACGCCCATCATCCACACCATCGCCCGTGGGGAGACGCTCATCGCCATCGCCGCCCGCTATGGCGTCAGCGTTGCCGACATCCAGGAACGGAACGGCATCGCCGACCCGCGACGGTTGCAGGTGGGCCAGCAGATTTTCATCCCGCCGCCTCCGGTCTCGCAACCCGTTGGCGAGCTTTCCCCCACGCCGGTCTCGACGCCGCTGCCGGTGACCATTGGCCCGGTCTATTTCGGGCATAGCCCTACCGGCGGTTTGTGGCTGTTGGGCGAAGTGAGCAATCCGGGCGAGCAGCCGCTGGAGGGCGTGCGCTTGCGTGCCCTTCTGCGGGCGGACGACGGCGCCATCCTGGCCGAAGGCGAAACGCCGGCTGCCCTCGAGGTCATCCGTCCGCGCGAACGCAGTCCCTTCGGCGTTTACTTTGCCCGCCCGCCGCAACGGTTTGCCGGTTACGTGGTCGAAACCCGGAGCGCCTTCCCGGCCCATGTCGGCCGCTACTACCTGGATCTCCTCGCCGCCGACGTTGTGTGGGAGGGCGACCGCCATGAGCTGTACCGGGTGGAAGGCCGCATTCGCAACATCGGCCCGGAAACCGCCGTGGAGGTGCGGTTGGTGGCCACGCTCTACGATGCTTTGGGTCACGTCGTCGGTTTCATGGCCGCCGAACCCGAACATAACGTCATCGCCCCCGGCGGCGAAACCGCCTTTTCCGTCGAGATCATTCCTATGGGCGGCCCTGTCACCCAGGCCCGGGTAACGGCCTTGGGTCGCCGTCTGCCCACACCTACACCCACGCCATGACCACCCATCCGTCTTCCCGTCCGTTCTACTATCGCCTGGCGCAGGCCATCATCCGTTTTCTGGTGCGGTTGCTCACCCGTCTGGATGTCAAGGGGCTGGAGAATCTGCCCGCGACCGGCCCGGCCATCCTGGCGCCCAATCACGTCGTCTGGTTCGATGTCGTGCCCATTTTTGCCTACACCAAGGCCCCGGTGGTGACCTTTGCCGCCGAAAAGTGGGAACGTCATCCCCTGGTGGGGCCGCTCATGCGCTATTTGGGCAATGCGATTTTCGTACAGCGCGGTGAGGTGGACCGTCGCGCTTTGCAGGCGGCGGTGCAGGCCCTCAACGAAGGCAAGGTCCTAGGGGTGGCGCCGGAGGGCACTCGCTCCTACACGGGCATCCTGAGCAAGGGACGGGACGGCGCCGCCTGGCTGGCAAGCCGCACGAATGCCAGCATCGTGCCCATTGCCATCTGGGGGCACGAGCACATCACTGCTGACTGGAAGCGGTTGCGCCGTCCCCATGTGCACATGCGGGTGGGGGAGCCGTTCAAGCTGCCGCCGGAGGCCGCGCAGGCGCGCAGTCGCGATCTGGAACGCTATACCGAGCAGATCATGCGCCGGATTGCGGCCCTGTTACCGCCCGATCGCCGTGGCCCCTATGCCTGAGTCTGCGCCTGCCGAGCGGGTTTGTCCGTATCTGCGGGGACGCCGCGGCTCCGAGCCCGTGCTCCAACCCAGCTGGGACAACCATTGCGCCGTGGTGTCGGCCATCCATTTGCCCACCGCACAGCAAGCGCGCTTTTGTCTGGGCGGCCGTCATCCCGAATGCCCGCGCTACATTCGGCAGCAGACCCATCCCCTGCCGCCGGTGATACCGCCAGCGTTGCCCACCCTGTGGTGGCGACGGCCCTGGGGACGGTGGCTGCTGCGGTTGGTGCTGCTGACGACCCTGTTGGTGCTGGCGTGGTTCGGATGGCGCTGGCGCGCGGCCACCGTGCCGCCGCCGGTGCAGGTGCAGGCCACACCGCCGGCCGTGTGGATAGCGCCGACGCCGACCGTGCGTTCGCCGTATTGGCCGCCCGTATACGGGC
>JAOADB010000186.1 GCA_026417535.1 Caldilineales bacterium
GGAGATGGTCGTCGGCGCCGCCGCCCAGGTTGTCGTCGCGGCCGTCGAGGGCCAGGCGCAAGCGGTCACCCACGGGCACAACCCGATCATCGGTGATCTCGGCCAGCAGATAGAGCCGGTTGCCGGTCCAGCGGCCGAAAACCGCGGCCGAGAGGTCGAAGGCTGCCGGCGCCGGGCCGAGCATGGTGGTGGCGGTGGCGGCATCGAACACCATGCCCCCGCCCTGGTACCAGTCGCCGGGTTCGCCGTCCACGGTGATGGCGCCGGCCTGAGTGTAGGCGTTCAGGTCCCGGCCGGGTCCGGTGAAGCGCAGGATGTAGCCGCCGTAGGCCGCCGCCAGCCCGGCGCGGGGATGGGCAAAGGCCAATCCCATGATGTGGGTATCGCCGGTCGGCAGGCCGCTGGCCACGCGCGTCCAGGTGAGACCGCCGTCGTCGGTGTAGAGCAGCTCACCTTCATCGCCGCCGGCCCAACCGTGGCGGATATCGAACATGGCGAGGACGTTGAGCGGTTTGGTGCCCGCCGGCAGGGTCTGGACCTCCCAGGTGGCGCCGCCGTCCGGGGTATGGACGATGCTGCCCGTGGCCGGAGCTTTGCAGCGTTCTTCCTGAAGAGGGCCGACACAGCCCACAAGCCAGCCGTGGTCAATCTGGCCGTCGTTGTTGGCGTCGAAGACCCGCACGTCCACGTAGATGTTGGGCGCCAGGCGGTCGTCAATGACCCGCTGGAAGGTGCGGCCGCCGTCGTCGGTGACCCAATAGGAGTAGTTGCGCAGGGCCACCCAACCGCGCATGGCCGTGGCCATGGCGATGCCCGTGCCGGGGTGCCGGCCCACGGTCGTGGCTGCCGTCCAGGTTTGGCCGCCGTTCGTCGTCCAGAACATGGCGTTTCTGGCATCGGCGTCCACGTTGCCACCGGCCAGACCCCGTTGGGTGTCCAACATCAGCAGGTCGTAGATGGGGCGGCCACCGCCCGGCAAAAGCTGCAATCGCCAAGTCTGGCCGCCATCGGTGGTGGCATAGACCGTGCCGTATCGGCCGCCAGCCCAACAGTGGGTGGCCGTGGGACAGCTCAGGCTGAGGAAGTAGCCGGGGCCGGGATTCGGTTCGATGGCCTGCCAGGCCCACGTCTCGCCGCCGTCGGTGGTCTTGCCTACGCTCCAGTCATGGCCGACCACGTAGCCGATCTCGGGCGTGGGCAGGGCGGCGTCTTCAAAGCGGGGGAAGAAATCGCCGGCCTGGCGGCGAAAGGCCGCGCCGTTGTCGCTACGATAGACCCACCAGGCCGGGTGCTCGATGCCCTGGTAGGCCGTGTTGCTGAAACCGCCGGCCCAGATGCGGTCGGGGCCGGTGGCAAAGACGGCCGTGGTCGTGCGGCCGGCCGTTTCGGGGGCACGAAGGCTCCAGGTCTGGCCGTCGGCGCTGACGGCGACGACGCCATTGGCGCCACCCAACACGCCGAATCCGCCGACGACGTGCAGGTCGAGGATGTCGCCAGCCAGTCCGGTTGTGACCGCCTGCCAGGTGGCGCCGCCGTCGGTCGTGCGGCTCATGTTGCCGGCCTGCCCGGCAATCCAGCCGTGGGTGGGCGAGGCCCAAGCGAGGGTGTAGAGGTTGGCCCAGCCCGGGAAACCGGTGCTCACCGGCGCCCAGGTGGCGCCGCCGTCGGTCGTGCGCAGGACCGTGCCTTTTTCGCCGACGGCGAAGCCGATCTGGGCATTGCCAAAGGCGACATCGTGCAGCGGCTGCGAGGTACCCGACGGCCGCGCGGCCCAGGTGGCGCCGCCGTCGCTGCTGGCGAGGATGACGCCGTTACGGCCAACGGCCCAAGCGCGACCATCGGCCAGCAGGGTCACGGCGTTCAGGTCGGCGCTGCTGCCGGATGGTCCCGCCCGCCAGGTCTGACCGGCATCGGCGCTGAAGAAGGTGACACCGCCTTCGCCCACGGCAATGGCCCGACCCGCAGGGGCGACGGCCAGGCCGAGCAGGTGGCGGGTCGTCTCCAAGAGGAGGAATTGCCAGGTCGCGCCGCCATCGGTGGTGCGCACGACCATGCCGGCATCGCCCACGCCCAAGCAGAGGTTGGCGTCGAAGCAGGCGAAATCGTTCAGGCGGCCGTTTCCCCGCCAGACGATCTCCCAGGCGCCGGGGACGGCTTGCGCCGTTGCCGCGGGCGCAGCGGGCAGACCCGGCGCCGCAAAGGCGCCGACCAACACGAGGCACAAGAGGAAGGGGAAAACGCGTTTGCGAAGCATGGGGAACCCTTTGACAAGACGAACGACGAAGGACGAGAAGCGCCGTCTGGTCGTCGTTCGTCCTTCGTCTCGACCTTTGGCCGCTGCCGCGGGGAGTGACGGCGTCGGCGCTTATACCATAATCCGGCGCCGATGGGCAATTTTGCCGGGGCAGGGGCGTGCCGACTTGCAGCCGGCGTTGCTACGCGGTCAAAATCGCCCGAAAGGCGGCGATGGCTTCTTCGATGTGTTCGCGCTCGATGCCGTAATGGGTCACGGCACGAAGCTGTTGGCCCCCGATGGCGAGGATGCCCACCTCGCGATGACGCAATGCCTCGACCAGCGCCGCCGGCGTCAACCGGGGATGGTCGAGGGCAAAAATGACGATGTTCGTCTGCACCCGCGCCAGGTCGAGACGGATGCCGGGCAGATCGGCAATGCCCTCGGCCAGCAAACGGGCGTGGGCGTGGTCGTCGGCCAGGCGTTCGACCATCTCGGTGAGGGCAACGATGCCGGCGGCCGCCAGGATGCCGGCCTGGCGCATCCCCCCACCCAAGACCTTGCGCGCCCGCCGCGCCCGCTGGATGAAATCGGCTGGGCCGCAGATGACCGAACCGACGGGCGCGGCCAGACCCTTGCTCAGGCAAAAGGTGACGGAATCGGCCGGTTCCACGAGGTCGCGAACGTCCACCCCCAGGGCGACGGCAGCGTTGAAGATGCGGGCGCCGTCAATGTGCAGTTTGAGACCGTGACGATGGGCCAGATCGGCCACGGCGGCCGTGTAGTCGGGCGTCAGGCAGGCGCCGCTGCAGCGGTTATGGGTATTTTCCAGACACACCAGCCGCGAGACGGGGAAGTGCGGGTTGTCGCTGCGGATGGCCGCGGCGATGTCCTCCAGGCGCAGGGTGCCATCGGGTTGATTGGGCACCGTCCGGGGGTGAATGCCGCCGAGCGCGGCCGAGCCGCCTTGCTCGTACAGGAAGGTGTGGGCCTGATCGCCCATGATGACCTCATCCCCGCGGCCGCAGTGGGCGAGGAGGCTGGCAAGATTGCCTTGGGTGCCGCTGGTGACGAAAAGGGCGGCTTCTTTGCCCAGACGGGCCGCGGCCAGGGCTTCGAGGGCGTTGACGGTGGGGTCTTCGCCGAACACGTCATCGCCGACGACGGCCTCGGCCATGGCCCGGCGCATGGCCGGTGTCGGTTGGGTCAGGGTATCGCTGCGCAGGTCAATGCGAGGGGGCATCAGTACTTGCGGACGATGGCGCCGTAGGCGGCAGGCTGGCGGGCCATGATGATCTGCTGTTCCTGGCGATAACGCCGCACGGCATCGGTATCGAGGGTGGCGAGGGCATAGCCGACGGTGGCGCCGCCGCCGTCGGTCACGATACGGCTGAGATAGCGGCCGTCGGGGGCCAGGATGGCGCTCTCGCCGAAGTAGCGACGACTGGGTTCCTCGCCGACCCGATTGGCCGCCAGCACGAAGGCGCCGTTCTCGGCGGCGCGGGCCACACAAAAGGCGCGCCACTCGTCCTGCAACGGCTCTTCATAGGCGGCCAGGACGCACAGGATTTCGGCGCCGTTGAGGACTAGGGAACGCGCGGCCTCGGGAAAGGCCAGATCCCAGCCGATCAACAGGCCCAAAACGCCGATGCCCGTTTCGAAAACGGGGAAGCGATAGCCCGGTCGAAAGCTGAGCTTTTCCTCGCCCTTGAGATGGACCTTGCGATACTCGCCGATCAGCTCGCCATCCGGCCCGATGAGGACGGCCGCGTTGTAGAAAATGCTCTCGACCCGTTCTTTGCTGGGCAGACCGAAGACGATATGGGTGGAAAAATCGGCGGCTTTGGCGGCCAGGACGTTGAACTGGTGGCCGGGCACCCGTTCGGCCAGGCGATGGAAGTGGATGCCGTTCTCGACGCCGGTGGTGGCCAGTTCGGGAAAGACGATGAGATGGACCTTATCCGCACGGCAAATCTGCTCGACCGTATCGGCCATCTGGTAGAGATTGGCCTCCAGGTTGCCCAGCTGGGGCTGGGTTTGCACCACGGCAACGGTGATTTCGGCCATAAGGGGAAGATTTTAGGAACGAGAGAGGAGACAGGGGAGACGAACGACGAAGAGGATTCGTCTTTCGTCGTTCGTCCTTCGTCCCGAATGAGCGGCCGTTCGCGGCGTGCACAAAAAGGCGTGAGCTCGAAACTCACGCCTTGGAGCCGGGAGGGCGGAGAAGACGGTCACGCAGACGGGGTTAGCGCCGGATTTCTTTGAGACGCGCGCTCTTGCCGGCGCGCCCGCGCAGGTAGTAGAGCTTGGCACGGCGGGCCTTGCCGGAGCGAACGACTTCGATCTTCTCGACGCGCGGGGAATGGAGGCGGAAGATGCGTTCCACGCCGACGCCGTGAGCGCCGATCTTGCGGACGGTGATGCTTTCGGCGGGGCCGGAGCCCTGACGGGCGATCAGGGTGCCCTGAAACACCTGGACGCGCTCGTTCTTGCCTTCAGTGATGCGTTTATGAACCTTGACCGTATCGCCGATGTGCAGTTCGGGCAGGTCGGTCTTGAGATGCTGTGTTTCCAGAGATTGCAAAATGTAGTCCATACGCGGGAAATCCTCAGGTCGTAAACAAAACAACGACACCCTTGCGGGTGTCTGTTAGGAGTGTGCCACAGGATAAAAAATCATACCATAGCACCGGGATATTGCCAAAAAACGGGGTGCCCATAGCACGGGTGTTCGTCTTGCGTTGTGCCCCTTATCCCCTGGGTTCCCCTCCCCCAGCGGCCGGCGGACGCCGACCGCTGCCAAAAGCCAGGTTTCTCCCTCCAGCGTCCCAATTCGGCGCCGATGTTGCCGAACCGGCAACAGACCTGCGCTAAGGTGGGATCAAAGCCCAGCCTGAACCGGAGGTTTCGATGGCCCGCCGACCTGATGGCAACCGCTTGGAACAAATCGCCCGCTATATCGAGAATCATCCCCAAAGTCGCCCCAGCGACGTGGCCCGCGACCTCAATCTACATCCCTCAACGGTGCTCCGCTCGTTGCCCGCGCTGGAAAAGGCCGGTATCCTCCTGTGCGAGGACGAACAGGGTCGGTTGTCGCTGTTTCGGCGCTTGGGGATGGTGAAGGATGGACGATGGTAGTTATCGGTCGTCGGTCGGCCTTCGTCCTGGGTTTTGGCCGACCGCCGGGACGAAAGACGAACGACGGAGGACGGAGGGGTTGTCGGCGGTCGCCGTTTGGCCTCCCTCTCCGCTTTTGGCCGACCGCCGGGACGGAGGACGAACGACGGAAGACGGAGGGGTTTTCGTCGTTCGGCGGTCGTCCTTCGTCCTGGGTTTCGGCCGACCGCCGAGACGGAAGACGAAGACCATCCATCGTCCATCGTCCCTTTTGCGCAATTCGCCTGCCCGGTGTGATAAACTGTGTCTTCCAATGGAGTCGGTTCACCCAACCAGGAGTCGCCGATGAATCGTGCCGAGAAAAAGGCGCAACGCCTATTGCAGATCCAGGCCCTGTTGTGGGCGCATCCGGAGGGATTTACCCGGGCCGAGCTCGCGCGACGGCTGGGCGTGAATCGCTCGACCATCACCAAGTACCTGAACGCCGACCAGCTGCCGCCGGGGGTTTACGAGGACGAGGACGGCCGGCTCAAACTGGACCGCAATGCGGACCTGATGCGGGCGGCCTTCAGCCTGCACGAGGTGATGGCCATCCATCTGGCCACGCGGCTGCTGGCGACCCGCACCGACAAGCAGAACCCCCATGCGGCCTCGGCGCTGCGCAAGCTGGGCATGGCGCTCCAGCGGATTGACCGCAACGTGAGCCAACACCTGCTGCGCTCGGCCGATGTGATGGACGAGGAGGCGGCCTACCGCGACCCGGTGTATCTCGACGTGCTGGAGAAGCTGACGGAGGCCTGGTCGGCCGGGCGGAAGGTGCGGATCAGTTATCAAAAGCCCGATGGGCGCATTGCCGACTACGTGCTGGCGCCCTATTTCATCGAGCCGTACGCGGTGGGCCAGACGGCCTATGTCATCGGACGCCGCGAGTTGCCCGACGGCCGCGAGGCGGCGCTGCGCACGTTGAAGATCGAACGGATTCGCTCGGCGCAGATGACCCACGAGCGTTATACGATTCCGGCCGATTTCGACCCCCATGCCCTGTTGCGGGATGCCTGGGGTATCTGGTACACAGAGGCGGAGCCGGTGGAGGTGGTGCTGAAGTTCCATCCGCGGGTGGCGATGCGGGTGCGGGAGAGTCGTTGGCATCGAGAGGAAGCGGTGGAGGCGCTGCCGGACGGTTATCTCATCTGGCGGGCGCGGGTGGCGGAGCCGCAGGAGATGATGCCATGGATTCGCGGGTGGGGCGCGGATTGCGAGGTGCTGGAACCGGCCGGACTGCGGGCGAAGATGGCGGACGAGGCGCGGGCGCTGGCGGAGGTGTACGGGTGGATGATTGCGCCGCCGGAGTCGTCGCCGTCGTCGGTGGCATTGGGAGGGTACGAGAAGGCTTGAACGGCGGTGCGGTGCTGAGACCTTTGAGGAGTCAGGAGAAGTTCCCATCCGGATGCGAAAGGTTTCGGTTGCGCAATGGCTTAAGACCTGCTAAACTGCAGGGCGACCGGGCACCTGCCCGATGTACGCCTTGTCACGCATGGGTGGCGAGGCGATGCGAAGACGAGGACCCCCATGGGCCGATATAGGCCGTTCGCGCAGGAGGAGACGATGCCGGAAGCGTCTGCGAAAGTGACGGTGACGTTGGAAGTGGTGACGCCACTGTTTTTGGGCGGGGCCAACCCCCGCGGGGCGCCGGAGCTGCGGGCGGCGTGGTCTTGTAGCAAATGTTTCGCTAGGGAGAAGGAATGAAATGCGCAGAAGGGCTTTTGTTTTTGATTTGGGTCCTATCTCCCGAACCTTGGGAAACCCACCCGACTACATTGGATTTGCCTCCCTCCCGCTCCACGAAGTCACAAC
>JAOADB010000187.1 GCA_026417535.1 Caldilineales bacterium
GTCTTCAACGTCCTGCTCCAGGTGCTCGATGACGGTCGGCTGACCGACGGTCATGGCCGCACTGTGGATTTTCGCAACACGGTCATCATCATGACCAGCAACATCGGCAGCCACTACCTGCTCGATGTGGCCGGTCGGCAGGAGGAGGTCGAGCGCCGGGTGATGGAGGCCTTGCGGGCGAGCTTCCGGCCCGAGTTCCTCAACCGCATTGACGAGATCGTCATCTTCCATTCCCTCACCCGCGAGCACCTGTACCAAATCGTGGATATCCAGCTGGAGCGGTTGCGCAAGCTGCTGGCCGAGCGCCGCATCACCCTGGAGGTGACCCAGGCGGCCAAGGACCTGCTCATCGCCGAGGGTTACGAGCCGGCCTTTGGCGCCCGGCCGCTCAAGCGGGTCATCCAGCGGCGACTTCAGGACCCGCTGGCCCTCGACATCCTGCGCGGCGAGATCCGCGACGGCGACCACGTCATCGCCGACCGGGGCGGCGATGAGATCGTCTTCACCGTGGCCGAACCGGCTTACGAGCGGATGGGTGCCTAAACAGCAGAGCAGGCTATGAATGGAGGACAAGGGACGAAAGACGAAAATGTCCCTTGTCCTCCGTTTTTCATTCAACCCATGGGATGGCGCATCCGTTGTCCGCCGATGAGGTGGAGGTGAAGGTGGAAGACTTCTTGGCCGGCATGAGGGCCGGTGTTGATGATGAGCCGGTAGCCCGATTTGGCGATCCCCTCCTGCACGGCCAACCGTTTCGCCGTCAGCAAAAGGCGGCCGAGGACGGCTTCATCCGCTTCTTCGGCTTCGTTGACCGAGGCGATGTGTTTGTTAGGAACGATGAGGATATGTACCGGCGCCACGGGGCGGATATCGCGAAAGGCCGTGACCCGGTCGTCTCGATAGACCGTTTCGGAGGGGACCTCGCCGGCGATGATGCGGCAAAAGATGCAATCGGATGACATAGGCGCTCCTTGGGGGATGATTGGGTGACTAACCGGTGACCGGCAACCGAGTTTGGCCGATTGACGGACGGAGGGTGGAGGGGTTTGGTCGTTCGTCCTTCGCCCTGGATTCTGGCCGATGGTCGAGACGGAGGGGGTGGGTCGTTCGCCTCAGATGGGAGCCGAGGGCGAACCGGGAGACGACGGACGAGGTGGGGCGTCTTCCATCGGCCCGATTATCCCATCGTCGGGGCTTTGGCGGCAACGTCGGGCCGATGGGCGATGAGGATTCTCGGGAACCCCCATCGCCCAAGCCAAATGCAGATGCCCATATACGCCCGATAGGCCGGTTGGAAAGAAGGTCGAACTTGTGCTAAAGTGCTGGCAGCATCAACGCTTCGCGCGAGCGGGCATGGAGTGACCTACGACTGTCGATGTGTTCTCGCCCATTCTCGCCGAGGAACGATCCGATATCGCCCACCCGATCACGGAGGACGAGACGCCCGTGGACAATCTGCCCTCCAAAAAAACAGTAGCGCCTCTCGAGCGAGCCTTTGTACAACAGCTGGCGGCCGCAACGGCTCTTCCCGGCGGCTGCCAATTGTGAAGAGCCCTCAAAACCGGTTTACGTCATCTTGACAATGCAACCGGTTGCGGTTAGAATCAGCCCACCTGCAAGCGGTTGCAAATGCCGGGCGTCTGCCCGGTCTGAGTGTATTGCCCCCGTTGCCTCATCTTGTGTCCTGATCGTTCGACCTAAGGGCGTCGTTTGGTCGTCGGTTTCTCACCCTCCTGTACGGAGTCCTTGCTTTGAAGAACGCGGTTATGCCCACCATTCGCGATGTGGCTCATCGAGCCGGGGTTCATCCCAGTACGGTCAGTCGCGTTTTTTCCGGCAAACCGTATATCAGCCAAGCCACCCGCGAACGAGTGCTGGAGGCCGCCGAGGCGCTTGGTTTCCAGCCGAATGCCATTGCCCGTTCCCTGACGTTGCAGCGCACGAACATGCTGGCCATTGTCGTTCCCCACGTGTTCGACGGTTATTTCGACGACACTTTCTTCCCCCAGGTCATGCGCGGGTTGCTCCAGGTGGCCTACAAGTACGGGTATCGGGTCTTGGTGGGGGGCAGCGGGGGGCATATGGATGAGGTCACCCAAGTGTACGATATCGTCGGTTCACGCCAGGCCGATGGCGTCATCGTCCTCAGCCATCGTCTCGATGTGGACCTCATCGGCGCGCTGCTCGAATTCAACATCCCCTTTGTGGTCATGGGGCGTCCCGATACCCCCTCGGCCGAGGTTGCCTGGGTGGATGCCCAGGACCGGCGCTACACGGCCGAAGTCATCCGCTACCTGATCGGCCTGGGCCATCGGCGCATCGCCTTTGTTGGCGGCGACCCCGATGTCGCCGTGACGGTCGAACGTCTGCTCGGCTACCAGGCCGCCCTGGAGGAAGCCGGGATCGAGCCTTTGCCAGAATGGGTGGATTACGGTTTCTTCGTCGAAGACGGTGGGTATCAGGCCGTCCAACGGATGATCCGCTTGGGTTCGCGGGCGCCCACCGCCTACTATGCCGCCAATGACCTGATGGCGTTAGGCATCCTGCGGGCTCTGCGCGAGCGTCATATCCCCGTGCCGGAGGCCGTCTCGGTCGTGGGCACCAACGGTTCGCTGGCCGCTGCCCACGCCCATCCGGCCCTGACCACGCTCTTTGTGCCCTACGCCGAAATGACGGCGCGGGCCGCGTCCATCCTCATCCGCAGCATTCAAACAGGAGAGAAGCCCCGCGAACAAAGTCAAGTCGAATGTCAACTCATCATCCGCGCCTCTACCGGTCCTGCTCCTACTTGATTACCCCGTGTTTCCCCCTTTTCTCAGCCCATTCCAAAGGAGGCAGAAGAACATGTTTCGCCGAACCTACCCGGTTCTCTTCGTCCTGTTGACGGTGGCCATGCTGCTGGCGGCCTGTGCCCCTGCCGCTACGCCCACCCCGGCGCCGACCCAACCGCCTGCGGCGACGCCGACCCCCGTTCCTCCCACCCCCACCCCCGTTCCCCCCACGCCGACCCCGGTTCCGCCGACCCCGACTCCGGCGCCGCCTGCGGTGACCCTGAAGATCTGGGCCGATAACACCCGTGCGCCGGCGCTCCAGGCCGTGGCCGCCGCCTTCGAAGCCCAATACGGCGTGAAGTTGGAGATCAGCGAGATCGGTTTCGGCGACATCCGCGACAACGTGAAGCGCGCCGCCCCGGCTGGTGAAGGCCCCGACATCTTCATCGGCGCCCATGACTGGGTGGGCGAGCTGTACACGAACGGCATCCTGGCCGAGATTGACCTGGGCGACAAGGCCAAGGAGTTCTTCCCGGCCGCCCTCGACATGTTCCGCTATGAGGGCAAGCTGGTCGCCATGCCCTACGCCACCGAGAACATCGCCTTCTTCTACAACCCCGACCTGGTGAGCGCCGTGCCCGCCACCTGGGATGAAGTGAAGACCCTGGCCAAGGAGCTGCAGGATAGCGGCAAGGCCAAGTACGGGTTCTGCCGCCAGCAAGGCGACCCCTACCACTTCTATCCCATCCAGACGGCCTTCGGTGGCTACGTCTTCGGCCTGAATCCCGATGGGACCTGGAACCCGAAGGACATCGGCGTTGGCAACGAAGGTTCGATTGCGGCGGCGCAGTGGCTGGCCGACATGGTGGCTCAGGGCAGCATCGTCAAGGACATGGATTGGGACACCTACCATGTGGCCTTCGAGACCGGCGAGTGCGCCATGATGATCACCGGTCCTTGGGCGCTCTCGCGGATGCGCGATGCCGGCGCCAAGTATGAAATCGCGGCCTTCCCCAAGGGCCCGGCCGGCGACAGCCAGCCCTTCCTGGGCGGCCAAGGCTTCTTCATCAGCGCCTTCAGCCAGAACGCCCTCCTGGCCCAGGCCTTCCTGACTGAGTTCATGGCGACCGAGGAGGCCATGCGCGCCCTGTTCGAGGCCGATCCGCGACCCTCGGCCTTCCTGGCCGTGCGCGAGGACCCCGGTGACCCCGACATGGCGAAGTTCGGTGTGGCTGGCGCCAACGCCGTCCCCATGCCCAACATCCCACAGATGTCGGCCGTTTGGGGTCCGTGGGGCGATGCGCTCGTCCTGATCCAGCAGGGTTCGGCCACGCCGGAAGAGGCCATGACCAACGCCCAGAAGCAAATCGAGACGGCGCTGCAGGGTTCATAACCCATCAACACTCTGGAGAGGGGGCGCGCAAGCCCCCTCTCCGCTTTTTACCGGCGTGTCGTTGACTACGGTCGAGCCAAGACCGGCCAGGACCGAGAAGTGCTTCGGCTGTTTCTGAGCGAGGGGCGTTTCTCGGTCTGCGCTTGACCGACCTCTATCACCCAGGAGTGCGAAACGATGGCAGCTCTTTCGATGGGGAGAAAGTCTGGATTTGGTGAGATGCTGGGGGGAGGTCCTCTCACGTCTATCGTGTTGCGGCTGGTGTTCATCGCCGCTTTCGATGCCTTTGCCATCTTCACCGGCTGGCAGCTCCTGCGCGGGGCGGTGGCGCCGCTGGCGATTGTGCTTTGGCTGGTAGCTCTGGCAATCACCGTCGTTTTTTTGCGTCGCGATGCCATGCCACTGCGGTGGATCATGCCGGGTCTGGCCTTTATGGTCATGATGCACATCTACCCGGTGCTGTTCACCATTTACACGGCTTTCACCAACTACGGCGATGGGCATCTCATTGAAAAGACAACGGCCATCCGGCAGATCGAAAGCCAGGTCTATCTGCCGGCCGATGCCAAAACGTATACCTGGCTACCCTATGAAGCCCCCGACGGCAGCTACGCCCTGTGGCTGACGGGTGAGGACGGCAGCCAATACTTCGAGACGAGCACCGGCGAGGCCTATACGCGACAGGAGCTGGAGGAACAGGGGGTGACATTCGATAGCGAGGGCAAACCGGTGGCCGTGGGCGACTACACCCCCATCCCCGCCAACCGCCGTTTTGCCGTATTGCCCGCCCTGCAGCCGCTCACCTTCGGCAACGTGGAGCTGGGCGTCAAGATCACCTCGCCCACTCGCGCCGGTCAGGTGCGCCAGAAGTACGTCTATGACCCGCAGCAGGACGCCATGATTGACCAGGAGACCGGCGTGGTCTATGCCAACGTGCAAGGGACATTCACCTCGCCCGACGGCCAGACCCTCATCCCCGGCTTTCCGGTGATCATCGGTGCCGACAACTTCCAGCGTCTGCTGACCAGCCCGGCCTTGCGGGGTCCCCTGGTGACGATTTTTACCTGGACGGTGGTCTTCGCGGGCATGACCGTGTTGACGACCTTTGTCCTGGGGCTGTTGCTGGCGCTGGCGCTCAATGACCCTAACTTGCCCTTGCGGCGGACGATCCGGGTGCTCATGATCGTGCCCTACGCCCTACCGGCTTTCATCAGCGTGCTCATCTGGCGGGGCATGTTCAATCCCGTGATCGGCGTCATCGGCTCGCAGTGGGATCCGGGGTGGTTCTCCAGTCCCATTTTCGCCAAAGTCGGCATTCTCATCGTCAATCTGTGGTTGGGCTATCCCTACATGTTCCTGATCACCACCGGCGCCTTGCAGAGCATCCCGGCTGACCTATACGAGGCGGCCAAGGTGGACGGCGCCAGCGGGTTCCAGCAGTTTTGGCGGATTACCCTGCCCCTGTTGTTGGTGGCCGTGGGGCCGTTGCTGGTGGGGTCTTTCGCCTTCAATTTCAACAACTTCACGATTATCCAGCTCTACAACAACGGCGGTCCGCCCATTCCGGGGACGCCTACGCCGGCGGGCTACACCGACATCCTGATCAGTTACACCTACAAGCTGGCCTTCGGCGGCGGCCGCGGGGCCGACCTGGGTCTGGCGGCGGCCATTTCCATCGTCATTTTCGTCATCGTCGGCGCCATCACCATTGCCAACTTCCGTTACACCGGCATGTTGGAGGAGGTTTCCGAAAGTGTCTGAGACCCTGAGCAAGAAGAAAGTCGGTTCGCTGCAGGCGCAACGGCGGTTCAACATCGCCTGGCGTCTGGTGGTGGCCTTATTGGCCATCCTCTTTTCCCTGTTCCCGGTCGTGCTCATCTTTTCGACCTCCATCAACCCGGTCAGCCAGGTCACGGTAACGCAGCTCATCCCTGAAAACGCCACACTCAACAACTTCCGGCGCATGCTGGGCGATCCCCAGTTCCCCTTTGCCCGTTGGGTGTGGAATTCGATCAAGGTGTCGGGGCTGACATCGCTGTTCGTGGTGGGCCTGACCTCGTTGGCGGCGTTTTCGTTCTCGCGTTTCCGCTTCCGTCTGCGCCAGCCGCTGCTGCGCACCATTTTGCTGGTCCAGGTCTTCCCCAACATCCTGGCCGTGACGGCGCTGTTCCTCATCCTCTTGAACATCGGCCGCATTTACCCCGGTTTCGGCCTCAATTCCCATTTCGGGTTGATCCTGGTCTATCTGGGCGGGGCGATGGGCTTCAACACTTGGCTGATGAAGGGCTTTTTCGACACGATTCCCCGCGAGTTGGACGAAGCGGCCTACATTGATGGCGCTTCGAGCTGGTACACCTTCACGCGGGTGATCTTTCCGCTGGTGCGGCCGATCCTGGCCGTCATTTTCATCCTGACCTTCATCGGTACCTATGCCGACTACCTGCTCGCTCGGGTCATTCTGACGGACAAGAACATGTACACGGTGGCCGTGGGCCTGAGCCTGTTCATCGGCGAGCAGTATTCGCAACGGTGGAATCTGTTTGCGGCCGGCGCGTTGATGGCGGCTCTGCCTACGCTCATCCTGTTCTATCTCATCCAGAATCAGCTGCAAAGCGGCCTGACTGTGGGCGCGGTAAAAGGATGAGACTCCGTGACCGTCCGGATTGTGGTCGTGCGGGAGCCGGGTTTATGGCTCCCGCACGTGTTTTGGAATGGTTGCCATCCCGCAATGCCCACGCCGGGGAGTAATGCTAACGTTCATGAAGTCCTTGGGCTCCAGCAACGGCTTGGTATTCTCGTCGGTATCGGAACCCGTGCAAACCAACGCCGTTTTGGCAAAGGTATCGGAGTTCTCCTGGCTAGCCGTCTGAACCCAGCCCTGCCCGCCGCGCGGCGTCCATCGCCTGCGCCCGATCTGCCACCTGGAGTTTGGCGAAGATGTTGGAGACGTGGTTGCGCACGGTCTTCAGGC
>JAOADB010000188.1 GCA_026417535.1 Caldilineales bacterium
GGTCTGTAGCACCCGGCCAAAGCCGTCGTAGTAGGTCCAGGTGTGCAGTGTGTTATCCCCACCGCTGTCATCGCGCTGTTGCTGGTGTACCCAGAAGGGTTGATTTGGGCCGATGCTACTCAAACTGCGAAACTCACGACGAACGGTGGCCGCGGCGATCCCATCCGGCGCCACGGCCATGGCCGTCAACCAGCCCAGGTCATCGTAGCGGTACTCGGTCAGCGCATCGTTGGGATCCCACTGCTTCTCCGGTTGGCCGAAGCGGTTGAAGACGTTGACGGTGGAGCCGTTGGTGGTGTTGCACGTGCCATCGCCCGGCACGCCGTAATAGGTCGTCTTGAACGCATGGTTCAACGCATTGACCCGACATACCTCATAAGCCTGGTACCACCCGTCATAGTAGAACGTGGTTTGGCGCTCCAATGCGTCGCGTTGCCACTGCAAATTGCCATTGGGGTAGTACTGAAACGTCTGGGATTTGGAGCCCTGGTAGGTGCCGTTCAGCACCGCCATCGTCTCCTGACGGGTGAGGAGCCCCTTGGTCGGCGCCGTCGTATAGCTGGTGGCGTTGTCGTAGTAGAAACGCGTCTCGGCGACGAGGGTCGTTTCGTTGCCGGCGTACAGCTGCGTGAGGGCCGGTTTGGTGATAACCCAGACGCTCTCGTTGGGCCGGTATTCCGTGACGTTAGCCCGTAGCGGCGTGGTCTCGAAGCCACTTGTTGTCCCCTGATACTCCTTGGTCGCTGTCAGATTGCCGAACTGTCTGGCGCCCGACAGGTTGCCCAACTGGCGGGCCGGCTGATATTCGTAGGTCGTCCGCTTGATGGGCACACCGGCCGCCGCCAATGTGCCATCGTTGTTGAAACGGCTTTCATAGGTTCTGGTCTCCGCGGCCCAGACGAAGCGCGGCCGGTCTTGCTCCGGCAACATGCTGTAATCAGGCAGCGGCAGGCTGGCCGAGCTATGGCTCCAGTCGGTCTCGCTGCGTCTCAGCTCGCCGTTGGCCACGCATTCGCCCCCGGTAGTGCAGGCCGTGCACACGGTCTGTTTCTTGGTCCGGCCCGCCAGATCGTTGCGCGCCTGACCGTTGATCGGTGTCATCTGGATGAACTCGTGAACCTCACACGACTGGCCGTCGGGCGCTGTCACCCACACGCGCTCGAACCCATGCGCGTCATCGCTCCAGTTCGTACTGTTGTAAGTCCAGGTGGCTGTAACGCCGGTGACCGCATCCCGCTCGGTCCGGATGGTGACGGCAGGCGGCCGCCAATAGATCGGGTTACCCGACCAGCAGTCTTCGTTGCTGTTGGCCGAATTGCCGCCGCTGGCGCTAAATTCCACTACGCCGCCGAACGCGTTCTGGACCTTGATCAGATAACGGTAGCTGCACGGCCAGGTGGCTTCATAGCCGGAGTAATCGAAGCTGGTCCGCAACGAGCGGCTGCCGGCCTGTTCCTCGATGAACATCAGGTTCAACAGCTTTTGGGAGCGCGCGCTATTGGGGTCACCCTGGTCCCGGTGGTTTAGCCCATAGGTGCGCAAGGTCGTGGCCGACGATTGGCCCTGAAAGACGGCCTGGACGGCTACCGAGGTCAGCCGCTGCTCGGTGTAGAAACGCCAGGTATTGGCCGCGTCATACCCCGCCGGCCGGTCGAGACGACTGCTATAGGCCAAGGCAATCCGGATACGATTGTCGTTGTAGGTGATGCTCGTTAGACGCACGGCCCGAATGTGGCGCTGCATCCCCAGGATGGCCGGATAGCAGTTATAGGGCATGGTGGTCGAACCGATGTTCTCTTCGTATTCCCAGCCGTAGTTCACCAGGTTGCCATGGCGGTCCTGTACCTGCGTCAACGGTATACGTTCCCATATCAGCTCCCGCCACTCGTTCCCGCTGCCCTGCGGGGTGCAGCTCCAGTAAAAGGTCATGGGTTTGTTGTTGTACACCAGGTTGTCGCCGCTCTTTCTTACCTCGCCGTAGTAGGTATAAACAACGCCGTCAGGCGTGGTCACAGTCCAGCGCGCCCAGTTCGTGTTGTTCTCAGAGATGAAATAGGGGTCTCCACCTTTCGCATAGGCTACCTTGATCAGGGGGTTTTCCTTCACAAACCAGGCGCTGCAACTGTTGTAGCATTCCAAGGTATACGCCTGGCCGCCTAACATTAGGGTGACCTTGCCGCTGACAGGATCGCGTTGCACGTAGTCTGCGCCCACCAGATCCCAGCCGTGGCCCACGTAGCTGTAATGACCTTGGTGCTGGCTATGATTGGCGCTGTTGTATCGTAGCCCCAGCGCTGGTGTCAGACCGCCTCGCCCCGCTGGCAGGTCAAAGGGATAGCTGTAGGTCACGGAACGACTGTACAAGGCGGTTTGGGCGCCCCGCGCGGCGGTCATGCGGTCCACCGAGAAGTTCGGGGCCGTCTGCGTCGTATGCAGGCCCAACGCGTAGAGGCTGAAATGCTCCACCAGGGCCACCACCCGTTGCCAGCGTACATCCACCTGGCCAGCCAGCGCCTCCCATTCCCCGCTCGCTTCATTCAGGTGGAACAACCCCAACCGTTCCAGGGCCTCCGGCGGCAATCGGCGCCGGTCGAAGAACGCGCTCAAGACCAGCGGCCGCCGGAACTGGGTTACTGCCTGGCCGGTCTCGTCGCCGGCTTCCAGCCGGAAGGCGTAGAATAGGTGTTCCGGTAGCTTCAGGTCGTCGGCAAAGGCGTAGCGCAGCTCCGTCCGCCTCGGCACCGCGCCGGCCGGCACCCGCAGGTCTACCCGCCCATCCTCCGAACGCAGCCAGCCCCCTTCTTCCGGCGTCGCCCACACCCGGTTCTGTCGCGGCGGCGCCACTTCCACCACGGCCGAGGCCGTCGCCACAGGCCCGTTGGCGCTGCCAGCGCTGACCGTGGTCGTGATCAGCGTGCCGATGCCCAGCCCTGTCGCCCGCAGCTGGAAGCCACCACCCAACCCCTGCCCCGGCTCCAGGCGGCCGATAGCCCAGCTCAGCCGTCGTTCCGGCGGCGAATAGCCGAAGCCCACCCCGCTCTGCGCCACATAGACCACACCGGCAGGCAAAGAACTGTCCAGTACGACGCGTTCCAACGGTACTTCCGCCACATTGGTGATCGCGACGCTGTAGGTGATCACCTCCCCCGGCAGCACCTGGACGGGATCGGCATTCATCACCAGGTGCAAAGCCCCGCTCGACGCCGCAGGCGCAGACGAAGACGGCAAAACCGTCTCGGCAGGCGAGACGGACTCGTCCCCGCCACTCGCCTGTGGCATCGGCCAGAAATCCCCCACTGCCGCCGCGCTTTCTCTTACCTGTGCCTCCCATAGCCCGCTTGTGGTCGGCGCTGCCACGCTCCCCGCCGAAATTCGCTCCTTCTCCCACCTGTTTCCGGTTCCCACCGGCGTCGCCGCAACCGGCGCCACCTGTCCCAACACCAGGCTGACCAGGATAAGCAGGTTGACAACGTAAGCTATCTTACGATGGGGGGGGTATACATACGGAACCTACTCACAGCGTTTCCGGCAGGACCGCACTGCCAAACCGGCCCGGCTTTCGACGTCGGCCCCGCACAGAGGACGAAGACGATAGAGTTAGCCATATTATCGCACAACGCCGGCAGAAGGGCAAATGCGCCGGTTGGCGAGGGTGTAACTCGTTTATGGGGAAACCCTTGTTCCGCAGACATCGGTCGGCGACTTCGACACCGCCGGGCGTTTGCGTTGCGGCCTTGCCGTCGTCGCCGACCGAGCTTACCGAAACAGAAGTCTTTTTGCCTTCCGTTCGTCCTTTGTCCGTAGCCTACTCCGCCGCCAGCATCGGCAACTGCGCAAAGTCGTCGGGGCTGAGCTGGTCGAAGCGGCCCGCGTCCACGGCCTGGGGCGTGAAGTTGCTCAGCGCCTCCTCCTGGGTGGGCGTGAAGCCGGCCGGATAGGCCACGTCCAGGATGCGGGTGTGGGTGGTGCTGTTGGCCGGCGCGCCGCCCACCCGCCACTGCTGCGCGCTCACCAACACGTCGCGCACCCGCCACACGCCGCTGGAGGGGAAGCCCTCCTGGCTCAGCACCACGCCCAGGTAGCGCCACGTCTGGGGCTGCAGCGCCTCCGGCGTCACGCCCAGCCGCTCTGCCAGCACCCGCTTGGGCACCCGGATAGTGATCTGCCGCTGACCGGGGTCGCTGATGATGGTCAGGGTGCCGGCGTCGCCGATTTGCTGCGGCGTGGCCTCGCCCGCAGCGGGCGGGCCGTAGAGGCCGGGCGTCCAGCCCTCGGCCCAAACCGCGAACTCCCAGCCCTGGTCGGCCGGCACGGCGGCGTTGCGGCCGGGCAACAGCTTGCGCTCGCCGCCCGGCGCGGCGTCTACGTACACATCGAGGGTGTGGATGCCCATGCCGTTGGGCGCACCCCAAGCGTTGTTGAGCGGGCCGTAGAAGGCAAAGCGGAAGATGAGGTTGGCCTCGTCCTCGGCCACGGCGAAGGTCTTCAGATCGTAGGCCTTGGTGACGAAGACGCTGTCGGTCGGGTAGGTGTAGGTGCCGGGGCCGTGGTCGTCGCCCTCCGGGTCGTCCACGGTGAGGATGGCCGTGGTCAGGCCCAGGTCCGGCACGATCAGCTCGGCCGGGCCGGCGCCAGGCACGGTCTGGATGTCCCGCTGCTCGCCCTCGCTGATGACGGCCCGCAGCTTGAACACGTCGCCGGCGTTGGGCTTGCCCAGCACCTCGTAGGGCACGGCCACCTCCAGGGTGCTCCCGGCCGCGGCGGCCGGCAGCGCGGCCGGCGTGGCGGCGTACTGCCCATCGGCGTCCACGGTGTAGAAGGTCGCCGTGGCCTGGCCGCCGACGATCGCCACCTCCACCAGGGCGTTGGCGCCGAAGCCCAACAGGGTATCGTCCCGGCCGTTGAGCACGGCCGTGCGGCTGAAAGGCTGCTCGCGGCCGCCGCCGGGTCGCCGCAGGTAGAAGCCCACGCGCGTGTCGGACGCCACGTCGGCCCAGGTGCGGCGCGCATCCAGCCGCAGGTAGAGGTTGGCCTTGTCGAAGCCATACCAGAGCTGCGCGGCCACCTGGTTGGGCGTGGCCTGCACGCCGCCCTCCTCCAGGAAGTAGCCGGCGCCGTCCCACTCGCCCGCGGCGGCGACGCCGTCAACGGTGGGCGTGATCAGCCCGCTGGCGCCCACGGCCGGCGGCTGCGCCCGCTCCGGGATCACCGGCACCTTGAGGAAGGTGGGCACCGACTGGCCCGCCACCTCGTACACGCGGGCCAGGGTGGCGCGGAACTGGGCGTCGAAGCTGCCGTCGTCGCCGCTGTTTTGGTCTGCGCCGTACCACCAGAACCAGTCGCTGCCCTCGGCCGTGTAGATGGCCTCCATCATCTGGGCGAAGACCTCCGGGCTGACCTGGTTCTGCTGGAACCGGGCGAAGTCGCGCACCCGGCCCAGGTACTCCCAGGCCCGGTTCTCCTCGTCCTCGCCGATCCAGGTCAGGTAGTCGGGGCTGACCCAGCTGCCGGCCCACAGCCGTTCCAGGCTGCGCTGCTCGGGGAAGCGGGCGATGAAGGCGCCGGGCGTGATGGTGCGGATGGTGCCCTTGTCCTGTTCCTCCTCCAGCAGGCGGTACATCTCGTGCAGGAACTCCTTGCCGTCGTTGGGGTAGTGCTCCCAAGCGTTCTCGCCGTCCAGGATGACGCTGACCAGGTGCGGCCCGGTTGCGCCTTGGGCGGCGAGCTGCGCACGGATGGCCAGGATGCGGTCCACGAAATCGCGGGCGGCAACCTTGCCGGGCGTGCCGCTGTAGGTGAAGCCCACTTTGTCGCTGATCACCTTGTCGCGGAAGACCACGTACACCTGCTGGTTGGGCGTGCGGGCGATGTAGGGCCGATAGAGCGCGTCGGCGTCCTGCACCGTCTCCTGGGCGTTGCGGGCGAAGTTCGTGCGGCCCAGGCTGCGGGCCAGCACCTCCTCGTCGGTGGCCATCCAGCGGATGCCGGCGCTGCCCACCATGTTGACGATCTCCTGGGCCACGGCGCCCTCGGCCGGCCACATGCCCACCGGCGGCCGGCCGAAGGTCTCGGTGTAGAACTGCACGCCCCGCTTCACCTGCTCCACGGCATCCAGCGGATAGCTGAAGCGCGGGGGCAGCTCGAGATCGGGCGCGGCCACCTTGGCCAGGTCGGTGTCGAAAATCAGGGGCAGGATGGGGTGGTAGAAGGGCGTGGTGGTGATCTCGATGCGGCCTTCGTCCTGCAGGCGCTTGTGCAAGGGGATCACCTGGGCCACCAGCCGGGCATGTTCGGCCAGCACGACGGCCTTGTCCGTCTCGGCGAAGTCCCGGCCCTTGGCCACCAGGCCGGCCAGCGGCTCCTGGGCCAGCCAGTCGGGATCGGTCCAGCCCAGGTTGAAGAGCACCTGCAGGTCACGCCAGTCCTGCTCGGTCCAGGCGTCGCTCTGGCCGCGCGTGTCGGCCAGCTGTTGGTAGCGCGGGAAGCGGGCGATGATCTTGGGGTTGATGTCGAAGAAGCGGCTGAGGATGAACTGCTTCTGCTCGGCGGTCAGCTCGGCCGCGGGGATCTCGGTGTGCACCTGGTAGAGGTCCTTGGCGCCGGCCTCCAGGTCGAGCAACTGGCGCAGCAGCGAGGGCGTCAGGTTGAAGGTAACGACGATGTCGGGGTAACCCTCCAGGATGGCCGCCATGTCCACGTAGTCCTTGGCCGCGTGCACCCGCACCCACGGCTTCTGATAGACCCCAGTCTCCGGGTCTTTGAAGTAGACCGGCTGGTGCTGATGCCAGAGGATGTTCAGGTAGAGCGGCTCGACGGCGGGCGCGGTCGGCGTCGGCAACGGGGTCGGCGTGGGCGGGACCGGGGTGGGTGTGGGCGGAAGGGGCGTTGGCGTCGGCGCAGGCGGCGTTGGGGTGGGGGTGGGCCGGCTGCAGGCCGCCAGCAGCAGAATCAGCACGAGGAAAAAGGCTCGCAGGAACGCTTTCATGGTCCAAAACCCTCTTGGCGGGGTGAAAAACGCGGGAAAGACCGATGAGGCCCATGATACCATAACTTGAGGGGAGTTTGGGGGAGCTATGGGGAGTTTGGGGGAGCTTGAGAGAGCTTGAAGGAGCTTGGGGGA
>JAOADB010000189.1 GCA_026417535.1 Caldilineales bacterium
GTCCATGGGGAGGATGGTAACGGGCGAACGGGTAACTGGGTAATCGGGCCTCTCGCCGAGTTCGGCCTTCGCCCCGCATGGGGCCGAGAGGCGGACGAAGGTCATCGTCCGTTCTCGGCCGACGACCGGGACGAAGGACGAACGACGGAGTTTTTTCGTCGTTCGTCCTTCGTCCTCAGATGGGGCTAAGGGCCGGGACGGAGGCCAAACCGATTAGCGGTTCAACTTGGCTTTGGCCGCGCGCGTCAGGGCCGGCACGATCTCGAAGAGGTCGCCAACGATGCCGTAGTTCGCCACGCTGAAGATGGGCGCTTCGGCGTCCTTGTTGATGGCGACGATGACCTTGCTAGAACCCATGCCGGCCAGATGCTGGACCGCGCCGCTGATGCCGCAGGCGATGTAGAGGTCGGGTCGCACGACCTTACCGGTCTGACCGACTTGGTACTTGTAAGGGATGAAGCCGGCGTCCACGGCCGCGCGGGAGGCGCCCACGGCCGCGCCCAACACCTGCGCCAACTCCCGGATCAGTTTGAAGCCCAGATCGGGGTCTTTGGCCACCCCGCGACCGCCGGAAACGATGATGCTGGCATCGGTCAGGCTGATCTCGCCCGTTTCGGCCCGTTCGACGGCCTGGACTTGGACGCGCGCCTTGGCCGCAGCCGGCGCTACATCCACGATCGGCGCCGTAGCGCCCGTCACCGGGGCCGGCGCGGCCGCACGCGGGCGCAGGGTGGCGATCTGCGGCCGCCCATCCACACGCACATCCACCAGGATGTTGCCCGAATAAATCGGCCGAGTGCCCACGAGCTTGCCGTCCTCGGCTTTCAGTTCCAGACAGTCGGCGATGACGCCAACTCCCAGGTCGAAGCCCACGGCTGCCGCCAGGTCACGACCGTTCCCCGTGTGCGAAGCCAGAAGGGCATCGGCGTTGGTCTCGGCCAGGACCGCTTTGACATCCTCTGTGTACAGTTCGAGATCGAACAACGCCCGGCTGGGATCATCAATCCGATAGACCTTGGTGGCCCCGCGTGCACCGGCTTCTGCGGCCACAGCCTCCACCGCATGGCCGATGACCAGCGCCTCGACCTCACCCCCCAAGCTCAGCGCTTTACCCAGCGCCTCCCAGCTGCTGCCCACAGCGACCCCGCTATCGGTTTCGATGAACACCAGGGTTTTCATAGCTTCGTTGCTCCCTTTTTTTCGACTCGGTAGATGGTCCATGGCTTGTGCTTACAGGACTTTTTCGGCCAGAAGCGCGTCGAGCAAGGCCTGCGCGGCTTCATCGGGCGTACCGTTGAACAGGACCACCTTGGCCTCGCGGGCCGGCGGTTTGCGGAAGTCGCTCATATGCACCACCGGAACCGGCACCTTCACGCCCAGGTCTGCAGGCGTCCATACCGGGATCTCGGCACGGGCCGCTTTGCGGATGTTGATGAAGGTCGGGTAACGCGGCTCGCCGATCTCCTTGACCACGGCCAGGACGGCCGGCGCCGGCGCCGTCACGGTATGCCGGGCCTGTCCGACGATGCGCTCGACCGTGATGCCCTTTTCGTCGGCCGATACGACCCGGGCCACGCCGGTCAAGACCGGCCAGCCCAGGGCGCGGCCCAACGCCACCGGCAGGGTGCCGCTGTTGCCGTCCACGGTCATCTGACCGGTGATGACGTAGGTGACATTGCCCATTTTGCGGACCGCCGCCGCCAGCAGGGTGGCCACTCCCCAGGCATCGGCCGTCGTGTCTTTGACCAGGGTGGCATCCTTGCAGCCCATGGCCAGCGCGCTGCGCAGACGTTCGATGGCATCCTCGCCGCCCACCGTGATGGCGCTGGCCTCGCCCCCGTAGGTCTCCATCATGCGGATGCCGCCTTCCAGCGCGTGTTCATCCCAGGGATTGACGACGAGTTGGACGCTCAAACGACCGCTGGCGGCCTCCTCCGGTTTCACTTTGGGCAATTCGGCCGTATCCGGTGTCTGTTTGATACAGATGAGATAGCGCATAGAAGTACTCCTGAGCGAGATTTGAGTAACGAGTAACTAGTAACTAGTAACTAGTAACTAGTAACTAGTAACTGGTTACTGGTTACTGGATCCGGGATGAAATCGAGTAACGTAACTACTCAGCTCACTGCTTTCGTTTTCGGATGGGGCTTCCCTTATCGCCACCGGCCGCTCGCCAGGACGACGGACAAGAGACGTAGAGCAAGATGGCATCTTGCGCTACATCTCAGGCCTCCGACTGCCAGTACACAGGGTCGTAGGCTGGAAGCTCGCAGCGCAAGGGCTTGTCCTCGCGATAGCCCAGGGCGTAGTCGGCCTGAAGCAGCTGCTGGAGTTCGCGCGTGCCCTCGTAGATGACGGCGCCTTTGCTGTTGCGCAGGAAACGCTCGACATCGTATTCGTCCGAATAGCCATAGGCGCCGTGGATTTGAATGGCGTCGGAGGCCGATTCGAAGCTGGCGTCGGTGCAATACCATTTGGCCAGGGCCGTCTCGCGGGTGTTGCGCATGCCCATGTTCTTCATCCAACCGGCCCGATAGACCAACAGACGACCGATTTCGACCCGCTGCACCATGAGCGAGATCATGCGCTTGACGAGCTGGTGCTGGCCGATCTCGACGCCGAAGGTCTTGCGGCTGCGGGCATAGGCGAGCGAGGCATCGAGGGCCGCGCGCGTCAGGCCGAGAGCGCCAGCCGCCACGGTGTAACGGCCGTTGTCCAGACACGACATGGCGATCTTGAAGCCTTCGCCCTCAAACCCGATGCGGTGACTGGCCGGCACGCGCACCTCGTCGCAGTGGACCCAGCCCGTATTGCCGGCGCGCACGCCCAACTTGCCGTGGATGGTGCCCGTCGTCACCCCTTTCATATCACGGGTGATCATGAATGCTGTGATGCCCTTGTGCGGCGGGTCGGCATGGGGGTCGGTCTTGGCGAACCAGAGGAAATGGTCGGCGACATCGGCCAGGCTGATCCAGGTCTTCTCGCCGGAGATGATGTAATCGCTGCCGTCGCGCCGCGCCACCGACCGCAAGGCAGCCACATCGGTGCCGGCGCCCGGCTCGGTCAGACAGAACGCGGCGATTTTCTCGCCGCGGGCCTGAGGCACCAGGAACATCTGCTTTTGCTCCTCGGTTCCCCACTGGAAGACCCCCAACGAATTGAGGGCATTGTGCACCGAGATGATGACGCGGGCGCTCGTATCGGCATATTCGAGTTCCTCGGCGACGATGCCCAGGCTGATGTAGTCGAAGCCGGCGCCGCCGTAACGGACCGGCACCGAGATGCCCAACAGACCGGCTGCCGCCATTTTGGGCAAGAGGGAGCGGTCGAAGGTCTGTTTGCGGTCGTTTTCCTTGATGTAGGGCAGGATTTCCCTGGCGGCAAACTCGCGTACGGCCCTGCGGACCTGCTCATGTTCGGCGGTGAACGTAAAATCCATACAACAAACCTTCCTTGGTCATGGACCGGAAAAGGGGAGAACGGTTCAGGGCGCTGCTTTCGCCCTTGATCTTTCGTCCTTCGTCCTGTCCATCGGCCTGAACTCATGACGAAGGACGAGCGACGGACAACGGCCACAAAGCCTCGGCCTGAGTCGTAAAACGAATCGTAGCCTCATCGCTACGACATGACGCACTGCATTATAACCACGGGAGCAAATGCCGCGCAAAGCCCGGAGGGTATTGCTATACCGGTTGCAGAGAACGTTCGGACAGTTGTGCGACAACCCTCGCCTGTCTGCGAGTTCGCCGCGGGGCCTGCTTGTGGTATGATAACCCCGTATGGCTGCTCTCAATCCGGTTTTCGCGGAGATGGCCGAGGATGACCCAACCCTTGTACTTTGTCGGCCAGGGGCGCGAAGGGGAACCCATACCCATGCCGAAAGCTAACATGGCCCAATCACCCCCCGAGCTGCCGCCTGTCTTGCCACTGTTGCCCCTGCGGGGGCTTGTCCTCTTTCCCCTCATCTGGTTGCCCATCACGGTCGGGCAACCCCGCTCGCGGCGCCTGATCGAAGACCTGACCGCGCGCAAACAGCGCCTGCTCGTGCTGGCCGCCAGCCGCGACCCGAACAAGGAAGAACCGGGGCCGGGGGACATCCATTCGCTCGGCGTTTTGGGACGCATCGAGCGGCTCATCCCGTTGCCCGACGGCAATATCCGGATCATCGTCCAGGGCCTGGAACGGGTGCGCATCGAGGGGTACGTGGCCACCGAACCCTATCTGCAGGTCGAGGTCACCCCGGTTCCCGATCAGATCGCCGGCGATGCCGAGGAACAGGCCTTGGCCCGCACCTGCCAGGACCTCTTCGCCAGCCTGGTGGCCCTCTCGCCCCAACTTCCCAACGAGTTGGAATCGGCCGTGCGCAATGCCGCCAACATCCGCCAGATGGTCTATCTCATCGCGGCCAGCGCCGGCCTGAAACTGGAGGATGCCCAGGCCCTCCTCGAAGCCGATCCCCTGGCGGCCAAGCTGCGACGGCTGAGCGCGTTCCTACAAAACGAGGTCGAAGTCCGCGAGATCGCCCAGAAAATCCAACAAGAGGCCCAGAGCGAGATGCAAAAGGCCCAGCGGGACTTCTATCTGCGCAAGCAGATGGAGGCCATCCAGCGCGAGCTGGGCGAGGACAGCGGTCAGGCGGCCGAGATCGCCGAGCTGGAACAGCGCATCGCCGAGGCCGGTATGAGTCCGGAGGCCGAAAAAGAGGCCCGGCGTGAGCTCGACCGCATGCGGCGCATGCCGGTCCAGGCCGCCGAGTATGCCGTCATCAAGACCTATCTCGACTGGTTGCTCGCGTTGCCCTGGCAAAAACGCACCGAGGACAACCTCGATGTCGTCCATGCCCGCCGGGTCCTGGATGAAGACCACTACGACCTGGACGACATCAAGGACCGGATCATCGAGTTCCTGGCCGTGCGCAAGCTGCGCCAGGAACGCCGGGCCGCCGGCAGCGAGGAACCGAGGGATACCCTCCGCCGCGAACGGGAGGGTGTCATCCTTTGCTTTGTCGGGCCGCCCGGTGTGGGCAAAACCAGCCTGGGTCTGAGCATCGCCCGCGCCCTCAACCGCAAGTTCGTCCGGCTGGCCCTGGGCGGCATTCGCGACGAGGCCGAAATCCGTGGGTTCCGGCGCACCTACATCGGTTCGATGCCCGGCCGGATCATCCAGTCGCTGCGTCGGGTCGAATCCCGTAACCCCGTTTTCATGCTCGATGAGGTGGACAAACTGGGCCGCGACTTCCGTGGGGACCCGGCCGCGGCCCTGTTGGAGGTGCTCGACCCCGAACAGAACCGCGAGTTTCGCGACCACTATCTCGATGTGCCCTTCGACCTCTCCGAGGTCTTCTTCATCACCACGGCCAACTGGCTCGACCCCATCCCAGGCCCCCTGCGCGACCGCATGGAGATCATCCAGTTGTCCAGCTACACCGACGCCGACAAGGTGCAGATCGCGCGGCGCCATCTCCTGGCCCGCCAGCTGCGCGAGAACGGGCTGCAAGGCGACGAAATCACCTTCGACGATGAGGCCCTCTATCGCATCGTCCACGAGTACACCCAGGAGGCCGGCGTGCGCGAGCTGGAGCGCCGCATCGGCACCATCTGCCGCAAGGTGGCCACCCGGGTGGCCGCGGGGGAGTCGGTGCACGTGACGATCACGGCGGCGGATGTGCCGGCCTGGCTGGGCCGTCCGCGCTATCTCTCCGAGGTGCACGAGCGGGTGGACATTCCCGGCGTGGCCACAGGGCTGGCCTGGACGCCCGTGGGCGGGCAGGTGCTCTTTGTCGAGGCCACGGCCATGCCCGGCAAGGGCCGTCTGACCCTGACCGGGCAGCTGGGCAACGTGATGAAAGAGTCGGCCATGGCCGCGCTGAGCTACGTGCGCAGCGTGGCCGGGCGTTACGGCGTCCCATCCGGCTGGTTCGAGGAACACGACATCCACATCCACGTGCCCTCGGGCGCGCAGCCCAAGGATGGCCCTTCGGCCGGGATCGCCATCGCCACGGCCATCCTCTCGCTGGTGACGGGGCGCTGCGTGGCCGAAGGCGTGGCCATGAGCGGGGAAATCACCCTGCGCGGGCGGGTGACGCGGGTCGGCGGCATCCGCGAGAAAGTGCTGGCCGCGCACCGCCACGGCCTGCACACGGTCATTCTGCCCGAGGCCAACGAGGGCGACCTGGAGGATGTGCCTGCGGCCGTGCGCGAGGCCCTGCGCTTCCACTTCGTGCGCACGGTCGAGGCGGTTTGGGAGGTGGCGCTGTGTCCGGCGGTGTCGGCCTTACCGGCGGCCGAACCGCTAGCGATGCCGACGCCCGCACCGGACGAGGAACGAAACGAGGAACGGGACGACGAGGAGCCCGCAGAAAGCGAGGAACCACAGCCCGAATACGATTTTCGTAACCAGTACCCAGTATCCAGTACCCAGTAACCAGTAACTGGATACTGGATACTGGGTAGCAGTTACCCAATTCCCATGAACGACTTTTCGAAACAACCCGTCGTCGTGGCGGCGGCCCTGGGCGAGTGCGTGCACGTGGCCGGGGTCACCCGCTTTTTGCAGCTGGCGGAGACCGCCGGTTGGCGCACCGTGTTCTTGGGGCCAGCCACGCCCATCGCCGAGGTCGTGGCCGCGGCCGAGCGCGAACAGGCCGACCTGGTAGGGGTCTCCTACCGGTTGACGCCCGAGACAGGTGAGCGGCTGCTGGCCGAGTTCGCCGAAGCCGCCGATGCACTCCATCGCCGAGGGGTACGTTTCGCCTTCGGCGGGACGCCGCCGGTTGCCGCGCGGGCGCGGGCCCTCGGCTTTTTCGAGCGGGTCTTCGACGGCGGTGAACCGGCCGAGGTCACCCTGGCCTATTTGAAAGGGCAATCCTCCACTGCGGCCACCGAAGCGGACTACCCCCAAACTACGGTGGCCCGCATTCGCTGGAAACAGCCCTTTCCCCTCCTGCGCCATCACTTCGGGCTGCCCACCCTGGAGGCGACCGAGGCGGGCATCGCCGCCATCGCCGAAGCTGGCGCCCTCGATGCTGTCTCTTATACACATCT
>JAOADB010000190.1 GCA_026417535.1 Caldilineales bacterium
CCCCCAAGCTCCCCAAAGCTCCCCCAAACTCCTCTCCTCCATGCCCCGTTGGCTCCTTTGGCTTGGCGGCGTTCTCCTGTTTTTGGCGCCTTTCCTGTGGATCCCCAAGCAGCCCGACGTCTCCGCGCCGGTTTGGCAGGCCACCGGGCGGCAGGTCGGTGCTGCGCAAGGCGTGGCCCTGGTCAACGACCAAGGCTTGACCGGCCTCTACCGCTGGTCAGCCGCAGGATTGTGGCGCAGCCTGGACGGCGGCCGTACCTGGATTGCCGGCGGCGCCGGTTTGCCCCGGTCCCGTCTGGACAGGCTGGAGCTGATCGAGTTGCGCGCCGGCACCAGCCGTGGTCAGGGCGGCGTTGCGACGCTCTACGCCCTGGCCGGCAGCCCCCAAAACCGCGGGCTTTATCGTTCGCTCGACCGCGGAGCCACTTTCGAACTCCTACACCGACCCCTCGACTTCGTCCCGGAGCGTCTCATCGTCCAACCCGGTGAAAAGGGCATCATCGGCCTGGCCGGTGGCGAACAGGTCAGCCTCAGCACGGACGGCGGCGCCAACTGGAAGACCTATCGGGCGCCGGGGCCGGTACGGGCCGTGCTGGCCGAACCCGGACGGATCGGGCTGGCAGGTCGGAGCTGGCTTGTCTTCAGCGAGGACGGCGGCGAGCACTGGCAGCAGCGCCTGTTGCCCGACGGGATCGAGCCGACGTTTCTGCTCAGCTCACCCCGCGGGCCGGCCCGTCTCTTTGTCGGCCATGAACAGGGCATTCTCTATTCGACCGATGACGGGTTCACCTGGCAGCCGCTGCCCCAACCGGGTCGGCAATCGCTGCGCTTGCTGGTCGTTGATCCGCTCGTCTGGCAGATCCTTTTTGCCGCCGACGGCGAAGGGTGGCTCTGGCGCAGCGACGATGGCGGGCGGCGCTGGCAACCGCTGGTCGGGCCGATAGCCGGCCGCCCGCGGGGGCTGTGGGTGGCTCCTGGAGACCGCGACCGGCTCTATGTGTTGGCCGGGTTCGATTTGTGGTGGCAGGCGCTCCATCTGCCCGTTCCCACCCCTACGGAGACGGCGACGGCTACCCCCACACGAACGCCGACGCCGACCTACACCCCCACACCGAGCGAGACCCCCACGCCCACCCCGACGGCCGCAATGACAGGTCATACCACCACCTTCGCTCCCACACCCACGGCTACGCCTTTGCCGTCTTTTCCCCGGCAAACTCGCAGCGTGATCGCCACTCCCACACCGACGGCGCCGCCTACCCCCGCCGAAGCGACCGTCGCTCCGGCGGCGTCCTCCTCCGACCCAACCGCGGTGACGCCGACGGCACCCACGCCCACCCCTGCGGCGTCGTCGACGCCACCCCCGCCTGTTTCCCCCACCCCCACTTCCTATCGGTGAAGCGCGCATGGCAACCTTGCGCGGGCTCCCGTCCGATTCCGGTTTCCTCTTATGGGCGGTCAACAAGATCGGGCTGGTACTGGTCACCGGCCTGGGCCTTTGGTTGACCGGCGTGGCGCCGTGGTTGGCGCCGGGCTGGGTGCTCGGCGGCTATGGGGTATTGACCCTGACCGTGGCGGTGCTCAGACGCTGGCATGTCCAACGACGGACGGTATGGGACGGCCTGGGCTATGGGGTTGACCTGGGCCTGGTGGCCTGGTTGCTCTACGTCACCGGTGGTCTGGCGTCGCCATTTTGGCCGTTGTTGGGTTTGCAGGCGCTTTTTCCGGTTTTCTATGTGTCTCGGCCAGAGTTGATCGTGTTGGGCGCTTTCGCCGGTGGCCCGCTCTACGCGTTGGTGCTGGCCCGGCACGGCGGCCATTTCGCCTTCCTGACCGACTCCGTTTTTCTGGCCCGCTATCTCGTCCTCTTTGTCCTCGCCCTGATCGCAACGGTAGCGGCCGAGTCTCTGCACAGGCTGCGCCGTCGGCAGGCCGAGCTGGTTGAGACCCTGGCCCGTCGGGAGATGGAACTCGACAGCCAGACCCGTCGCCTGCAGCGCACGGCCGCCGATTTGGGCGACCGCGTGTTGCAGCTGCGGGCGCTGCAGGAAATGGCCCGCGGCTTGGCCACCACCCTCGATTTGCCGGAAACCCTGCAGGTTCTCGTGGAGCGTCTGGCCGCCTTGGCCGAGGCGCGCTGCGCTGCCGTCGCCCTGCTCGACGATGACGGCGAGACCCTGCGCGGGGTAGCGGCGGCCACGGCCGACGGGGCGCTGCGCGATTTCCGCTTCGATGTGCCCATGACGGCCGACGACATCCGCTTACTGGCTGCCGGGCATATCGTCGCCGCCGCATCCGAGGATGTCCTGGGATTGGCGTCGTTGCGGGCTTTGTGGGGACTTGAGCACATCCTCTGTTTGCCCCTCGTTTTGCGCAACCGTCCTCTGGGCGCGCTCTATCTGGCCGATGACCGACCCGATTTTGACACCGAACGCCGTCGCCAATGGCTCGACTCCTTCTCCTATTTCGCGGCGGCCGCCGTCGAAAACGCCCGGCTCTATCGGGCCGTGGCCGATAAAAGCCGCGAGCTGGAGGCCATCCTGGCCGGCATCGGCGATGGCGTGTTGGTGGTGGATGCCGATCTGCAGCTCGTGCTCATGAATCCGGTGGCGGCCACCATTTTCGACCTGGAAGCGCCGCCGGTCGGATTGCCCCTGCGCGGACTCATTGCCCACGCCGACCTCCTGAGCTTGTTGGAGGCGGTCGTCGCCGCTCCCGACCGGCCCCAGGTACGGGAGATTGCCGTCGGCAGTCCTCCGCGCGGCGCCGTTTATCAGGCCTTGGCCGCTCCGCTCGTTGTGGACGACACCCTTGTCGGGATTGCCACCGTCTTGCGCGATATCACCACCCAGAAAGAGCTGGAGCGCATGAAGTCGAACTTCCTCTCGGTGGTCTCTCATGAGCTGAAGACGCCGCTCCACTCCATCAAAGGCTTCGTGGACATCATCCTCATGGGCAAAACCGGCCCGGTCAGCGCCATCCAGCGTGATTTTCTGGAGACGGTCAAACAACAAACCGACCATCTCCAACGCATGATCGACGACCTGCTCGAGTTTTCCCGGCTGGAGTCAGGCCGGGTGACGTTACGGCTCCAGCCGGTGGACCTACCGGTCGTGGTCGAGGCAGTGGTGGAAAAGCTGACACCGTTGGCCGCCTCGGCCGAGGTTGCGCTGATCAACCTTGTCCCCGAAGACTTGCCTACCATTGCCGCCGACCCTTGGCGGCTTGAGCAGGTGGTGACCAACCTGGTGGACAACGCCATCAAATTCACGCCAGCGCAGGGCCGGGTCACCATCCGGGCGCGCGATACGGGTGATTTCATCGAGGTCAGCGTCGAGGATACCGGCATCGGCATCCCCGCCGACCAGCTGGAGCGCGTCTTCGAGCGGTTCTATCAGGTGGACGGTGGGGTCAATCGCCTGTACAAAGGCACCGGTTTGGGGTTGACCATCTGCCGGCATCTCGTCGAGCATCATGGCGGCCGCATCTGGGCGACGAGCGAACTCGGCCGTGGCACGACCTTCACGTTCACCATTTCCCGGCATTTACAACCGACCGAAGGGGCCGCGCTCGATTTCACCACGTTTGCCGTGGAGCCTTAGGGCGTGCGATTTCCGCCGAAAGGCAAGGACACGCCGTTTTTTCCGCTTTACCGTGTCTGACGCACGGCTGCCTGCGCCTCCTGCACCCGTCGCAGAAAATGAACCGGCTCTGTGAACCCGCCGGCAATCACGTATTGCACCGGCGCGGCCGTCAGGTTCGTCACCCACACATCGGACCCTTCGGGCAACGGCACGGCCCAGCCCGCCTCGCAGACGAATTCCTCGAAACGGGCCGTCTCGATGCGCACCCGGCCGTCAATCAGGTAGAAAATTTCCTCGCGGCCCTGGCCTGGCCGCAGTCGGCGCCCCGCCTCGTTGGGCGCCATCCGGCCGTAGATGAGATACGTCGTCAGATTCCCGGATTCATCCGGTCCGAGAGCCACTTCGCCGCTGCGCTCGACGCGCTCGGCCAACGGGATCGGTTTCATGAACGGCCTCCTTCAGCGGAAACGAGGGGCAGATGGGCCACCACATCGAGGTCGAGCGTATCGCCGATGAAGCCATCGGGCAGGCGATACCCCCGGAAATAGCCGGCCGCGGCAATCATGGCCGCGTTGTCGGTGCAAAGGGAAAGGGGAGGAATTGAGACCGGCAGCGGTGAGGCCCGGCGCAGGGCCTCGCGCAAGGCCCGGTTGGCGGCCACACCCCCGCACAGACAAATTTCAGTTGCGCCCACGTCGGCCGCTGCGCGCAGGGTCTTGCCCACCAACACATCCACAACGGCCTGCTGGAAGGACGCGGCCAGATCGGCCACGACGTTCGGCGGCAACGGGCTGCCGGGCACGAGTTTGCGGCCGCCGGCCGTCTCGTCTCGTTCCAGTTGTTGCACGGCCCGCAGCACGGCAGTCTTCAACCCGCTGAAGCTGAAATCGTAGGTGTCCGGCAGCCAGGCCCGCGGAAAGGCAAAGGCCGTGGGGTCGCCGTCCGCCGCTGCCTGTTGGATGGCCGGCCCGCCGGGATAGCCCAGGCCCAGCAACCGCGCCACCTTGTCGAACGCCTCGCCAGCGGCATCGTCCACGGTGCCGCCCAACCGCTCGTAGCAGCCGTGGTCACGCATGACCACCAGCTCGGTGTGGCCGCCGCTGACGATGAGCACGAGCACGGGGAAGGTCTTGTCCGGCCGATTGCCCTCGGCCTCCAGCCAGTTCGAGTACACATGCCCTTCCAGATGATTGACCCCGATCAGCGGCAGACCGCGCGTCCAGGCGATGCCCTTGGCAGCGTTGACCCCCACCAACAGCGAACCGACCAGCCCCGGCCCCCGCGTCACGGCCACGGCATCGAGCGCATCCCAACCGACGTCGGCCGTGCGCAGCGCCTCCTCGATCACGGGCAGAATGGTGATGATATGCTGCCGCGCCGCCACCTCCGGAAAGACGCCGCCGTACTTCCGATGCAAATCCACCTGGGAGGCCACGACGTTGCTGAGCATGCGCCGACCGTCGGCCACCACGGCCGCCGCCGTCTCATCGCAGGAAGTTTCGATGCCGAGGATGAGGGTCATAGCAGAAGGCTCAACCGGTACCGCTTCGGGCTACCCTCCGTGAAGGCCGGGAACCTTGACGGGACGAAAGACAAACGACGGACGCAGAGCATCGTCTATTGTCCATCGTCCATCGTCCGTTCAGAGGGTGCGGGCAGGGCGAACGGCTCCAGGAACTCGATCAGTACGCCGTGGACGGCCTTGGGATGGACGAAAATGCCGTAGCCCTCGGCGGCGCGGATGGGTCGTTCGTTGATCAGGCGGACGCTGCGTTCGGCCAATTCTTCCAGGGTGCGCTCGATGCTGTCCACCTCGAGACAGATGTGATGGAGCCCTTCCCCGCGGCTGGCCAGGTAGCGGGCGACACCGCTCGTTTCGTTCAGCGGTCGGATCAACTCGATCATGCTTTCGCCCGCGGGCAGAAACGCGATCTCGACCTCCTGTTCGGGCATCACCAACCGTTTGGCCAGGGTCAGGCCAAGCCGGTCGCGGTAGGTTTGCAAGGCCGCGTCGAGATCGGCGACAACGATGGCAATGTGGTTGACACGTTTGATCATGGTTCGCGTCCGATTATTGTCGGATTGGGGCCGACATGGCCGGAGAACGACGAAAACTCCTTCGTCCTCCGTCGTTCGTCCTTCGTCCCGATTTTCGGCCGATTGCCGGGACGGAAGACGGAGGACGGATGACGAAAACTCCTTCGTCGTTCGTCCTTCGTCCCGGTTTTCGGCCGATTGCCGGGACGGACGACGACGGACGGATGACGAAAACTCCTTCGTCCCGGTTTTCGGCCGACTGCCGGAACGGAAGCCGAAACACGGCATCACTCCGACCCATTATACACCACCGGCCCTGCTCAGGTGCGGTTGCCGTCGGGCAGGGGGTCGGGGTACGGTTCGGGAACGGTGAACAGCTCCAGGTTCGGATCGAGGGCGGAGCCTTCGCCCAGGATTTGTTCCAGGGGCAGGCGCACGAACTTGCCGTGAGCTACCACCGCCACGGTGCCGTCGGCCAGGAGCAATTCCCCTTCGGCCTCGAAGAGCCGATGCCGATTTTGGGTGATGCGTCCGACCACCGTGAGCATCTGCCCAAGGGGAACCGGCGCCTTGTAACGGATGGTCAGCTCGGCCGTTACACCCCAGGCCGTGCGGTCGGACCAAATGGCGCGGCCCAACGTCTCATCGAGCATGGCCGCGACGACGCCGCCATGAACCCGACCGGGATAACCCTGATGGTGCGGGGCCGGCAAGAAACGCCCCACACAGGTGAATTCGTCCACCTGATAGAAATGGGCATGCAGACCGGCCGGATTCTCCAGACCGCAGACAAAACACATCCGCGAATTCGGCTGTTTCTCGGCCTGTTTCGTATCGAATTGATAAATGCTCATAAATTTATGCCAATTTTTTATTAATCACAAAGACGCTTAAGACACCAAAAATATTGAAATATCTGATTATGTGTATGTTTTGTGCGTTTATGTCTTAGCGACTAAAATAGCTTGATATCGAGCAGTTATCGCATTTTTGCACACTTTACCAGTCACCAGTTACCCATTACACCATCACCGACGGCTGATATTCGCCGAACACTCGGCGCAGGACACCGCAGATCTCGCCCAGGGTGACGTAATCCTGCACCGCGCCGACGAAAAGCGGCATGAGCGGCGCCTGCGGATCGCGGGCGGCCCGCTCGATCTGCTCCAGCCAATAGGCCACGCGGCTGTGGTCGCGATGGGCGCGCACGGCTTGCACCCGTGCGATCTGCTCGGCCTGGACGGCTTCATCCACCCGCAGGATTTCGTGTTCGTGGGTTTCGGGCACCCGGAAGCGATTGACGCCGACCACAATCTGCTCGCCGGATTCGATGGCCTGTTGCGTGCGATAGGCGGCATCCTGGATTTCCCGCTGGATGAAGC
>JAOADB010000191.1 GCA_026417535.1 Caldilineales bacterium
CGCAGGTGTATCGAACGAGAACCAAGAGGATGCGAGGGACATGGCGACCTAAAAGCTGGCGAACATCTCCAGCACTTTGGGGATGGCGGGACCGAGCACGACGGCAAACATGGCCGGAAAGATGAAAAAGATGAGGGGGAAGAGCAGTTTGAGGGGAAGTTTGCGCGCCTCTTCTTCCAGCCGCAGCCGCCGGGAGATGCGCATCTGCAAGGACTGGGCGTGGAGCACATCGCGAATGCTCATGCCCAGGCTGTCGGCCTGCACCAACACAGCCACAAAACTGGCCACTTCGGGCACGGCCGTGCGTTCGACCAGGTGGTGCAGAGCGTCAATCCGCCGCACGCCCAGCCGGGTTTCGCTGATCACCCGTTGCAATTCGGTAGCGAGCTCGTTGTTCCAATACGTCGTCACCTTTTGTAGGGCCGATTCGAAGCCCAGGCCGGCATCCACACAGATCGAGAGCATGTCGAGGATATCGGGAAGCTGCCGGGCAATGGCCGCCTGCCGGGCGCGGGCGCGACTGCGGAGCCAGAAATTGGGCAGGTACAGCCCCACGCCAAAGGCGCCGAAGGCCATCAGCAGGGCCTGGGCAAAGGAAAGGATGGCGCCGGCGTACAGGAAGGCCACGACTGCCGCCGTGATCGCCACGAGAAAGCGCAGGCCCAAAAAATCGGTCACGGTCAGACCGCCCGGTTGACCGGCGATGATCAACAACTGCTGCAGGCGCTCCATGTGATGGGCCGGGGTCAGCCGCCGCCCCACGCCATAGAGTCGCCGCAACAACGGCTTGAGCACGCGGCGAGTCCAGGGATTGAGCGCCTCCAGCTGCCGCGGCTTCGGCATGCTCGTGGTCGCCAGCCCTGTGGTCAGAAGCTCCCAGGCGATCAGACGGCTTTGCCGGGCGCGGCGCAGACCGATCAACAGGCTCAAGGTGGCCAGCCCGACCAGAATGGCGATGAGCCAATAGACGAACGACGACGGCGCCGACATGGTTCACACCTCCAGGCGCATCATCTGGCGCATGATCAGCGCGCCGATGAGCACCGAACCGACGGCATAGGCCGGGATGAGCAACGGCCAGCCGGGTTGGAACATGGCCATCATGTACGAGGGGTTGAGCACCATGAGGATGGCGCCCAGGATGAAAGGCAGGAGGATGAGGATGGTCCCCGTCATCCGCTGTTGGGCAGTGACGGCCCGAATCATCCGCGTCAGGCGCAGCCGGTCGCGGATGGTCTCGGAAATGGTGTGCAACACCTCGGCCAGGTTGCCGCCCACCTCGTAGTTGATCTGAATGGCCGTGACGGTCATGTGCAGGTCCTCGCTTCCCACCCGTTCGACGAGGTGATCCAGGGCATCCTGCAGGCTGTAGCCCAGCGAGGTCTCCCGCACCACGCGGTCGAATTCCGAGGCCACCGGTTCCGGCATCTCCTGGGCCACGATCTGAATGGCATGGAGCAAGCCCTGACCGGCCCGCAGCGACCCTACCAGCAAGTCGAGCACGTTGGGGAAGTTGTCTTCGAACTGGCGCAGCCGGGCGGCGCGGCGCCGACGCAGCTGCAGAGCGGGCGCCACCCATCCGATCAGGGCAGCCAGCAACCCCACGGGTACCTGCCGAGTGCCCAGCCAGGCCAACAGAAGCCCGACCAGGGCCAACCCGATCCGCGTGAGGAAATACTCGCGCACGGTCAGCTTGCTATCGGCCGCAATCAGGTCGGCCTCGGCCCGTTGCACCAACGACAACCGGCGCCAGCGGCCGGCACCAGCGGCCGGAGACGGGGTTGCCGTTGTGGAAGCCGCGCGCCACTGCGGCCCCGCCCCTAACTTACCGGAAAGCGGGCCTTCCAGACCGGTCTGCGCCTTCAGCCAGCTGCGCAGACCCATCAGCGCCAGAAAAACGGCCAGACCGGTCAGAGTCGCAATGGTGGCCAGGACGATCAGCGTAACCATAGGCTCAACGAACCGACGAGGTGAGGGAAGGCGAAAAGGACGACCCACGCGCCGAACACGAGATAGGGCGCATAGGCGAAGGAGTGCCCGCGGGGAAAGCGCCAGGGCCGCCATTGCGATTTGACCAACACCACGCCCAGGGCGGCCAGGCCGCCGGCCAAAATCCCGATCACCAGCGCCACCAACACCCCTGGCCATCCGGTGATCAGACCGATAAAGCCGGCCAGCTTGACATCGCCCATGCCCATCCCTTGGGGATAGGGCAGGCGCAGCAGCCAGAAGAGCCCAAAACCCACCAGGGCCGCGGCCAGGGCCGACGACCACGGCGGCAAGCCCGTCGCCAGGCTCAGGATCAGAGCGCCGACGGCGCCCGGCGCCAGCATGCGGTTGAGCACAAGCCGATGCTCCAGGTCAATGACGGCGACGGCCAACAGGAACCAGCTGTAGCCCATCACCACCAGAGCCGCCGGCGTCTGACCCCACGCCACGACAGCCAGGCAGGCGAGCAGGGTAGCCATGCCATATACGAGCCCAGGCCGCCACGCGCCGAATCCGGTGCGCACGGCGGCAGCCGTCGTCGGCGACGCCGACGCCACGAGCACCGCCGGATGTCCGCGCGGCAAGACATCGGCGGCCCGGTTGACGAGATAGCCGCCGAGTAAACCGAGGGCGATGAGAACGAACACGGTCAGCATAGGATCAAGGCACATGGCCTGATGGCCCACCGACGGATGCGGTGGGCTGGAGACGTTCCAGGGGCGCTTGGCGTTGGCGGCGTCCCGGCCCGCTCCATCGTCGCGGCGCAGGCTCGGCCTTACCCGATGCGGTTTCCGGCTTCATCTCGGCGACAAGCTGGGCCGCCAGCCGCTCGATTTGGCGGCTGAGGAGCGCCCGACGATGGCTGAGGACGAAAGGAATCCCCTGGTTGGCGGCCAGGATGGTCAGGGCCGGGTCGTCAATCAGCGCCGCCTCGACCTTGAGCTTGAAATGCTCAGCGATGGCGTTGGGGCCGATGCCGCCGGCTGCGCCGGCACGGTTGAGAATGAGATGCACCCGGGCGCCGATGCCCGTCTCCTGTTTCAGGCTCTCGATCAGGGCGACGGCCCCGCGCACGGCCGTGATCTCGGGACCGCTCACGACGAGGATGTCATCGGCCAGGGCCAGAGCCTCGGCCAGGATGGCATCGGCATGGGCCGCAGTGTCCACGACCACGACGGCGGCGATTTGGGCCAGGACATCCAGAATGGCACGCCACACCGTCGGCGGGATATCCACGAGCTGCGACACCGAAGTCGGCGCAGCCAGCAAGCGCACCCCACTGCTGTGGACGAACAGATGGCCGCCGACCAGGTCGGCGTCCAGATGCAATTCCGTGGCCATATTGGCTACCGTATGCGTGGGATGGGCATTGAGCAACAGCGCCAGGTCGCTCAAACCCTGGTGAACTTCGGTCAGGACGACTGGCGGCCCGGCGGCGAATTCGGGCCGCTGGGCCAGGGCCACGGCCAGATTGACGGCAATGGTGCTGCGTCCCACCCCGCCTTTCAGCCCGGCTACAACGATTATCCGACCCTGCCGACGGCTCACCCGGCTCGACGGCCCCGCGCCGGTCACGCGCTGCAAGATGGCCTGGAGCTGCTGGGGCACCAGGGGCAGGGTGACAAAGGCCGCCGCGCCGGCCAGCATGGCCTGTTGCAGATCGGTCAGATGCCGCGGCTCGGCGACCACCACCAGCGGCACCTGCGGCAGACGCGCCACGGCCTCCTCGATCAAAGCCGTCGCGGCCGGCAGGTCGAGGTCCACCAGAATGGCATCCACTTGCCGGCCCTGCAACCATTCGTGAGGCCGCGCCGAGCCCTCGACGACGTGCAGCCCGATGCCCTCGGCTGCCAGCACCTGCCGGATGGCCTCGATATGGTACGGATCGTTGCTGATAAAGGCGATTTGGGTGGGCATGGGGTGGTTAACTGGTAACTGGGCGTCTTAGGAGTTGGCCGTTCATCGAGCCGAAAGCCGAAGGACGGAGGGAATGCGTCTCTCATCCTTTGTCCCGGCTCCGGGCCGATGGTCAGGACGGAAGACGACGGACGAAGGGTTTTCGTCGTTCGTCTTTCGTCCTTCCTCCCCGAGCGGGGCCAACCGCCGGTCAGCGATTCACCTGGATCTGATACCGTGTGGCCAGATAGGACTGGTCCACAGGCTCGGTCACGGCCAGACTGCCGTCGCCGACGCCGCGCAGGGCGATATCGAGCACACCGCCGATATCAAGGACATGGCGGATGGTCAGGGCATCCTGGGTCTCTACTGCCACTAGGATGGAAGGTTCTTCCACCGTAGTCGTGCTGAAAACGCCTCCGCGGGGCGCCTCCTCGCCCGCGGCCTGCCCTTCCGCGGCTTGACCGCCGCCCAACCCGCCCAGGCCCTGTCCGCCTCCGGCCGCCAGCTGGGTGCCGGGCAGGATGATGGCATGGACTTCCAGGTTTTGGAGCAAAGCCACGCTTTCGAACCAGGTGCGTTGCTGGTCATTTTCGCGGCCGGTGATCTCAAACGTCGCCAGCAGGTCCACCCGGTCGCCGGGCCGCACCAGCCGGGCGGCGATCAGGCTTGAACGGGTAGGCACGGCGATGATCGATTTGCCTTCGGGGATCGAAAGGGCTAGATCCCGGGTGACGATATCGGGCGTGGTCAATTGTGGCAGCATAATGGGCGCGCCTGCAAACAGGTTCACGGTGGCCATTTTCCCTTCGACCTGTTCCACCGTCGTCGCCGCACCTTCCGGCACGGCCGCAATGGGAAAGTTCTGGATGCTCAGTTCCGCGGCCGTAATCGTGCGTCGGGCCGGGATATCCACCGCCGCCACGACCACCCCCTGCATGACATCGCTTTCGGCCGCGGCCATCCGCGGGACGGCCGCCGTAAGCACGCGGAAGGTCAGCCCTCCGGCCGCCAAGGCCAGGGCCAGAGCGCCTAACCACCACAACAAACCGCTGCGTCGCATGGTCAACCTCTAGGGCAACAGGCGCAGGTCGCACACGCCGGCATCGAACGCGCCGCTGCCGACCTCGCCGGGTAGGACTTCGCCGATGAAACGGCCGACGATGTACTTATCGCGGCCTTGAAAATCGAAGGATTGCAGGATAAAACGGCCGAAACCGGCCACACGATAACGCGTATTAGCCCCCTGGCCGACGACGACATCGTACAGGGGAATGGTCACGGGCTGGCCGATCCACCGCTCCAAAGCGGTGCGCACGGGGCCGCTGCCCTGGACACCGGGCGAGGGGGGAATGAGATCGCCGATGCGCCAGAAACCGCTGTTGCCGGGGTTGGCGATGTTATCGGCCAGCTCGGCATTGCTGTGGGCGCCGCCGTTCCAATCCAGCCAGCCGAAGGAACCCGGCGCATCCAGCTGGTCCTCCCACATGAGGGTCAGCGCCGGCCCCAGAACAACATCGCGGATGTTGATGGTCATCGGCAACAGGTTGCCGGCGCCGGTCAGGGGCAGACAATCGGCCGTCGCCCGGCCACGCACCGGCACAGAGGCAAAACCGAGGAGGCCGGCGAACCAGGTGGGCACATGGCGCCGCGTCTCCACCCACACCCGGCCGTCGGCCGCGTAGCCCCAGGTAAAGCTCTGGGCGCCATTGGCCGTGGCCAGCGCCGCTACGGCCGCGCCCACGTTGCCGCCCACGGCCATGGCCCGGGCGCCGGCCAGCGCGGCGGCATCGGCCGCATTTTGCATCCGCCGCTGCTGCACATAGGCGTGCAGCCCATCGAGCACCAGGCTGAGCACGGCCAGCAGGAGCATCATGACCAAGGCCACGTAGACCAGCGTGGAACCGTGCTCCCGGTCCTCAGACGGCCTGTCCGTTATGGGGATGGTTGGGGAAAAACCGGGCTGTTTCATAGCCGGCCTACCGATAGAGCACAACCATAGTCGTTTCGGCGCGCATGGGCAAAACGGTCACCCCGGTAACGGCGCCGAAACCGAGCGGATGGTTATGGCGCACCCGTACCGTTACCGAGGTTCCCACGGCCGGTGTGCCGCTCGCCGGGCTGCGCTCGACAGTGGGATTCGTCACCCCGGCCCTGGCCGCTTCGGTCCGGACGCGCGCCAGCGCACCGTTCCAATCGCTGGGATGGGTGCTCCACCAGCGCGCCCCCTCGCGCGAGGCGTTGACCAGAGCCAGGTAGGTGTTCAAACCCCGCCCTAGCTCGATGGCGCCCAGCGTCAGCATCAGGAGCAGAGGCAAAGTCAACGCCAGTTCGACAAGGGCATTGCCGCGCTCGCGACGACCGGAAAGGAACCATCGTTGCCTCATGTCGAATCCTTGCCACGGAAGCGGCCCGCCCGCCCCTTCCCCGCCGGATAACCGGCGGGGAAGGGAACACTGCGGCCTGGGAGTACGGGTTTATGAGGTTGGTGTGGGCTGCTCTTTCGACGGCTTGAGGATGGAAGGGTGGGAGTGGAAACGGCGACGGTAATTCAAAAGCTGTGGGCTCCGCTCCAGTAAACCAGGTAAAGGCGGTAGCCGAGGAGCATCACCCCACAGATGGCGACGAGAGCGATGAAAGCGATCAGCAGGGCATATTCGGTCAGGTCCTGACCTTCCTCTCGCCGCCAGGACAGACGCTCAATCCAACAACGTAGGAGATGGTTCCACATAGACCGTGCCTCCTTCTTGCTTCCGAATCACCCGGCTACCGCCTTTGACCGCTTAGAAGCTGCCCGCGATGTTCCGGAAGACCTCCAGGATGCGGTTGCCCAGCAAGACCACGCCGGCGATGACGACGACGGCGATGAGGGCGATGAGCAGCGCGTACTCGGCCAGGTCCTGGCCTTCCTCGCGCGCCATCTGCAACCGCACGAGCAACAGGGTGAGGAGTTGAGTCAACATGGCTTGACCTCCTGAGACATACGACGAGAGAAGGGTGAGCACTTAGAAGCTGCCGGCGATGTTCCGGAAGACCTCCAGGATGCGGTTGCCCAGCAAGACCACGCCGGCGATGACGACGACGGCGATGAGGGC
>JAOADB010000192.1 GCA_026417535.1 Caldilineales bacterium
GGTTGGGAGACGTAGAGATGGTTCACGTCCACGCCGATTTTGGCGGCGTAGGCCGGGTCCAGGGCGTGTTCGACATCGAGAAAGGCGCAGATGCCGCCCTGTTTTTGGGCTTCGGCGATGCTGTGCAGGCAGAGGGTCGTTTTGCCCGAGGCTTCGGGGCCGAAGATTTCGATGACGCGGCCGCGGGGCAATCCACCCACGCCCAGGGCCAGGTCGAGGGCCAGCGACCCCGTCGGGATCGCCTCGACTTGCATGAACGAAGCCTCGCCCAATCGCATGATCGTACCCTCACCGAAGCGTTTGGTGAGGGAGGCGAGGGTGGATTCCAGGGCTTTGGCGCGTCCTTCGTTGGCCATGAGACTTCCTTGCAAAAAGGCTTGAGCAACTGTTCGGTTGTCGAGATCAAACCTTCATCGCTATCATCGGCCCAGGGCCGAGCTGAAGGACGAAGGAAGGAAGACGGACGGCATTTTTTCGTCTTTCGTCCTTCGTCTTCCGTCTTCTCGAACAGTTGCCGCAAAATGTAAAGACAAGTATAGCGCAAGCTATAGGGACGGGGCAAAACGCGAAGGACGTTGACCGCCGCCAGCAAGTCGGTTGTCAGAACAAGGTGTAGATGAAAGGCCCTACGGCCGAAGTCTGACCCAAAAGGGCGATAAGGATGACCGCCACCAGGATGACCATCATGGGGATCATCCAGTAGAGCTTCTGGGCCCAGAGAAAGCTGAACAACTCGCCGATGATACCGAGACGTCGTGCGAAACGCATGGCAGACTCCGAACTTACCTGGGTTTGCGAACGAGAAACGACCCCAGCACGAGCAGGTCAAGGCCGCTGTTGCTGAAGGTCTTGAAGGCATCGGCCGGAGTGTTGACCATGGGTTCCCCGCGCAGGTTGAAACTCGTATTCAGCACCACCGGCACGCCGGTGGCCTGGCCGAAGGTGGCGACGATGTCGTAGTAGCGCGGGTTGTAGGCCCGGCGGATGGTCTGCAGCCGGCCGGTGCCGCCGATGTGGGTCGTGGCGGGGATGACGCTCTGTTTGTCCTCGTGGACGGGCGCCACGGTCAGCATGAACCGGGGCAGGAACTCCTGCTCCGGGCAGCCGATGACGAAGTAGTCCTGCGCGGCCTCTTCCAACACGACCGGGGCAAAAGGCCGGAACGGTTCGCGGAATTTGATCTTGGTGTTGACGATGTCCTTCATCTCCGGCCGTCGCGGGTCGGCCAGGATGGAGCGGTTGCCCAGCGCCCGCGGTCCCCATTCCGAGCGACCCTGATAGAGGCCCACGACCTCCCCGCGCAAGAGCGATTCGACCACGGCCGTGACGATGTGCTCGTCGTCGGCGGCTTCAAAGGGAATGCCCTGTTCGGTCAGAAAGCGGTGGATGGTCGTGTCGTCGAAGCCTTCGCCCCAGTAGGCATGTTCCATGACGAAGCGCCGCGGCCGACCCAACAGGACATGATAGGCGTAGAGGGCCGCGCCCAGAGCGCCGCCGCTATCGCCTGCGGCCGGCTGGATGTACACATGCTCGAACGGGCCTTCCCGTTGGATGCGACCGTTGCCGACCGAATTGAGGGCCACGCCGCCGGCCATGCACAGGTTCTTGCTGCCGGTCAGCTCGTAGGCATGTCGGGCCAGCTTGAGCATGACCTCTTCGGTCACATGCTGGATGCTGGCAGCGATGTCGGCGTAGTGCTGGTTGACGCGGGCCTTTTCCTCGTTCCAGGCCGGATGGTCGCGGCGGGGGTGGGTGGTGTAGGTGTAGAACTCGGATTCGGCCACGCGCGGAGGGCCGAACAGCTTGATGAAGCGGTCGCTGAAGGTGCGCAAGGGCGAATGCTGGAACTCGAAGTAATCGAGATCGAGCCAGAACGAGCCGTCGTCATACACCCGGATCAGTTTTTCGACCCGATCCACATAGCGCGGCTCGCCATAGGGCGCCATGCCCATCACCTTGTATTCGCCGTTGTTGACCCGAAAGCCCAGATAGGCCGTGAAGGCCGAGTAGAGCAGGCCCAGGGAGTGGGGGAAGCGCACCTCTTGCAACAGATCAATCCGATTTTCGCCCCGACCATCCCAGGTGGCCACGCCCTTGCCCACGGTCGTGGTCGTCCATTCGCCCACGCCGTCAATGGTGACGATGGCCGCTTCCTCGAAAGGCGAGGCAAAGAAGGCGCTGGCCGCATGGGAGAGATGGTGTTCGACGAAGAGAAAGCGGTCGGCCGGGACATCGGGCAGCTGCTCTTGCAGCAGGGCTTTGATCCACAGCTTCTCGTTCATCCAGGTGATCAGCGACTCGCGGAAGAGCAGCCACGAGCGCGGGAACGTGGCCAGACCGCTGCGCAGGATGCGGTCGAATTTGAGCAGCGGCTTCTCGTAGAAGACGACGTAGTCGAGATCGCCCGGCTGGATCCCGGCCTGGCGCAGGCAAAAGGCAATGGCGCCGTGGGGGAAGCCGGAATCGTGTTTTTTGCGGCTGAAACGTTCTTCTTCGGACGCGGCCACCAGCTCCCCGTCCTTGAGCAGCGCTGCCGCCGCATCGTGGTAAAAACAGGAAACGCCCAGGATGTACATCGGCTGTCTGATTCGCTCTAGCCCTGTCGGCGGGCGCGTTCGAGATCGAGATCGTAAGTGGCGCGGGCCTGCCACATGGTGTTGCCCTGTCCGGCCTTACGGCGCAGAGGGTCGCTCAACAGCCGCACGAGGAGACCGAAGGGCAGGATGAGCGTAAAATAGACCAGGGTGATGAGCACCCTGGCCTGAAAGCTACCGATATGGCGGGCCAGAATCAGCCATTCGTGCCAGAGACGACGGAGCAAAGCGCATGTCCTCGACAATTCAGGGTATACGGGGCCTGATCATACCGGCAGAATCGGGACTTTGTCAAACAGCCTGGCCTTTGGGTGACCGTTTCAGTATAATCGAGGGCACGTCCTTTGTTGCCTGGTAACTCCTCAGCCCACGGCCTTGCGTTCCGGATGGGTCTTCCCTCCCCGCCAGCGGCCGCTCGCCAGGACGACGGACGAAAGACATAGAGCAAGATGCCATCTTGCGCGACATCTTTCGCCCGGCTGTTATGGAACCTGTCGGAACCTGAGCCATCATCGTGATCGGCCTGATGCAGTTACCTTGCCCGTTTCTCGTCGTGTAGGCAAGCCGAGAGCCGCGACGGAGGACGAACGACGAAAGCCGAGTGACCGATTGCCCATTACCCGTTACTAACGCATGCACACCATCAGCGTAGATGGTCATCACCTCACCATTGCCGATACCGTCGCCGTCGCCAAAGCCGGCGCCGGTGAGATACGTTTGGAATTGACACCCGAGGCCGTAGCCGCCGTTGAACGATCGGCCCAGGCCGTAGCTGCGATCGTCGCTGCGGGGCAGGTGGTGTACGGCGTCACCACGGGTTTCGGCGCCTTCAAAGACCGGGTGATCCCTCCCGAACATCTGCGCCAACTCCAGCGTAACATCGTCCTGTCCCACAGCGCCGGCACCGGCGTGCCCTTCGAGACCGAAGTGGTGCGGGCGATGATGCTGATACGGGCCAATACGCTGGCCGGCGGCTATTCCGGCATCCGCCTGGAGACCCTGCGCTTGCTCCTCGACATGCTCGAACGGGGTGTGCATCCCGTCATCCCTCGGCAGGGTTCGCTGGGGGCCAGCGGCGATCTGGCGCCGTTGGCGCATATGGCTGCGGTGATGATCGGCGAAGGCCGGGCCGAGGTCGGCGGTCGGGTGCTGCCTGGCGCCGAGGCCCTGGCCGCCGTAGGGCTGCGTCCGGTCGAGTTAGCCGCCAAAGAGGGTCTGGCCCTCACCAACGGCACGGCGCTTATGACCGCCCTGGGTTGCCTGGCCGTGGTCGAGGCCGAAAACGCCGCGTTCGTGGCCGCGGTGGCCGGCGCCCTCTCCCTAGAGGCCCTACACGGTACCGTTCAGGCCTTTGACCCCCGCATCCACGCCTTGCGTCCGCACCCGCGGCAGGTGGATATGGCCGACCTGTTGCGCCGTCTGTTGGAAGGCTCCACCTTTATCCGCACCGATTTGCGCCGCGACCCGCAGGATGCCTATACCCTCCGTTGCATGCCTCAGGTGCACGGCGCCTGCGCCGATGCTGTGGCCTATACCCGCTGGGTCATCGAGATCGAGCTGAACAGCGTCACCGATAACCCCATCCTCGTTTGGGAGGACGATGGGAGCGTCACTGCCCTCAGCGGCGGCAACTTTCACGGCGAACCCTTGGCCATCGCCTTCGACTATCTGGCTCTGGCCATGACCGAATTGGGGAACATCTCGGAACGGCGTCTGAACCGCCTGGTGGATAGCGCGGCCAACGGGGGATTGCTGCCACCTTTTCTGACCGAAAACGGCGGTCTCAATTCGGGTTTCATGCTCACCCAGTACACGGCGGCGGCGCTGGCCTCGGAAAACAAGGCCCTTTGCCATCCGGCCAGCGCCGATACCATCCCGACCTCGGCCAACGTCGAGGACCACGTGTCCAACGGCCCCATTTCCGGCCGCCAGGCGCGGCGGGTGTTGCGCAATCTCAATCACATCCTAGGCATCGAGCTGATGGCGGCGGCCCAGGCGATCGATTTTCGCCGTCGGCATTTGGGGCCGCATGCCCGCCTGGGGCGTGGCACCGCCGCCGCCTACGAGCTCATCCGCCGTCACATTCCCTTCCTTTCCACCGACGCCGAGCTGGCGCCCTACATGGCCATTGCGGCCCAGCTCGTGGCCGAAGGTCATGTCGCCGCGGCCGTGCGCGCGGCGCTCGCCTGATGACAGGAGTTTCGCCTATGGAGCCTTTGCAGATGCTGCGTTATGTGCGTGGGGATGTCCCCGCCGATCTCGTGCTGCGCAATGCCCGCGTTGTGGATATCTTCGACGGCGCCATCATCCCTACCGATGTGGCCATTGCCCATTCTCGGATCGTGGGCCTGGGGCGCGAGTTCGAGGGCGCCGAGAGCATTGACCTCCGAGGCGCCTATCTGGCGCCGGGTTTCATTGATGCCCATGTCCACATCGAGAGCGCGCTCGTGCCGCCAGCCGAGTTTGCCCGCGTGGTGGCCGCCCGCGGCACGACAACCGTTGTCACCGATCCGCACGAAATTGCCAATGTGTTGGGTCTGGATGGCATCCGCTTCATGTTCGACAGCGCCAAATACGGCCCCGTCAGCATGTACGTCATGGCCTCGTCGTGCGTCCCGGCTACGAACATGGAGACGAACGGCGCCGTCCTCCACTGGTACGACCTGGTCTCCTTACAAAATGACCCCTGGGTCCTGGGCCTGGCCGAGGTGATGAATTTCCCAGGCGTCGTCGCCGGCGAGGACGAGGTGTTGGACAAGCTGCGCGTGTTCGGCAAGAGCGTCATTGACGGCCATTGCCCCGGCCTGACGGGACGGGCGCTGCAGGCCTATGCCGCCGTGGGCATTGGCTCGGATCACGAGTGCACCACCGTGGAGGAAGCGCAGGAGAAACTGCGCCTAGGGCTGACCATCTTCCTGCGCGAGGCCACCAACGCCCGCAATCTCAAGACCCTGCTACCCCTCGTCACGCCGCTCAATCACCATCGGTTTTGCTTTTGCACCGATGATCGTCAGCCCGCCGACCTGCTGGACGAAGGCCACATTGACTTCATGGTGCGCACGGCCATCGCCGAAGGGTTGGACCCCATCATCGCCCTGCGCATCGCCAGCTGGAACGCGGCCCAGTACTTTCGCCTTTACGACCGAGGAGCCGTCACACCCGGTCGTCGCGCCGATCTCATCGCTTTCGACGACCTCCAGGCCCCGCGGCCCTGGTTGGTGATCCGCGGAGGCCAGGTTGTGGCCCGCGACGGGGTGCCCCTGACCCCCCGCCGTGAGTTGCCGCGCAGCCTGCGTAACACGATGAACGTGGCCTGGGACCGGGTGGATGTGCGGATCCCGGCCGAGGGTACCCATGCCCGCGTCATCGGCATCATCCCCAACCAACTGCTCACCCATCACCTGATCGAACCCATCGCCTCTCGCGATGGCCTGGCCCAGACCGACCCCGACCGCGACTTGGCCAAGATGGTCGTCATCGAACGCCACCAGTACTCAGGTCGGGTGGGCAAGGGTTTCGTCCGGGGAATGGGCCTGCGTCGGGGCGCCATCGCCTCCTCGGTGGCTCACGACCATCACAACATCGTCGCCATCGGCGTGGACGATGCCTCGCTCCTCACGGCGGCCCGCCATGTGGCCCGGTTGGGCGGCGGCATGACCGTGGCTGTGGGTGACCAGGTGGTGGCCGCTGTGCCTTTGCCCCTCGCCGGATTGATGAGCACCGAGCCGGTGGAGGTCGTCCGCCGGCAGATGGATGCCGCCATCGCCGCGGCCCACGAGCTTGGCGCCGTGCTGCACGATCCCTTCATGGCCATGAGTTTCCTGGCCCTGGAGGTCATTCCCAGCCTCAAACTGACCGACCACGGTCTGGTGGACGTGGAGCAGTTCGCTTTGGTACCCCTATGGGTGTAGCGCATGGAACGCAATTCCGCAGGAGTTGCGCTACATGGGTTACACGTCCAGAAGCGTTTGGGCGGTTTCGTACACCTCGGCCAAGGAGGCACGTCGCGCCTTCTCCAGGCGTTGCATCCGTTTGTCGAACTGGGCCGTGGCAAAGGTGATGAAATCATCTTCCTTCAGGTCGAAAGGCACGGGGTCGTAAGCATCGAACACGTCGGTAACGACCCCCAGGGCCGGCACCAACAGCTCGTTCATCGTCGCCTCGATGACCTCCCACAGGCCGGGGTCTACGGCGAGATGGCGGGAGAGCAGGAAAAGCCCGTAGGCGATATGTCGGGACTCATCCTGTTTCAGGTAGGTCACGCC
>JAOADB010000019.1 GCA_026417535.1 Caldilineales bacterium
AGGTGGGATGCATCGTCGGCGCGCAGGGGGCGCACCCAGATACGCCGCCCCTTGGCCGTGCGAAACGAATGGTACGAACTTGCCATAGGATACCTCTATGACGCAATGCGTCATAGCCATGATACCACATCCTCCCCTGAAAGGAAAAGGGGTGGATGCCATTTCGGATGGGCCTTCCCTTCCCGCCATCGGCCCCGAAGCGAGCCGTTAGGACGACAGACGCTGGACGAAAAACGTCGTCTCTCGACCTTCGTCCTTCGTTTGTCCCGTGGTAGACTTGATGTGACTTCTGGCCTTGTGCGCTCGCTTGTATCCCGTTTTCATCCTGGTTGCCGTCCTCGCGTGGGTCGGTTGCGCAGCGCGGCCGGCGCCGCGCGTGGTGGCCCTGGAACCGGCCGACGGCGCCGCTGCCGTGCCGGTGTGGACCGATCTGCGCCTCACCCTCGCTGCGCCGCCGGTCGTTTTGCCGCCACCGCCCCGGATGGACCCGCCTGTAGCCGGCGCGTGGCAGCAGGAAGGGAATACCCTGGTCTTCCGGCCCAGCGCACCGCTGGCCGCCGACACGGCCTACAGCATCACCGTAACCCTGGCCGATCGGACGGTCTCCTGGCATTTTCGCACGCGGCCGTTGCGTCTGCTCTACCTGGCGCCCGATGCCCAGGGCCACGACCAGCTCGTGCTCATGACCCTGGGCAGCGGTCGGCCGATCACGCTAACGGCTACGCCCGAGGGCATCTGGGATTACGGCGTGGCCTCGCGACGGGACGACATCCTGTTTGCCGCCTTGCGCGCGGACGGCGGCAGCGACATCTGGCGCCTGCGCCCCGATGGAAGCGAACCGCGCCGTGTCCTGGCCTGCCCCCGGGAGCGCTGCAGCGGCGCGGTTTGGTCGCCACGGGATAACCTGGCCGTTTACGAACGCCGTCGCCATCCCGGAGACGTCCGGCTGTGGTGGTTGCATCCCGATACGGGCGCCACCGTCGCCGTGTTTGACGGCGATCTCCAGGGCTTTGCCCCGCGTTTTTCCGCCGATGGCGCCTGGTTGAGCTTTGTCGAACCCGGCCGGGGGTTGCACCTGTATCGCTTCGACGACGGACGTCATCTCCTGATACCCGGCGAGAGCGGTGAACCCGGCAGCTGGCGTCCGAACGGTGAGGTCATCCTCTTCATCGCCATCCAAAACGATGAACAGGGCTATCAGGCGCGGCTGATGGCGCTCGACCTGACGACCGGCCAATTGCGCGATCTCGGCGCCCCGGTCGCCGGAATGGAGGATAGCTCGCCGGCCTGGTCGCCGGATGCAAGCCACATCGTCCTGACCCGTTCCCCGGTAACGACAGCCGACGGCGCTCAGGTCTGGCTGCTGCGCCCCGACGGCAGCGAGGCCCGTCCTCTCACCGATGAACCGGACTTTCATCACAGCCTGCCGCTCTGGTCGCCGGATGGGCGCTGGCTGGTAGGCCAGCGTTTTGCCATCGCCGCCCCCGAAGCCCAGCCCGAGATCTGGCTGCTCGAGGTGGCCACGGGGACCTTGCACGTGCCGGCCGCGCCGGCGCGATGGCCCGCTTGGTTGCCGTAACGCGGGCCGACGAGGGAAGCGCCTTTCGCGTGGGGTGTGGCCATTTGCACTTCGGCCGATTCTGGCATACAGTCGGAACGTTTTGCCTCAGGCCCCTCGGGGGCCGTTATCCCACTTTTTGTTCTCGGAGGATGTTTTCCCCATGCTGAAGCTGTTCGGTACCAAATCGAAACCGACCCCGGAAGTGCTGGCGCGCTGGGGGCGCAATGACCCTTGCTGGTGCGGCAGCGGCAAGAAATACAAGCTCTGCCATCTCAGCAAAGACCAGGCCAAAAAATAACCGCGACCGGTTTGATACCCGTTGGGTGCCCTTAGAACCGCCTTTGTACAAAGGTTGTGACCTTTTTGTGACCCATCGTTGCTAGGATACGGGCGTCTGGTTTCTCGTGGGGTAGCCAGTCCCCTTCGTCACGAAACCGTTCCGAATAACCAACCTGTTCCTGGAGGAGCGACCATCTATGGCCACGTTCTCACGCCGAGGCCCTTCGGCTTCGACCGTCACCGGCGAGTGGGAATGCGACGAATGCGGCTACACTCGTCGGGGCACCCTGCGCAACCGTCCCAGCCGCTGCCCCGAATGCGGCGCACCGGGCGACGCGTTCACGTTCTGGTCCGATGACGAGGACGAAGAAGCGCTCGAGGACTGGGACGAGGAAGAGGAGGAGTGGGAGGAAGAGGAGGACTGGGAAGAGGAAGAAGAAGAGGAGTTCTAACCTTCAGACCGGGCGATTGCTCGCTCGCGGAGGCCGCCCTGACCGCCGGAGCCACCGGAACGCTCCGGCGGATGGGCTGCCGCGTCCGCTTGCCTTGGCCTGGGTTTCTTTCTACAATCGTAACGGCTCGGTCCGCTGTTTCTACCTGACGGACGGCTCTCTTGTTTCGGCTGTTCGCCAGGACGACGGACGAAAGGCGTAGAGCAAGATGCCATCTGGCGCTACATCTTTCGTCTGCCTGGGATGATCCCCGGCGGGCCCTGAGCCATCATCGGCCTGAGCAAGCCATCCTTCGCAGACCCCCAGGCAGGTGAGCAGGCATGCAAGCCCTGATCCTTTGCGATGAACAACGCCTGGCGGAGCTGCTCACCGTGGCGCTCCGCCAGGTGGGTTTGCGCGGCATCGTGCGTCATACCCCGCCCCCCGACACCCGTCAGATCGGCGATGTGTCGGTACTGGTGGTGGATGTGGACGGCCCGACGACGGCCGTCAACCGTCTGCGCGAGCTGCGCACCCTCACCTCGGCCCCGCTGATCATCCTCTGTCCGCCGACGAGCGAGGAAACCCTGCTGGAGCTCTACCAGCGCGGGGCCACGCTGGTCGTGACCAAGCCCTACGACCTACGCCTGTTGGCCGCGCAAGCCCTGGCCCTCAGTCGGATTGCGGTCGCGGCGCCGGCCATGCCCGCGCCCCATCCGCTGCTCGACCCCGAAACCCAGGCAATCACCCCGCCCACCGGTGTGGTCCGGCTCGCGACCCTGGAGTATCGGCTGCTGGCCACGCTCCTCAACCGGCCGGGGCGTGTGTTCCCGCCGGAGGCCCTGGTGGAGGCGGTATGGGGCTACAGCGGTCAGGGCGACCGCCATCTGGTCAAGGGGCTGGTCAATCGCGTCCGGCGCAAGATCGAACCCTCGCCCCAAGAGCCTATCTACCTCCTCACCGAGGCGGGCGTGGGCTATCGTTTCGTCCCGCCCGAGACCCCCGAGACGGCAACGACGGCCGAAGGCGTCGCGGATGGCTTACCCGTCGGCTAGGAGCGGTTGTGTTTTTATCTTTATAATCACAAAGACACTAAGATACTGGGAGACAGCTGCTGTATCAGATAAGAATATAAAATAAGAAAAACAGCAAAAGCCAACAAGATGTTATTATTTCATTGATTCGACCCATGTTGAATGAGTTCTTTTAGCGTTTTCGGTCGAACAGCCTTGACGAAGAACAGATTCATTTTATTTTTACCGATTAGTTGATCAAAAGATTGATAAGTAATCTTTTGTTCTTAAGATCATTCTTGGTATCTTGGTGTCTTTGTGATTATAAAAAGAAGATAACAAACAGTATTTTCCCAAACATCCTCTGAGAGGCTTTCACGAACACGGTGTTTCATCGGGCAAGGGAGAGGGTCGGGAACAGCGTCCGCGGGAACTCGCCGATGCGGTCGGGGCCGAGGTCGAGGAGGACTCGGTGTAACCGGCGGCTCGTGTGCAGCAGGTCGGTCACATCGAGTCCCTGACAGCGGCCGGGCAGACGTTGAAATTTGGTGATGGCCCGGCGGAACATTTTGTCGGCGCCGGCGAAATTCCCCTGTTCGATGTGGTGGAGGGCAATGGCCAGCTGCAGGATGCCCTGGTAGAGGTCGCGGCAGGGGCGCTGTTCGGCCATCCAGGCCTTTTCCAGGGCATCATGGCAGGGGTAGTATTGCCCGGCGTTGAAGAGCCGCAGGCCCTCCTCCACCAGCGCATTGGGCGCATCGGCGCAGCCCTCCAGATCGGCCGGCGGCGCCAGATAGCGCGCGACCACGGCCGGCAACTCGGCCATGAAGCGGTTTTTGCTCCAGACGTAATCACACCCGGCGGCTTGGGCGGCCTCGCGAGCGGCCGTGTCCACATGGGCGGCAAAGGCGACGATGGGCACCCCGCGGGTGAACTTACGGGCGTAATGCACGGCGTGTATCCAGTCGCCTTGTCCGCCCGGCCCGACCTCGATCAGGGCCAGCACGGGCGCATCGGCCAAACCATCGGCCAGGTCGGCCGCCGAAGAAACGGTGCGGACTCGACCGCCCAGTTTCTCGACCACGTCTTGGATGCGGAGGCTGAAGTACAGGTCGTCGCAGGCGACCAAAACGGTGGGGAGGTTCATAGACGATGGACGATAGACGACGGACGATGGACGGGAGAGGAGGCGTTTTTTTCGTCTTCCGTCTTTCGTCCTTTCGTCCTGACTTTGACCGATGAACGTACAGAAGACCATTCTAAAGTCATTGCGCCGCCGCGGGCAGTGAGACGGCTGCCGATCGGGCGTGTTTCGGGGACGCGTCAAGCAGATGACGGACTTTCTGCGCCGACCGAACGCCGCGCCGGTCTGCGTCGGTTCCGTTTCCCGGCCATCCCGTGTACACTTGCGCCATGACGCGTTTCTCCTCGCGGCACCGTGCGCTGCTTCTGATCATCCTGCTGGGTGGATTGGCCCTGCGGCTCTATCGCCTGGGCGCCGATAGCCTGTGGTACGACGAAACCGTCAGCGCCTTGCTGGCGAGCAAGTCGTTGCCGGCCATGTGGGCGCACACGGCCCGCGACATCCACCCGCCCCTGTACTACGCCCTGCTGCACGGCTGGACCCGGCTGGCCGGCCGCAGCGAGTTCGCCCTAGCCTTTCTCTCGCTGGGGTTCGGACTGGCCAACGTGGCGCTGGCGGCCCATTTGGGGCTGCGGCACTACGGCCCGCGGGTAGGCGTGGCGGCGGCCGGGTTGGCGGCGCTCAGCCCATTGGGGGTGTGGTACGCCCAGGAAGTGCGGATGTACACCCTGGGCGAGTTCTGGTTGTTGCTCCTGCTGGTCGTCAGCGGACGGTTTTGGCACAAGGGAGGACGGGGTTGGAGGCTGCCGGCGGCCTGTGCCGTCCTGGCAGCCCTAAGCCCTGTGGACGCTGTACTACAGCGCCTTCGCCCTGGTGGCGCTGAACCTGTTCGTCCTGGTCGCGTTGGCGCGACGGCTGCGCGACCTGGGATGGTGGTTGGCGGCGCAGCTTGGGGCGCTCGTGCTCTATACGCCCTGGTTGCCCCATGCCCTGCGTCAGGCCCTCGACCCACCCGTACCGCCCTGGCGTGAGGCAACCGACCCGCTCACCCTGGCCGTGACGATGGTCAAAGAGGTGGGGGTGGCCCTCGTGGCCGGTCAGTCTCTCGACCCGTCGCAGTGGTGGCCGCTGGGCTTACTGGGGCTGGGCCTGGCTTTGGCCGCCTGGAGCCTGCCCGGCCGGCGCCGGGACACGTGGTTTTTGGGGACGAGCGTGTTCGGGCCGTTGCTGCTCATCGCGCTGGCCTCGCTGACGCTGACGCCGCTGTACCACGTGCGCTACGCCTCCCTTTACAGCGGCGCCTTTCCCGTCCTGCTGGCCGCAGGGTTGTCGGCTTTGGCTGGCCATCCTCGCCCCGGTGGGGTGTCCCTGCGTTGCGTGCTGGCCGGGCTAGCCCTGACGGCCATCGTGGCCGGCAATCTCATCAGCCTGCGTCAGTTTTTCACCCAGCGTCATACCTTCGAGGCGGCCGACGACCTGCGCGGGGCCGTGACCTTTCTGGCGGGGCAGGTCGGCCCGCGCGATGCCGTTCTGGTCAATGCCGGCTATCTCTACCCGGCGCTGCTCGTGTACTGGCCCGATAGCATCGGCTGGATGGGGCGGCTGAGCGCGTTCCCGCCGCCGGCCGAGGTCGTGGGCGAAGGGCCGGTGGTGGCGTTGACCGGGCATGTGGACGGCGACCCCGGCATCGGTTGGGGCGACCCGGCCAGCGATTTCTATGCCATCTCGGCCGCGGAGACGGCGGCGCGGCTGGAGGCGCTTTTTGCCGCCTTCGATACGGTCTGGCAGCTGCGCGGTTACGATACGGTCAATGACCCCAACGGGTTCATCCGTGGCTGGCTGGAAAACCACGCCCGGCTCTACGTGGACCAGGTCTTCCCCGGCACGACCTACGTGCGCGTGCAGGCCTGGCGAAGCCGCCCGACCGCGGTGACGCAGCCTGCGCAGCCCCTGATGGCCGACTTTGCCGACGGCATCCGCCTGGTGGGCTACACCCTCACCCCGGCGTTGCCCCAACCGGGACGCTACCTGCGATTGGCGCTGTACTGGCAGGCCACCGGTCCGGTCGGACGCAACTGGAAGGTTTTCAATCAGCTACTCGATGGCGCCGATGCCGTTATCGCCCAGGCCGATGCCTATCCGGTTTGGGGCGCCTATCCGAGCGACCGCTGGCAGCCGGGTGAAGTGGTGACGACAGCTTTTGTCCTGCGAGTGCCGGCCGCGGTGCCTGCCGGCCCTTACCGGTTGATGACCGGATTTTACGACGAGACCACGGGCGAGCGGCTGCGCCTGACAACGGGAGAGGATACGGTGGTTTTGGTAACCGGCGATTGGACAACGGACGAAATCCATCGTCCATCGTCTATCGTCCGTTGATCGTCCTTTTGCCCGTTTTTCGTACCATCCGCTACAATCCGGCCCATGTCGGAAACGTTTCTCAGCGAATCGCCCGAGGCGACCCTGGCCTGGGCTGCCCGGCTCGGCGCCACGCTGAAACCGCCCCTGGTGATCGCCCTGTTCGGCCCCCTTGGCGCCGGCAAGACCCTGGTGGCCAAAGGCATCGCTGCCGGTCTGGGTGTCCGTGAGGTCGTAACGAGTCCGACGTTCATCCTGATCAACGAATACGAGTTACCCGACGGCGGCCGGCTGTATCACGTGGATTGTTACCGCCTGCGCGATGAGAAAACCGGCGAAGCCGTGGCGGCAGTCAAGGCCCTGGGCCTGGAAGAGCTGTTCGACCGGGGGATCGTCCTGATCGAATGGGCCGACGCCGTGCGGCCTCTTCTCCCGGCCGAACGGGTGGACATCACCCTCGCCGATGCCGGCCCCGGTCGCCGCCGGATTACCCTGACCGACCATCGCCGTCCTGCTCCCGGCTGATCGCATGCTCCTGGCCCTCGATACCGCCACCGCTTTTGCCTCCATCGCGCTCTTTGATGGTCGGCAGGTGGTGGGCGAGCTCAACTGGCATACGCAGCGCCGTCATACCGGCGAGGTGATGCCCCAAATCGAGGCCCTGTTCCGCCTCCTCGGCCTAGGGCCGACCGCGCTGACGGCCCTGGCTGTGGCCATCGGCCCCGGTTCCTACACCGGCACCCGCGTGGGCGTGAGTCTGGCCAAGGGCATGGTGGCGACGACGGGTCTGCCCCTCCTCGGCATTCCCACCCTCGATGTCCTGGCCTATCCCCATCTCGGCGCCTGGCCGGTGTGCGCGCTGGTGGCGGCAGGCCGGGGTCGCTACTACGCCGGCCTCTACGCAGCCGGGACGCCCTGGCCGCAACGCCTGGGCGATTGGCGGGCCGGGACGCTGGACGAGCTGCTGGCCCATCTCCGTCCACCCCTGCGTTTCGTCGGCGAGATCAGCCCGGCCGACGCCGAGACCCTGCAACGGGTCTGGGGTGAAGGCGCCACCGTGGTGCCGCCGGCCCTGGGCGTGCGGCGGGCCGGTGTGCTGGCCGCTCTGGCCTGGCGTCGTTTTCAGGCCGGCGAGGCCGACGATCCCATCACCCTTGGCCCGATCTACTTGGGCTAACCGCGTATTGCCCGTTAGCGGTCGTTTTGTGTCCGTTCCCCCGGTTGCTTCGCTGCCTTTCTATGTGGATGTCATGCGCCTCGAGGACATCCCCGAGGTCATGGCCATCGAGCGCCGCGTGTTCACGCCGGCCTGGAGCAGCGGCATCTACCGCCGCGAGCTTTTGGCCAATCCCTGGTCCCACTACCGCGTCGTGCGCAGCCGTGGGGTTGGGTTACCGTCCATCCTGGCCTATGGCGGCGTCTGGCAGATGGGCGATGTGGCCCACATCCCGACGATCGCCACCCATCCCGATTACAGCGGGCGTCATCTGGGCAGCTACCTGCTGGTGCACCTCCTGCTGATTGCGGCGGAACTGGGATGCACCGAGGTCACGCTGGAGGTGCGGGTCTCGAATGTCCGCGCCATCGCCCTCTACCGGCGACATGGCTTTGTCGAGGTGGGGCGCCGGCCTCGCTATTACAGCGACAACGACGAAGACGCCCTGCTAATGACCCGATACGGGCTTGACCGTCGGCGGCTGATGGCCGAGCTGACGGCCGTGGAGGCGACGCTGGCCCAGATCTGGCTGGGCCAGACCACATCTCCCTGAGAGGACGCGCATGGAAACCCCCGGACTCGCGCTGGAAACCCTGGCCGCCGAGGTGCGGCGATGTCAGCGTTGTCCGTTGGGACGGTTGCGCACCCAGGCCGTGCCCGGTGAAGGCCCGGCCGACGCCGAGATCCTGTTCATCGGCGAGGCGCCCGGCTACCACGAAGACCGCCAGGGCCGGCCGTTCGTAGGCCCATCAGGGCAATTGCTGGCCGATCTGTTACGGAGCATCGGTCTGACCCGCGAGGAGGTTTTCATCGCCAACGTCATCAAGTGCCGGCCGCCGGCCAACCGCGACCCATTGCCCGATGAGATCGAAGCCTGCCGACCCTATCTTGACCGCCAGATCGAGCTGATTGACCCCTATCTCATCATCACCCTGGGCCGCTTTTCCATGGCCCGTTTCTTCCCACCCACGGCCCGGATCACCCGCGTCCACGGCCAGCCACTGCGCCTGGACCGTCCGGCCGGCCGCCGGCAACCGGCGCCGCCCTTCCGCTACGTCTTGCCCCTCTACCATCCGGCCGCGGCGTTGCGCAACCCCGAATGGCTGCGCGACCTGGAGCGCGACTTTGCCCGCATCCCGGCCTTGCTGGCCGAACTGCGCCGTCTGGCCGAAACGACCGCTCCCCCCACCGACTTCGAGCAGCTGACGTTTTTCTAGACGATGGACGATGGACGATAAACAAATCGTAACTACTCGGCCCACTGCCTTACGCTCTGGTCTTCCCTTCCCACCCTTGGCTGCTCGCTAGGACGACGGACGAAAGACGGAGGACGAAGAAAAGTCGTCCTTTGTCCTCCGTCTTTTGCCTGTCTGAGATGGAATCCTGTCGGAACCTGAGCCATCATCGTCATCGGCCTGAATTAGTTACAACAAGTCTAGCGTCCACCGTCCCAGGTTACCCATCTGCATCGTGTCTGCCCATTCCACTGCCCTACGTATCATCCCGCTCGGCGGATTAGGCGAATTCGGCAAGAACATGATGGCCTTCGAGTACGGCGATGTCATCATCGTCGTGGATGCCGGCCTCATGTTCCCTGCCGATGACATGCCGGGCATTGACCTGGTCATCCCCGATACGAGCTATCTGCTGGACAATCTGCCCAAGGTGGCGGCTTTCATCCTCACCCACGGCCACGAAGATCACATCGGCGCGCTGCCCTACATCCTGCCGCAGATCAAGGCGCCCATTTACGGCACTCGCCTGACCCTGGGGTTGGTGGAGAACAAACTGCGGGAACATCGCCTGCTAGACGCCGCGGACCTGCGCGTCATTGACGAAGCCATGCAGATTCAGCTGGGGGCCTTTCGTCTCGAGTTCGTGCATCTGTGCCACTCCATCCCCGACGTCGTCGGCGTCGTCCTGCACACGCCCGTCGGCACCGTCCTTCACGTGACCGATTACAAGTTCGACGCCCACCCGGTGGACGGCCGCCTGACCGATGAGGACAAGTTGCGCCGCTTGGGCGATGCCGGGGTACGCCTGCTCCTGTCCGATTCGACCAACGTCGAGGTGGCCGGCTACACGCCTTCGGAGCAGGAACTCGCCAAGGCCCTGGACCATCTCATGGGACAGGCGCCGGGCCGGGTCATCGTGGCCACCTTTGCCTCGAACATCTCGCGCATCCAGCAGGTCATTGACGTGGCCATCCGTCATGGCCGTTTGGTGGGGGTCACCGGCCGCAGCATGATCCAAAACGTCCGTATGGCCACCGAGCTGGGCTACCTGCGGCCGCCGGCCGGAGGGCTGTTGACGCCGGAGCAGATGAGCCACCTCCCACCGGAGCGGGTTGCCATCGTCTGTACGGGCACCCAGGGCGAGCCGACGAGTGCGCTCGTGCGCATGAGCCAGGGCCAGTACCGCCATCTGCGCATTGGCCAGGGCGATACGGTCATCATCAGCGCTTCGCCCATCCCTGGCAACGAGAAGATGATCCATCGCACCCTCGACAACCTCTTTCGTCTGGGGGCCGACATCTACTACGACGAGCTGACCGAGGTCCACGTCAGCGGCCACGGCAGCCGCGAGGACCAGAAGCACCTGCTCCGTCTCGTGCGACCGGAGTATCTCATCCCCATCCATGGCGAATATCGGCAGCTGGTGCTCCACGCCCGCCTGGCGCGCGAGGTGGGCATCCCGGCCGAAAATGTCTTCGTCATCGAGAACGGGCAGGTGATGACCCTCGACGGGGAGGGACTGCGTCCGGCCGAACTTGTGAACGCAGGCGATATTTTCGTGGATGGATTGGGCGACGTGGCCTCGGCGGTCCTGCGCGACCGCCGTCACCTCGGTCGTGACGGCTTTCTGGTCGTCGTCATCGGACTCGACAAGACCACCGGCGAGGTGCTCCTGGGGCCGGAGATCCTCTCGCGCGGGTTCGTTCATATGGCCGAAGCCGGCGACCTGGTGACTTCGGCCAAAGAGCTCGTGTGGAAAATTCTGGAACAGGAAGAAACGGCCCAAGAAATTGCCGACCGCGCACACACGGCGTTGGTGGATTTTTGCCAGCGTACCACCGGCCGCCGTCCGATGGTGATCCCGCTTGTGGTTGAGATGTAGGACAACCCCGCGGAATTCATCCTACATTGTCACGTAAGCTTGCCTACTTTAGGGGTCTCTATATAGGGTAAGGGTAGCGAGACGTTCCCCCGGTCTTCTCCGACGCGCTTCGGCATCTTCCCCCTATGGCGCTTTCGCGGCAATTACGTCTGCTCCGCTGGCTGGTACCCCCGCTCATCTTTCTCCTGGCGGCCTTTCATCAGGCGGCGGCTCAACGGCTGGCCGCCTATCTGGATGTGAGCTGGCAGGGTTACAGCGAGCTGCTTTTGTTCGGGTTGACCGGCAGTCTGGTGACCTGGCTCGGGCTGAGCTGGCTGGCGGCCGCCGGTCACCGCAGCGCCGAGGCCGAAGCCCGGTTGCGAACCGCCTACGCCGAGTTGGAAGCCAACCATCAAAAGCTCCTCGCCCTGCACGAATTGGGGCATCGACTTGCCACGGCCGACGACGAAACGACCGTTTTGGAATTGGCCGCCCGAGCCCCTTTGCAACTGACCGATGCGCAGGCCTCTTCGGTGGTCACATTTGACCCCGAAGGCAACCGGCTCAAACTGGAAATGGCCTGGGGGCTGAGCGAACGTTACCTACAGGCCCTGCGAACCTATCTCGACCAGGGGGTGGATGCCGAGCGCTGCCGCACCTGTGTGGCGCTGAAAACCCATGTCTCGGCCGATTGTCCTCTCTTTGTCGGTATCCGCGCCGTGGCCCAGGCCGAGGGGATCGGTTCGCTGGCCTGTTTGCCGTTGGTGCGCGACCGGGAACGGGTGGGTATCATCTCGGCCTATTTCCCCGCGGCCGATGGGCCGCCGGAAGAACAGGTGCGCTTGCTCAACATCCTGGGCGGAGCCATTGCCGCCATGCTGGAGAGCATGCGCGCTCGCGCCCGCCAGGTCCACACCCTGCATGCCCTCGACCGGGCCACCGCCTCGGCCCTCGGCGATACCCTGGGCGAATTCGCCGCCCGTATGCTCGACATCGTCATGGCCGGGTGGGAGGCCCAAGCCGGGGGCGTGTTTCTGTACGAAGAAGAGACGAACACCTGGAGCTGTCGGGCGGCTCGCGGATTGGGCCAGGACCTGGAGCATCCCGCCTATCGGCTAGCCGTGCAGCTCATCCGCCAGGCCCGCGAACACGGGGGCCCGGTGATCGCCGACGAGTCCGAAGGACACGAGGAACACCGACTTCTCTCGGCGATAGCAACGCCCTTGCTGAACGAAGGCCGCACCGTGGGCGCCCTCTTTCTGGGCGCCCGACGACGCCAGGCTTTTCACGAGCGGCAGTTTGAACTCTTGCGCACCGTGGCCCACCAGGCGGCGCTGGCCATCGGCTATGCCCGGCTTTATGAACGGCTGGAGCAGATGAGCATCCTGGAGGAACGCTATCGGTTGGCCCGCGAAATCCACGACGGTCTGGCCCAAACCCTGGGTTATTTGAACCTCCAGGTGGAACGGCTGGAAATGCTCCTCTCCGCCGGACGCACCCAGGCGGCCCGGCAGGAAGTCGTCGAGCTGCGTCGTACCGTGCGGGCCGCCTATGTGGACGTGCGCGAAGCCATTGACGGCCTGCGCTTGAGCGTCGAGCGTCCTGAACATCTGGCCGCCCGATTGCGGGATTACGTGCAGGAATTCGGTCTCCAGACGGGGATCGCCGTCGAATTCGACGCGCAACCGTCCGACCTCGTGGTCGAAGCCGCCGTCGGGTTGCAGCTGCTGCGCATCGCCCAAGAGGCTTTGACCAACGTGCGCAAGCATGCCCAGGCCAGCCGGGTGCGGGTGGCCTTGTTCCGCTCCGAGCGTGAGCTCGAGCTGACCATTACCGATAACGGGATGGGGTTCCCATTAGCGCCTTCGTCTTCGGGACATCGCAGTTACGGCCTTAACGGCATGCGCGAGCGGGCGCAAAGTCTGGGCGGTACCATGACCATCGCCAGTGGGCCTGGTCAGGGCACACGGGTGATCGTCACCATCCCCTTGGAGGGAAGACCATGATTCGAATTGCCGTTGTGGACGATCACCACCTGTTCCGCGAGGGGCTCACCCGGCTTCTGAACGAGACACCGGACCTGCGAGTCGTGGCCGGTTACAGCAGCGGCGAAGAGGCCCTGGCTTCCATCGGCGAACCGGCACCGGATGTGGTGTTGATGGACGTGCACATGCCGGGCATGGGCGGGGTCGAGGCCACGCGACGGTTGCGCTTGACTCATCCCCGGCTCCAAGTGCTGATGCTCACGGTCTCGGAACAGGAAGAGGATTTGTTCGCCGCCATTCGCGCCGGTGCGCGCGGGTATCTGCTCAAAAACGCGACGGGCGCCGAGCTGGTCGAAGCCATCCGGCAGGTCCATGCCGGCGGCGCCGTGATCACCCCTCGGCTGGCTGTCCGCCTTCTGGACGAATGGGCGGCAATCCGGCCTCCTGCACCCCAGATGGGGCCCGGTCAGGAGGCGCTGAGCGAGCGTGAACGTGAGATCCTGCAATGGGTGGCGAAGGGGTTCAGCAACAAGGAGATCGGCGCCGCTCTGGGGCTTTCACCGCATACGGTCAAGGCCCATTTGCGCACCATTCTCGACAAACTCCATTTGCGCAGTCGGGCCGAAGCTGCGGCCTGGGCGGCAGAGCACGGCCTGACCGGCACGGAATGGTAACGGGATCGTTTGGCATGGTTTGGTCGTCGTCCCGGGTCTAAGCCACTTGTCGCGACGAAGGACGAAAGACCGAGTACGGCAGGGGTCGTTTTCCGTCGTTCGTCCTCCATCCCGGATTGAGGCCGATGGAGGGGACGATAGACGATGGACGATGGACGATGAAGCTCCCCCAAGCTCCCCCAAACTCCCCTAGCTCCTCAAGCTCCCCCCAAACTCCCCCCAGCTCCCTCAAGCTCCCCCCATCTCCCCCTCCACCACCCGCGCCAGGGCGGCCAGCACCTCGGCCTCGGTGACATCGTCGAACACGGCCACCCGGCCTAGGGCCTGGGGCAACACGAAACGCAGACGGCCGGCCCGCCGTTTTTTGTCGGTCGCCATGGCTGCCAACACGACCTCTGGCGCCAGGCCGCGCAGGCCGGTGGGCAATCCCAAACGGGTGAGCAGGTCGCGCACCCTCCGGGGCAGATCGGGTTCGCACAGACCGCGGCCGGCGGCCAATTCGGCGGCGGCTACCAGGCCCACGGCCACAGCCTCACCGTGCGGCAGCGTGTAGCCGCTGACCTGCTCGAAGGCATGGGCAAAGGTATGACCCAGGTTGAGATGGGCGCGCTCGCCCCGCTCGTAAGGGTCGCGCTGCACCACGGCGATTTTGACCCGCAGCGCCCGCGCCAGCAAGGACTCGAGCGAAGCCGGGCCGGCGCCTTCGAGCTGGACGAACAGGTCGGGGTCGCCGATGATGCCGTGCTTGACCACCTCGGCCAGCCCGCGACGAAATTCGGCCGGAGGTAGGGTGCGCAACAGGTCCGGGTCCACCACGACCAGCGCGGGTTGCTTGAACGCGCCCACCAGGTTCTTGCCTTGGGGCAGATCCACCCCCACCTTGCCGCCAACCGAGGCATCCACCATGGCCAGCAGGGTGGTGGGCACCTGCACGAATGCCACTCCCCGCAGGAACGTAGCCGCGGCAAAGCCGGCCATATCGCCTACGACACCGCCGCCCAGGGCCACCACCACCCCGTGCCGGTCCAACCCCGCCTGGATCAGCCCGTCGTAAATCCGGTTGATCGTGGCCAGGTTCTTATGCGCCTCGCCTGCGGGCACCACGATGGCGGCCGCAGGGCGACCGGCCGCGGCGAAAGCCGCTTGCAACGGCGCCAGCCAATGGGGGGCGACGGCCTCATCGCTGACGATGGCGACCTGCCCGTCCAGACCGGTTTGGGTCAGCAGGTCGGGCAGCGCCGTCAACAGCCCGCTCCCCAACCAGATGGTGTAATCGGCCCCGTCCGGCGCCTGCACCGGCAGACGCAAAAGCCCGCTGCGGCCGGTGGCGGCCAGGCGGAGCACCTCGTCCACCACTTGGGAGACGCTGCGATCGGTGGTATCCACCGTGTAGGGGATTTCGGCATAGGCCGCGGCCCGCTGCGCCAGCAGCGCCATCACGCGCTCACGGGCGCCGGCAGCCCCTTCGGCCGTACTCAGCAAGGGCCGACCGCGGCCCTCGCCCACCCGCGCCAGAATGGCCTCGACCGACGCCGTCAGGCAGATGACCAGCCCGGTGCGACAGAACGTCTCGCGGTTGGTCGGGTCCACCAGGGCGCCGCCGCCGGTGGCGATCACCAGCCCGCGTTGTCCGGCCAACTCGCGCACCAGCTCGGCTTCCATGGCCCGAAAGGCCCCCTCGCCCTGCCGGGCAAAAATCTCGGCGATGCTCATACCCGCCCGCCGGGCAATCCACTCGTCCATGTCCACAAAAGGCCGGCCCAGGCGGGCGGCTACGGCCCGGCCAACGGCCGTCTTGCCCGTGCCCATGAAGCCGGTGAGGACGAGATTGGGCGGTGAAGCGGTGGCGCTATTCGAGTTCATAGCCAAAACGCCAGGGGAGGTTGTCCATCGGTAGGTCTTGGAGCCGACTGCGACGCAGGGCCTCGAAGCGGGGTCGTTGTTCGTCCAGCGAATCGCCGCCCAACTTCTCCAGCAGCGCATCGGCCAGGACAAAGGCCACCATCGCCTCGGCCACGACTACGGCCCGCGGGACGGCGTTGAAATCCGAGCGTTCGTACACGGTCAGGGCCGGTTGGCCCGTGGCCAAATCCACCGAGCGCCGCGGGTTGAGGGGGGTGCTGATGGGTTTCATGGCCGCCCGCACGACCAGCGGCTCGCCGGTGGTGATGCCGCCCTCCAGTCCGCCGGCCCGGTTCGTGGAGCGATAGAGGCGGCCGTCGGCGTCCACGAACAGCTCGTCGTGGACTTCGGTGCCGAAACGGGTCGCGTTGGCAAAGGCCCGACCGATCTCGACCCCCTTGACGGCGTGGATCGAGCCGACCGCGCCCAGCAGCCGGCCGCCCAACCGTCGGTCCCAGTGCACATGGCTGCCCAAGCCGGGCGGCAGTCCCAGGGCAACGACCTCGAACACGCCGCCCAGGGTGTCTTTGGCCTGCATACACTCCCACACAAGCTGACGCATCGCCTCTACGGCCGCTGGATCAGGACAGCGCAGGTCGTTGCTTTCGGCCCGCGCAAAGCGCTCTTCGTAGGGCAAATCGTCCGGCAGATCGGCCTGAACCGCGCCGATGGCGACGACATAGCCCTGGACGCGAATGCCGAAAGCGGCCAGGTACTGTTTGCACAAGGCGCCGACGGCCACCCGCGCCGTCGTCTCGCGGGCGCTGGCCCGCTCCAGCGCCAGGCGCAGCTCGCGATAGCCGTACTTGATGGCCCCGGTCAAGTCGGCATGGCCGGGCCGGGGAATGGTCATCGGCTTGATGTCGCGATTGGCCCAGTTTTTCCAGTCCTTGTTGGCGATGGTGAGGGCAATGGGGCCGCCGGTCGTGCGGCCGGCCATGACTCCGGCCGTGATGCGGGCGCGGTCCTGTTCGATTTTCATGCGGCCTCCGGCGCCATAGGCCTGCTGGCGCCGGGCCAGCTCGCGGGCAATGGCCTCGGGGTCAACCGGCAGACCGGCAGGCAGCCCTTCGAGAATGGCCGTCAGTTCGGGGCCGTGGGATTCACCGGCGGTCAGAAAACGCAGGGGCATGGGAAGCACGAGATGGAACAAGACGCCGTCTCAGCGGGCGATGGGTCTCACGAGGGGGGCAGGCCGGCCACCAACGCTTGGCGCATCACGGCTAGGGGCGCCGGCTGCCCTGTCCACAGCGTCCAGGCCAGGGCGCCCTGGTGCAACAACATGCCCAGGCCGTTGAGGGTCCGGGCGCCGTGGGCGGCGGCCTGCGCCAGGAAGCGCGTGCACGGCGGATTGTACACGAGGTCGTACACGATCGCAGCCGGAGCCGGGGGCCAATGCGCTGGCCAGGGCGAAGTTTCCTCCTGGGGATGCATCCCGGCAGAGGTGCAGTTGACAACCAAGGCCGGGCGACTAGGCGAATCCGCCTCCGGCGGCAGTGCCTGCAAACGGGCCGTAGCCGGCAAAAACGGGCGCAGCGCTTCGCAAAGGGCCTGGGCTTGGCCGTCCCGCCGCGCCCACACTGTGACCGGAACCCCCGCCGTAGCCAGGGCAAAGACCACCGCCCGCGCCGAACCCCCTGCGCCCAACACCAGCGCGCCCTCGGCCGCCACCTCGACCAAGTCCACACCCTGTTCGGACAGGTCGGCGATGAAACCGGGCGCGTCGGTGTTGTCGCCGTACAACCGGCCATCCTCTCGGACGACGACGGTGTTGACCGCGCCGATGGCTCGCGCCGCCGAGCTGAGCTCGTCGAGCAAGGGCATCACGGCCTGCTTATGGGGAATGGTGACGTTGGCCCCACGAAAGCCCAGGGCGGCCAACCCCGCTACGGCCGCGGCCAGGCGTTCCGGTGGCACCGCCAGAGGCAGGTAGATGCCCTTGATGCCGGCGGCGGCAAACGCAGCGTTGTGCATGGCCGGCGAGCGGGAGTGGGCCACGGGCCAGCCGAGAAGACCGGTGAGGAGCATTGGGAACTGGGAACTGGGAACTGGGAACTGGTTCGTCTAGCAGCGTTTGGCTTTTGTTCCGGCTTAGGGCCGATGGCCAGGACGAACGACGACGGACGGAAGACGAAGGGGATTCGTCCTTCGTCGTTCGTCCTTCGTCCTGGATTTGGGCCGAGGGCCGTGACGAACGACGACGGACGGAAGACGAAGGGGTTTTTCGTCCTTCGTCGTTCGTCCTTCGTCCTGAGCTTGGGCCGAGGACCGTGACGAACGACGAACGAGGGAAGCGCCATCTACCCGGTCGTCTCCACCCGTGCGCCCAGCCTGAGCAACACCTGCTCGAAGCCGGGGAACGAGTCGGCGATGCACTCGGCCTCCTCGATGGCCGTGACGCCCTCGGCCATCAGCCCGGCTACGGCCAAGGTCATGGCGAGACGATGGTCGCCGTGAGAGTGCACCCGCGCCCCGCGCAACGGAGTGGGACCCTCGATGATGAAGCCATCGGCCGTGGCCTCGATACGGGCGCCAAGCTTGCGCAGCTCTTCCACCGTGGTAGCAATGCGGTCGGTTTCTTTGACCCGCAGCTCGGCGGCATCACGCACGACGGTGACGCCATGGGCCTGGGTGGCGATGACGGCAAAGACCGGCAGCTCGTCGATCAGGGTGACGATGGTATCGCCTTCCAGGGTGATGGCCCGCAACGGCGCCGGTTGCACATGAAGGTCGCCGGTGGGTTCGCCCCCGCTTTCACCCCAATTGTCCAGAGCAACCTCGGCGCCCATGGCGATAAGGGCGTCGAGAAGGCCACGACGGGTGGGGTTCACCCCCACCTCGGCCACGGTGACACGGCTGCCGGGCACGCAGGCTCCCGCAGCCAGCAGAAAAGCCGCCGAGGAGAAATCGCCGGGCACGGTCAGGTCGAGGGGTTGCAACGGCGTCGTCGGCGCCTCGCTGATAAGGGTCGAACCGCGACGGACGATGGGCGCTCCCATCGCCGTCAGCATCCGTTCGGTATGGTCGCGGGCCGGTCCCGGTTCGCGCACCACGGTCAGGCCGTCGGCATACAGACCGGCCAGCAACAAACAGGACTTGACCTGGGCGCTGGCAACGGGCATGGCGAATTCGATGCCGTGCAGAGGACGACCACGCACCGACAGGGGCAACAGGCGACCGTCCTGCCGGCCGGCGATGTCAGCGCCCATCTGCCGTAAAGGCTCGACCACGCGGGCCATGGGCCGACGGCGCAACTGAGCGCTGCCCGTGATCACACTGTGGAAACGCTGACCGGCCAACAAACCGGCCAGCAGGCGGGCGGTGGTACCGCTGTTGACGCAATCGAGCACCACCTCCGGCTCGCACAGGCCCCACAGCCCGCGGCCATGAATCCGCCATTCGCCGGGGGCGGGTTCTTCGACGAGAACGCCGAGCTGACGGACGACGCTCAGGGTGGCGCGGCAATCGCCGCCGTCGAGATAGTTACGCACCCGACTGACGCCTTCGGCAATGGCGCCGAAAAGCAGCGCCCGATGGGTGATGGATTTGTCGGCGGGTACATGCACCCGCCCGATCAGGGGACCGGGAGAGACGAGCAAGGTGGTCATGGGGCAAAAAAGCGGCCTTCGTCTTCCGACCGGGTCCTCCATCCCTGCCATCGGCCGTATATCGAGACGGAGGACGAACGACGGAAGACGAAGTTCGGGAGCGGTTACAAACAGGGAAACAACGGGCCATGCATCGGCCGCCTGTGCTCATTCCCACAGGCAGCCGATGGTTCGGCGCTTTGGTGACCCAACCATTATAATCGGATCATGCGCCTTGCCCGAACTTTTTTGGTTCTAGGGCTTGTATGGCTGTCCGGTTGTGCGTCTCCGCCGGTCACCCCGACGCCGACGCCACCCCCGCCCACGCCCACGGCCGTTGTCGTCACGCCGCCGCCGCCCCAACCGCCGAACACGTTGGGACTCTGGCTGCCGGCCTGGATGGGACCCGAAACACCAACGGCCTATGAACGATTGCAAGAAAGGCTGGATGCCTTTGGCGCCACCCACGGCCTCGTCGTCGAGGTCACTTTCAAACCGGAAATGGGCGAGGCCGGTCTTGCCTCGTTTCTGTACTCGGCGGCGGCTGTGGCCCCTGCCATCTTGCCCGATGTCGTGGCATTGCCCCTGAGCGATATCCCCGACGCCTCGGCGCAGGGGCTTCTTCACCCGTTGGATGGGTTGCTCCCGGACCGCTTGCAGGAGGATGTGTTCCCCTTTGCCCGCGAGAGCACCCAGGCCGCAGGCCGATGGTTTGGCGTGCCATTTGTCGTATACTTTGAACACTTGGCCTTTCAACCCGCTGCGCTGTCGGACCCACCGGTCGGCTGGAACATCATCCTGAACAACAAGGCCGTCTATGCCTTTCCGACCGGCAGCGGCACCGACATCCTGGCCGATGGACTCATCATCCACTATCTCAGCGCCGTGCCGCCCGGAGAAGCCCCCGAACGCAACGTCAAAGCCCTGGAACACACCCTGGCCTTTTACGAGACGGCTAGGACAGGCGGGCTGATCGATAGCAGCTCGTTGCAGGCGGCCACGGCAGCCGTCACCTGGCAAGAGGCCCTCCAGGGCACGGTCGGTCTGGCCCATACGACCTCGACGCTATGGTTGCGCGACCGCGGCCAGGCGACGACGCTGCGCTTTGGCCCCATCCCGACGGCCGACAGCAAGCCGCGACACCTGGGCCGCGGCTGGGCCTATGCCCTTGTCACCGACAACCCCGAGCGTCGGCGCCTGGCGGCCTTGCTCATCGAGGCCCTGACCGACCCCGATTTCTTGACTGTCTGGACGCAAGCCGTTCATCAGCTACCTGCCAACCGTCGGGTCCTTGAACGCTGGCCGCCGGACGGCTATATTGTCTTTGCGAACGAGGCCCTGACCGCTGCCCTCCTGCCTCCGGCCTGGTTGGACGATACGAGTTTCGCCCAGGCGTTGCGTCGCGCCATGGTGGACGTGCTGGCTGGCGTCAGCAACGCCGAAACCGCCAAACGCACGGCCGTGAACAGCTGGTAGAGTATGTCGAATTTGAGCTAATTGATAGGATCGGATTACAGTAACTAGTTACTAGTAACTAGTTACTAGTTATCATTTACTAGTTACCTATCGCAAAAATGGAACGACTTTACACTCCCTGGCGACGAGAATACGTGGTGAATCCAAAAGCTGTTGATTGTCCATTTTGCCAATATCTTGCTCAAGGCAGCGAAAATGACGCGGAAAACCTGATATTATTTCGAGGAAAGCGATGTTTTATCATTTTGAATCGTTATCCTTATAATAATGGACATCTAATGATATTACCAAATGAGCATATTTCTGACTTAGAAGCATTAGATGAAGAAACTCGCCACGAATTGTTGGAATTGATCATTTTTGGCAAATTACTGCTCGACCGAGCGTTTCAACCACAGGGGTATAACATCGGGCTCAATTTAGGTCGGGCCGCCGGCGCCGGTCTGGGAGGGCATCTCCATGTCCATGTCGTGCCGCGCTGGTACGGCGATACGAACTTTATGCCCGTGTTGGCCGAGACCCGCGTCTTGCCGGAATGGTTGGGCGATACCTACAAACGGTTACAAACGTTGTTGGAAAGCGATGAATTGCCATTCACCAAACCGTGACGCATTTGTGCGGAGTGTCCCCATGGACTTGCGACTCAGTAAGGAACATTTGCTCATTCGTGACATGGTGCGCGAATTTGCGCAAAAAGAAATCGTTCCGGTAGCCGAACATTACGACCGTACCGGTGAATTTCCCTTGCCTATCGTGCAAAAAATGGGCGAATTGGGGCTGATGGGCATCGAGGTGCCCGAAGCCTACGGCGGCGCCGGGCTGGATACGATTGCCTATGTCCTGGCGATGGAGGAAATCGCCCGCGCCGATGTCGCCACCTCGACCATCATGTCGGTCAACAACTCCCTCTATTGCCACGGGATTTTGACCTTTGGCACCGAGGAGCAAAAACGGGAGTGGGTGACGCCCGTGGCCAGCGGTCGCGAGATCGGCGCCTATGCCCTGACCGAGCCGATGTCGGGTTCGGACGCCGGGACGATGCGCACCCGGGCTGAGCTGAGTCCGGACGGGCGCCATTACATCATCAACGGCCGCAAGTCCTGGATCACCTCCGGACCCGTAGCCCATCGGCTGATCCTTTTCGCCAAGACCGATCCAACGGCCGAACCGAAACATCGCGGCATCTCGGCCTTTCTCATTGACACGAGCCGGCCGGGTTTCGTTCGCGGCAAGGTCGAGCCGAAACTGGGGATTCGCGCCTCGGCCACCTGCGAGCTTTTCTTCGAGGATTACCTCTGTCCCGTAGAAAACCTTCTGGGCAAACCGGGCGAGGGGTTCAAAATCGCCATGGCCGTGCTCGATGCCGGCCGCATCGGCATCGCGGCCCAGGCCCTGGGTGTGGCCGAAGCCGCATACGAGGCCAGCCTCCACTACGCCCGCGAACGCCATGCCTTCGGCCAGCCCATCGGCGCCTTCCAGATGATCCAGCAGAAAATCGCCGATATGAAGTGCCGGATCGAAGCCAGCCGCCTGCTGACCTACCAGGCTGCCCTGGCGAAGATGGCGGCCAAAGAAACCGGCGCCCGCTACACCACCGAAGCGGCCATGGCCAAGCTCTTCGCTTCGGAGACGGCCATGTTCGTCACCCATCAGGCCGTGCAAATCCACGGCGGGATGGGCTATTCCAAAGAGCTGCCCATCGAGCGCTACTTTCGCGATGCCAAGATCACCGAGATTTACGAGGGTACCAGCGAAATCCAGCGTCTTGTCATTGCCCGCAACGAGTTGGGACTGAGGTGATACCATGCGCGCCATCATCTTTCGCCAACACAGCCCTGAATTCAACTACGAATACGTGGACGACATGCCGATACCGACCATCGGCCCGGAGGAGGTGCTCATTCGCGTGCGCTATTCGGCCCTCAACCGGTTGGACGATTTCGTGCGCCGCGGCTGGAAGGGCCTGAATCTGCCCTTGCCCCACATCCCCGGCTCCGATTTTGCCGGCGAGATCGCGGCCGTGGGCGAGCGGGTGCACGGCTGGCAGGTGGGGCAACGGGTCAGCGGCAATCCCACGCTGTTCTGTGGTCGTTGTCGCTATTGCCTGCGCGGGGATCACCACCTGTGCGAGGATTTCGGCATCCTGGGCGAGCACGTAGCCGGCGCCTGCGCCGAGTACATCCGCATGCCCGCGCGCAACCTCATCGCCGTACCCGATGGCTTCGACCTCAAGCTGGCCGCGGCGGCCAGCCTGGTCTATCTCACGGCCTGGCGCAGCCTGATCGAGGACGGCGGCCTGCGCCCAGGCGAGACCGTCCTGGTCGTCGGTTCGGGGGGTGGGGTCAACATCGCCTCGGTGCAGCTGGCCAAACTGGCCGGCGCCACAGTGTGGGTGATTGCCGGCGACGCGGCCAAAGCCGACGCCATGCGCCGGCTCGGCGTCGATTGGGTGCACGATCGCCAGGCCGATCCCGATTGGAGCCGCGCCGTGTGGTTGCAATCGGGCAAACAGGGCGTGGACGTGGTGGTGGACAACGTCGGCGCGGCCACCTGGGAAAGCAGTTTGCGCTGTCTGGCCCGCCACGGCCGGCTTCTGACCGTGGGCGGCACCACCGGCTATAAGGCCGAAACCCCGGTCAATCTCGTGTTCGGCCGCCAGCTGCGCATCATCGGCAGCACCATGGGCAACATGGAAGATGCCCACAAGACCTTCCGCCTGGTCTTTTCGGGCCGTTGTACACCGGTCATTGACAGCGTGTGGCCCCTGGCCGAGTATCCCCAGGCCCTGCGCCGCATGGTCAGCGGCGAGCACTTCGGCAAAATCGTGATCGCGATCGATTAGCGGACGAACGACGAAGGGGTTTCGCCCTGCCCCGTTTGTCGTTCGTCCTCACCATCGGCCCCCTTGAGCGGACGAATGACGAAGGACGGACGACGAAGGGGGCTCGCCCTTCCTCGTTCGTCGTTCGTCCTCACCATCGGCCCTTTCAGCGGACGGAGGACGAAGGACGGACGACGAAGGGGTTTCGTTCTTCCTCGTTCGTCGTTCGTTCCGACTTCGGACCGAAGGAGAAACGGGGAAGCGGAGAGTTCCTCAAGCTCCCTCAAGCTCCCCCCAGCTCCCCCAAACTCCCCCAAGCTCCCCTAAACTCCTTCCCAAGCTCCCCCCAGCTCTTCCAAACTCCCCTCAGCTCCCCTAAACTCCCCCGAACTCCCCCGAAATGCCCTGGCTCACGTCCTATGTTGCGGGTATGCGCGCCAGCATCCGTCTACAGCGGCGGTTGCGGCCCGATCGAGCGCGCGAGGTGGACGCCCTGCGCGGGGTAGCCATCCTGATGATGGTCCTCTATCACCTGCTATGGGACTTGCAGGGCCTGGGATCGTTCGCCATTGATGTCTATCGGGGGTTCTGGCACTATTTCCAGCTGACCACGGCCTCGTTGTTCACGGGCCTCGTCGGGGTGTCGTTGGTCTTGCGATATCAGAGCCTGGCCCAACACGGACGACCCACGTACGCGCTGTTTCTGCAGCGGGGAATCCAGATTTTCTCATGGGGCATCGTCATCGGGATGGTGACCTACCTGTTCGAGCCGGCCTTTTACGTGCGCTTTGGCATTCTGCATCTGATCGGCTTTGCCGTCATCGTGGCTTGGCCGTTTTTGCGCTTCTACTGGCTCAATCTCGTTTTGGGATTGGGCCTGCTGGCCCTGGGACGTTTGATCCCGATGTGGGGACTCGATATCGCCTGGCTCGATTGGTTGGGTCTCGATGCGACACCACGGCCGGCTTTCGACCATTTTCCGGTCATCCCCTGGCTGGGGTTGCCGCTGTTGGGCATTTTCCTGGGGAAAACGCTGTATCGGGAGGGCGCGCGTCCTTTCGCGGCGGCGACCTGGCTGGATTGGGGCCCCATCCGGCTGCTGCGCCTACTCGGTCAGAATTCGCTGCTCATCTACCTGGTCCATCAACCCATCCTGCTGACGGTTCTCACCCTCCTGGGTCTCATTTCGTTCTGAAGTGAAAAATCCGCCCCCAAGCGGGTTCTTTTCGGTTCATTTTCGGTTGGCCCTCAGACAGGCCATCCCGTGGTTCCCCTCTCCCTTGGGCTTGCAGCCGAGGAAAGGGGGATGAAGGCCCTTGCTAACGGCAAGGCCCACGACCGGGCCTTCCAGACCGCCTCCGCATTGGGATCGTGCGACTGGCAGAGCCGTTGAGCTACGCTCGGAAACTTCCCAACGCTTTCCACAAAAACGAAATCGGGTAGGCATGATTTTGCCTACCCGATCCGTCTTACACGTCCTTTTGGCCTAGTTCGAGTTCGAGCTCACGGCGACGTTGCGCGGCCGCAGCTTTGCCTTCCTCCACGACCTGGCTCACCAGCTCCTTGAGCTCGGCGAGCAGCCCTTGCTCACGGTCGCTGGTAACAAGCCAATAGACGCCAACGCCGAGGGCGGCGCCCACCCCTAGTCCGGCGACGAGCTTGAAGAGTGCCTTCATGGCCGGTTCCTCATTGCAGGTAGTCGCGCAGCTTGCGGCTGCGGCTGGGATGGCGGCGCCGCCCCAGAGACTGGGCCTCGATCTGGCGGATGCGCTCGCGGGTCACGCCGAACTTGCGACCGACCTCTTCCAGGGTGTAGCTGTAGCCGTCCACCAGGCCAAAGCGCAGTTGCAGGATGCGCACCTCGCGCGGGCTGAGCGAGGCGAAAATCTCGTCAATGACCTCCCGCAGCATCTGCTGCGAGGCCGCGTCCGTAGGCGAAGGCGCGTCCTCGTCCTCGATGAAATCGCCCAGGTAGCTGTCTTCTTCTTCGCCGACGGGCATCTCCAGCGAGAGGGGCCGCTGGCTGACGCGGATGATCTGTTCGACCTTCTTGGGGGGTACGTTGAGGACCTCGGCGATTTCTTCGGGCGTGGGGTCGCGGCCGAGTTCCTGGACGAGCTGCCGCGTGGCCCGGGTCAGGCGGTTGATCTGCTCGTACATGTGCACGGGCACGCGGATGGTACGGCCCTGATCGGCAATGGCGCGCGTCACGGCCTGGCGGATCCACCAGGTGGCGTAGGTGCTGAACTTGTAGCCGCGGGTGTAATCGAACTTGTTGACGGCGCGAATCAGGCCGATGTTGCCCTCCTGAATGAGGTCCAGGAAGGGCACACCGCGACCGACGTACTTCTTGGCGACGCTGACGACCAACCGCGAGTTGGCCTTGATGAGGTGCTCCTGGGCGCGCTCGCCATCGCGCACTTCCCAGAGGAGGCGCTCCAGCTCAACCGGGTCGTCAATCTGCTTCTCCTGGAGGATTTTGCGCGCCTGGGCGCCGCGTTCCATCCGCTTGGCCAGGGCGACCTCCTCTTCGGCAGTGAGAAGCGGTACCCGGCCGATTTCCTTCAGATAGAGGCTGATGGAGTCGTCAATTTCGATCTGGCTGAGGTCGAAGTGCTCCTGACCGGCCAGGACGCGCTCGCCGAGAAGATGCTCTTCGTCCTCCTCGAAGTCGAAGTCGAAATCGGCGGCTTCTTCTTCGACCACCTCTTCGTCCTCGTCTTTCAGGGCCACCACCTCGATGCCGTGGTCGAAGAGGGTGGCGAAAACGTCTTCCAGCAGGTCCATGTTCGTCTCGGCTTCGGGCAGGACTTCCAAAATTTCGTCATAGGTGATGGAGCCCTGCGCCTTGCCGGTGTTCAAGAGGTACTCCAGGGGATTTTCGGGCAATGCGCGCTTTGGCGGCGCTTCGTCCAGTTCGGCTTCGACCGCCAGCTCTTCATCGAGCAGCAGATCCTCATCGGCCTCCAGGGTCGGCATCGTCTCGAGGCTATCCAGATCGGTTTCGGCGTCATCGAACGCCAGGGGATCGAATTCCAGTTCGTCGTCCACAGCTTGTTTCTCCTGCAACCTCATGCCTGCGGTGGAGTTGGAGAAGATGCAGGCGAGAGGGAATTGACATCGGGGGCATCGGCCGCATGGTCGCCTATGGTTGTCGACGGCCTCGGCGCCATGGCGCCGGGGTAACGCCAAAAGCGGTCGGCCGGCAATACCCGCGGCGACCGCAACCGATAACAAGAGGATACGTTAACACAACTTTCATAAAAGAATGTTGGCAAGATTCCAATTTGGGCAAGATATGCCGTAACTACTCAGGCCAAACGATGATGGCTCAGGTTCCGATAGGGTTCCATCGCGGGCAGACGAAAGGGGTGGCGCAAGGTGGCACCTTGCTCTGCGTCTTTCGTCCGTGGTCCTGGCGAACGGCTGCTGGCGGGAGGGAAAATCCATCCGGGGCGTAAGGCGGCTGAGTAGTGGCGATGGGCTCATGTATCGGCGGGAAAGGGGACCGTCGTCGTTGTTTCACGTGAAACAGCGGCGGTCTCCCGC
>JAOADB010000193.1 GCA_026417535.1 Caldilineales bacterium
TTCCACTTGTCCGGCCCTGAGGGGGCTTGCACTGACCGCTGCCAAGCGCAGACGAGTTCCCAAAGACAACGGCGAGCCTTGCCGTTGGCGGGCGGCGACTCGCTCGATCTGAGAGGAACCCAGCAGGTCATGCTGCCGGTTCATCAGAGTCCGGTCGTGTCAGGTCTTCAAATACCTGCACGCAAACTTGAATAGTATAGCAGGTCGAACCGGTTTTGCCAAATCAGTAACGGGTGATTGATAACTGCTCAGCGCCTGACACCCTCCAGAATGGCCTTGGAGATCGTCTCGGGCACGGGCGCGTAGTGCGAAAATTCCATGCTGAAGGTCCCGCGGCCCTGCGTGAGCGACCGCAACCGGGTGGCATAACCGAACATCTCGCCCAAGGGCACCTTGGCGCGGATGGCCTGCATGCCCTTCGAGTGGACCTCGAGACCCTCGATTTGCCCGCGGCGGCCATTGAGGTCGCCGATGACATCGCCCAAATACGTTTCGGGCACTACGACCTCGACCTCCATGATCGGCTCCAGGAGGATGGGCTTTGCCTTGGGGATACCCTCGCGCACGGCCAGAGAGCCGGCAATGCGAAACGCCATCTCGGACGAGTCCACCTCGTGGTACGACCCGTCGTACAGCGTGGCTTTCACATCCACGATGGGATAGCCGCCGACCACGCCGCCCTCGAGGGCCTCGCGGATACCGGCTTCGACCGCCGGAATGTACTCCTTGGGCACGGTGCCGCCGACAACGGCATCCTCGAACTGGATGCCCGAACCGGGCGCCAGCGGCTCGAAACGCACCTTGACATGGCCGTATTGGCCGCGGCCGCCGGTCTGGCGCACGAAGCGCCCCTCGGCCTCCACCGGCTGGGTGATCGTCTCGCGATAGGCCACCTGCGGTTTGCCCACGTTGGCGCTCACGCGAAACTCGCGGATCATCCGGTCGGTCAACACCTCCAGGTGCAGCTCGCCCATGCCGGAGATGAGGGTCTGGCCCGTGTTCTCATCCACCCGCACCCGGAAGGTGGGGTCTTCGTCGGCCAACCGACTGAGGGCATCGGCCAGTTTGTCCTGGTCGGCCTTCGTGCGCGGCTCGATGGCCACGCTGATCACCGGTTCGGGGAAGGTGATGGATTCGAGCAAAATCGGGTGATCGGGGTCGGAAAGGGTCTCACCGGTGAACGATTGGCGCAAACCGATGATGGCGGCGATATCGCCAGCGCCGACTTCTTTGATCTCCTCACGCTTATCGGCAAAAATCCGCATCAAACGACCAATGCGCTCTTTGCGATTGCGGCTCACATTGAGCAGCTGATCGCCGCTGCGCAAAATGCCCGAATAGATGCGCACATAGGCCAGCCGTCCCACAAAGGGGTCGGTCACGATTTTGAAGACCAGGGCCGTCACCGGTGCATCGAAATCGGCGGGGCGGGTGATGGTCTCACCGGTGGCAGGCAAGACGCCGGTGATGGGCGGTCGGTCGAGGGGCGAAGGCAGACAGTTGACAATGGCATCGAGCAGGGGTTGCACACCTTTGTTGCGCAGGGCCGACCCGCACAGAACCGGCACCAGCTGGCCTTGCAGGGTGGCGCGGCGCAGGGCCTGCCAGAGCTCCTCGTTGCTGATGGGTTCGCCCTCCAGGTACTTGAGGGTCAGCTCCTCATCCGTTTCGGCGATGGCCTCGACCAGACGTTCGCGGCGGGCCTGGGCCTCGTCCAGGAGTTCGGCCGGGACGGGGATTTCCTCGGGCCGGGCGCCCAACTCGTCGGTGTAGATCAGCCCGCGCATGGCGATCAGGTCCACCGCGCCCTGGAAGGTCGCCTCGACACCGATGGGCATCTGAATGGGGATCGGGCGTGCGCCCAGGCGGTCGCGGATCATCTGCACGGTACGGTCGAAATCGGCGCCGACCCGGTCCATCTTGTTGACAAAGCAAATGCGCGGCACGCCGTAGCGATCGGCCTGTCGCCACACCGTCTCCGATTGGGGTTCGACCCCGGCCACGGCATCGAAGACGACCACACCGCCATCGAGCACCCGTAGGCTGCGCTGGACCTCGGCCGTGAAGTCAATATGGCCGGGCGTATCAATCAGGTTGATCTGATGGCCTTTCCACTCGCAGGTGATGGCCGCCGACTGGATGGTGATCCCGCGCTCGCGCTCCTGCTCCATGTAATCGGTCACGGTCGTGCCCTCGTCCACGTTGCCCAGGCGATAGGTCTGGCCCGTGTAATAGAGCACGCGCTCGGTCGTTGTCGTTTTGCCGGCGTCAATATGGGCGATGATGCCGATGTTGCGGATGCGAGCGGGGTTGCGGTTGATGGTCATAGTGGACGATGGGCGGTAAGGGGATGGAGTGAGGGGGGTGGGGGAAGAGGGGAGTGAGAGCGTGGGGAGTGGGAGAACGGGAAAACCCCTCAGAGCTCCCCAAAAGCTCCTCCGCCTTTCTCCCCTCCCGCGCCGGGCGAGAAAAGCGGCTGAAAGCTGCTACCTACGTAACAGTTTCAGCCGCCTTGGAACCGGCGTCAGGCCGTGAGCAGAGGGCGTTCGGGGCGCTTAGAACCGATAGTGGGCAAAGGCCCGGTTGGCTTCCGCCATCTTGTGCGTCTCATCCCGCTTGCGGATGGTCGCACCCTGGTTGTTGGCCGCGTCGAGCAGCTCGGCAGCCAATTTCTCGCTCATGGACTTACCGCTGCGCTTGCGCGCGTGCTGGATCAGCCAGCGATGGGCCAGGGTCTGGCGGCGCTCCGGCCGGATTTCCATGGGAACCTGATAGGTGGCGCCACCCACGCGGCGCGGACGCACCTCAATCTGAGGCGTGGCATTACGCACGGCCTCCTCGAAAACTTCGAGGGGGTTGCGCTTCGTGCGTTCGGCGATGATGTCGAGGGCTTCGTAGAAGAGGCGCTGGGCCACGCTCTTCTTGCCGTTCCACATCATCCGGTTGATGAAGCGCGCCACTTCCTCGCTATGGTATTTCGGGTCGGGCGCCACCTCACGACGAGGCGGACGATAGCGACGAGGCATCGCGATCTCCTTGCAAAAGGATTGGAAAACGGGGTGATTCGTATAGGACCGAGTTGAGGCCGATAGCCGGGACGAAACGACGGATGACGGGGGTTCTTTCGTCCTTCGTCGTTCGTCCTTCGTCACGAATTGAGGCCGATGACCGGGACGAACGACAACCGACGGATGACGGGGGTTCTTTCGTCCTTCGTCCTTCGTCCTTCGTCTACTTCTTCCCTTTCGGTGCGGCTTTCGGTGCGCCCTTGCCGGTCACCTGCTGGACCTTCTTGGCGCCGTACTTGCTGCGCCCGCGCTTGCGGTTGGCTACGCCGGCGCTGTCGAGCGCGCCGCGCACGATGTGATAGCGCACACCGGGCAGGTCCTTGACACGACCGCCCCGCACGAGCACCACCGAGTGCTCCTGCAGGTTGTGGCCGATGCCGGGAATGTAGGCGGTCACTTCGATGTTGTTCGTCAGGCGGACGCGGGCAATCTTACGCAGGGCCGAATTGGGCTTCTTGGGCGTGGTGGTGCGCACGACCGTGCACACCCCGCGGCGGAAGGGATTGCCTTTGCGCAGCTTTTTGGTCTTACCGGTCAGGGCATTGTAGGTGTAGCGCAGAGCAGGGGCCTTTTCTTTGCGAACGACGGGCTGGCGGCCCTTGCGTACGAGCTGATTGATGGTAGGCAATGTCGCTCTCCTGATGACAACGAAAAAACGAAAAGGGCCAAAGCAAACCGCAAGTCGGGCGCCAAGGCCCGACTTGCAGCGAAAAATCCTATCACAAGCGGATGGAGATGGTCAAATCCACGGTCATCTGCGTCGGCGGCCCATACGGGACGGAGGACGAAAGACGAGAAACGACGATGCCCCGTCCTTCGTCTTCCGTCCTCGCGAGCGGCCTTATCCCATACCGCGGACGAACGACAGCGCGCAGGCGCCTACTCGATCACCTCATCCCCATCGAGGGAGAGGTCGCTATCCTCGCCGAGCAGGGCCTCGAGATCGGGTTCGGGCATGCCCATACCGGGCGGCAGCCCCATTTCGGCCACGGTCTCGCTGCTGAATTCGCTCTCGAGGATGCTGTCGAGGGTCTCGACCGGGGCTTTGGCTTCCAGAGCCGCCTTCTCCTGGACGGCAGCCCGGCGGCGGGCCGCCTCCATGCGGGCGCGGAAACCGGTGCCGACGGGGATGAGCTTGCCGATGATGACGTTCTCCTTGAGACCGCGCAGGTGGTCCACCGCGCCGCGCACGGCCGCATCGGTGAGCACGCGGGTCGTCTCCTGGAAGGAGGCCGCGGCCAGGAAGCTGTCCGTGTTGAGGGAGGCTTTGGTCACGCCGAGCAGGGTGTGCTCGTAGGTCGCCGGTTGGCCGCCGGCCGCTGCGACACGGGCGTTCTCCTCGCGCACGACGGCGTGGTCCACCAATTCACCGGGCAAGAAATCGGTGTCGCCGGGCTCGATGACGGTGACACGGCGCAGCATCTGCCGCAGGATGATCTCGATGTGCTTGTCGTGGATGCTGACGCCCTGCGAGCGATAGACCTTCTGCACCTCATCGAGCAGGTACATCTGGCAGGCCTCGCGACCCTGGATGCGCAGCACCTCGCGGGGATTCTTGGCGCCCTCGGTGAGCTGCTCGCCCGCGGTCACGCGGTCGCCCTTGTTGACCCGCAGCCGGGCCGATGGCGGAATGGTCTGCTTCCAGACCTCCGTGTCCTCGCGGCGAATGGTGACGACCCGACCCTCGATGAAGGCCTGACCCTCCATGCCGGCCGGCAGCTCCTCGCCTTCATTCGGCCCGCGGGCGATGACCGTATCGGCCTGCACCCGGTCGCCGTCGGCGATGAGCACCTCGTAACCGGCCGGGATGGTCACCTCGTGGCGCACCAACCGGGTGTTCGTGACGCTGACGATTCGCTGCTCGCCCTCCCAGGTGACATCGAAGACACCGTCAATCTCGCTGATGAGGGCCTCGCCCTTGGGCACGCGCGCCTCGAACAACTCTTCGACGCGCGGCAGACCTTGGGTGATGTCGCCGCCGCTGGCCACACCGCCAGTGTGGAAGGTGCGCAGGGTGAGCTGAGTGCCGGGTTCACCGATGGATTGGGCGGCGATGATCCCCACGGCTTCGCCCAAGGCCACCAGGCCACCGCGGGCCAGGTCGCGGCCGTAGCATTGCCGACAAATACCGAAACGGGCCTCACAGGTCAGCGGCGAGCGCACGTACACGCGGGTGATGTTCGCCCGTTTGATTTCGGTCACGTCGTCTTCCTGCAGCATCGCGCCCGCCGGTACCAGCACGGCCCCGGTTTCGGGGTCAATGACGTCGCTAAGAACCACGCGACCGATGATGCGCTCCTCGAAGGTCAGACTGGCGTTGCGCGCGCCCTCGGCATCCAGCCAGATACCGCTCGTTGTGCCGCAATCCTCCTCGGTGATGATGACATCCTGGGCCACGTCCACCAGACGCCGGGTCAGATAACCGGCATCGGCCGTGCGCAAGGCCGTATCGGCCAGACCCTTGCGGGAACCGTGGGTGCTCAGGAAGTACTCCAGGGCCGTCAGACCCTCGCGGAAGTTCGAGCGCACGGGTAGGGGGATGATGCGGCCGGACGGGTCGGCCATCAAGCCGCGGATGCCGGCCAGCTGGCGGATGGGTTGCACGCCGCCTTTCGTGGCGCCCGACCGCGACATGGCGCCCAAACCCTCACGGGGGTCGAGGAGCTTTTGCACCTCCTGGGTGATCGCGTCGGTGGCGTGGGTCCACAGCTCGACGATCTTGTTGTACTTCTCGTCCTCGGTGATCAGACCGCGGCGGTACTGGCGTTCGGTCTTCTCAACCTCGGCCGTGGTCTGCTCGATGATCCGATCCTTGCTGGCCGGAACGTGGATATCGCTGACGGCAATGGTCGTGCCGGAAATGGTGGCGTAATGGAAGCCGAGGTCCTTGATGACATCCACCACCGTGGCCGTCATCTCCGGTCCCAGCCGCTTGTAGCACGAGGCCACAACCTCGTTCAGCGCGCCTTTGTCCAGGACTTTGTTGATGAAGCGCAGCTCGGGCGGCATGTGGTAGTTGAAAATGACGCGGCCCACGGTCGTCTCGATGAGACCGCTGGGCGTTTCCTCATCGGGCACAATCCCGCGGCGGCTTAGGGCCTGGATGATCACCCGGTAGTCGTTGGGTTCGATGCCGGGGACATCGAGGATGCCGCGGCGGCCGTACTTCTGCAGTCGGGCCACGATGCCGCCGGCGCTCTGGACATCCACCCGGTGCAACGCGTTCGTGATGCGCTCATCCAGGTCGAGCTCTTCGATCTCGATCTCGTTGAGCCAGCTCCGGTAGTTGAACTTGATGGGCGCCCGCAGGCTGACGTGGCCCAACTCGTAGGCGAGGAGGACCTCCTCGTAATCGCCAAAGACCTTGCCCGCGCCTTTGGCCTCGGGGTCGGCGATGGTCATGTAGTAGCAGCCCAAGACCATGTCCTTGGACGGGCCGACGATAGGCTCACCCGAGGCCGGCTTGAGCAGGTTTTTGGTCGAAAGCATGAACTCGCGCGCCTCTTGCACGGCCGCATCGGACAGGGGCACATGGACGGCCATTTGGTCGCCATCGAAGTCGGCGTTGAAAGCGGCGCACACGAGGGGATGGAGCTGGATGGCGCTGCCCTCGATGAGCACGACCTCGAAGGCCTGGATGCCCAGGCGGTGCAACGTGGGCGCCCGGTTGAGCAACACCGGCCGGGTGGCGATGATCTCCTCCAACACGTCCCATACGGCCGGGTCCATGCGATCCACCAGCCGCTTGGCACTCTTGATGTTGTGGGCGAAGTTGTGCTCGACCAGTTTG
>JAOADB010000194.1 GCA_026417535.1 Caldilineales bacterium
GGCGTAACCGTCGGCGTCGGTGTGGGTGTGTTCGTGGGCAACGGCGTGGGCGTCTCGGTGGGGGTCGGCGTGGGTCGGCGATAGCCCTGCAGGATCAGCGGCAGCCAGGCGGCAGGCCGCGTGACCGGCGTCGGTGTGACCGTAGGCGTTGGCGTGCGCGTGGCCGTGGGTGTGGGCGTCCTGGTCGGCGTCAGTGTCGGCGTCGCCGTGGCCTGGCAAGCCTGCAGGCTGAACAGGTCGAAGTACTGCACGGCCACCGGACCGACGCCGTCGTTATAGGTGCCGAATTGCAACCGCACCTGTCGGCCGGCAAAGCGGCCCAGGTCGAAGCGCCGGTTGACCCAGGCGCGGTCGTTATCGAGCTGGGCAAAGAGGTAGTGGATGCGGTTGTCGGGTTGGGTGATGACCAGGCCGTACTGGAGGTCGCTGTCCAGCGTCTGCAGGCGGCTGTAGAACGCGTCCAACGTCTCGGCCTGCAACAGCGCCGCCAGTTCCGCCCCGTCGGCTTGGGCAGCCGTTCCGGTGGCAGCGGCCTGCGGCCAGACCCACAGGCTCAGGGTCAGGGTGCCGGTGCCCGGCAGCGTGACATCCTGGCTGAAGTCGCTGTAGCTCCGGCGGTTGGCGGCCGGGTCGGCGATGCCCGCCTGCATGGCGAACCAGCCGTGGTAACGACGCTCCTGGGTGCGCCGGGCCGGGTAAGCCGTGGTGGGGATGCGCCAGACGCCTTCGTACTCGAAGCTGCGGTTGGCCAGCAGTTCGGTGCAGGGGTCGGGCGTGGCCGTGGCCGCGGTGGTCGTGTCGAGCCGCCAGACCCCGCTCTCGCTGCCCACGAACAGGCTCGTGGGCATGGCGGCCGTAGTCAACAGTTCCAGCATGGCGGCGCCATCGGGCAGGCCGCCCAAATTGTGCCAGCTCAGGCCGTTGTCGGTGCTGCGATAGAGGTCCGAGGGCACGGGCGTCTCGTCGGTCGGATTCGGGTCGCCCGTCGCCAGGTAGATGGTCGGCGATGGGGCGAAATCGGGCCGCACGGCCAACGCCATGATGGCGCGGTCCGGCGCAGTGTGCACCCGTTGCCAGTGCAGGCCGCCGTCATCGCTGCGCCAAAGCTCATCATGGCGGGTATAGGGCGGGTCGGGATCGAAGCGATAGGTCGTCAGAAAATAGGTCGTGGCCGTGGCCGCGACCAATTGCCCCACCTGGCGACCGGAACTACCGCTCGACGACAACGGCGGCGGCGCCGGCACCGTCTGCCAGGTCAGCCCGGCATCGGTCGAGCGATAGACGGTGTAGCCAGCGGCGATGAGGACGCGGTCGGCGGCGAAGCCCGGCGAAAGGACGAACCGGTAGGCCGCGTGGGGATAGGTCAGCCAGAACGGGCTGAAGGCCCATGTCTCGCCGGCATCGGTCGAGTAGTGGACGCGGTTATCGGCCAGCATGAACACGCGGCGGTCGGTGGCAAAGGCAGGCGAGACCTGCACCTGACCCACATAGGCGGCGTTCTTGAGGAGCTGCCAGCTCATTCCGCGGTCGGTCGAACGGAACAGGCTGCCGCCGATGCTCACGCCGCTCACGCGGGCTACGAAGAGGGTGTCATCGGTGCTGTAGGCCGGGCTGAGGGCAATGTCGGTGATGCTGGCGGCCAAGACGCCCATCAGGCCGGGGCCGGTAGGCGCCCAGCGACCCGCCGCGTGCCGCCATACGCCGAACTCGCTGCCGGCGAAGAGGTCGCTGCTACTGGCGAAGCCCGGTTCGGCGGCCAACACCGTCACCGGCAGAGGATGGAAGCCGTGGCCCAGGCGGAAGCTGAGGCCGCCGTCATGGCTGATCCATACGCCATCGAGGGTGCCGGCCAGAAGGGTCCCATCAGTCGCGAAGCCGGGTGAGACGGCCAGGCGGAAGATACCTTTGCCGGCCAGGTCGGCAGGCAGAGGGACAAAGGCATTGCCGCCGGTGCTGTAGCGATAGAGGGTGGGCCCGGCGGCCACGAACAGTCCGACGCCGTCGGCACTCACGCCGAGGGCCTCGTAATCGGCGGCCGGCTGGGTGCCGAAAATGTGCCAGTTGAGACCGTCGAGGCTGCGCCAGACTTGCCGGTCGAAGGTGGCGTAGGCCACGTCATGGCCCGGACGGAAGGCCACGTCGAAAATCGGACGGTCGGCGATGACGCGAGTCCAGGTGGCGCCGCCATCGCTGCTCCGCCAGAGACCGTCGGCTGCCGCTGCCAGGGCGACCTGACCATCCGTGGGCCGATAGGCCAGCCGCCGCACGGGGCCGCTCGCGGCCACGTAGGTCCAGGTGGCGCCGGCGTCGGTGCTGCGGTAGATGCCGCCGTAGGCGCTGCCCGCCAGCAGACGACGGTCGGTGGCGAAACGGGGGCTGATGGCGACCGCGTTGACGGCGAAGGGTGTACCGGGCCGTTCCAGGCCGGAGACTTGTTGCCAGGTGGTGCCGGCGTTGGTCGTCAGCCAGACCCCCTGCCAGAAACCGGCCACGCCGAAGCCCTGGGTTGGCCAGGTGGGAACCAGGGCCACGTCGAGAAGGGCGCCGTTGACAGGACCGCCGGCAAAGGCCCAACGCTCGCCCGCGTCGGTGGAGCCGAACAGCCCGAGACCGCCCCACGACCCCCGTCCGAAATCGCGGCCGCCGCCGGCCAGCACGGTCCGATCCCGGACGAAATCGGGGCTGAGGACCAGGGCTTGGGCCGGCCCGTTGCGCGGGCCGTCCAGGTTGAACCAGGTAGCCGGTGCGGCCGCCGTCGGCGGAATGCGCGGCCATGCCCCTAACACCAAGGCGCCGATCAGCACGAGCAGCATCGGCGCCGATAGCCGTCGCTCCATAGGGTGAAAAAGGGTGCGCTTCATAGAAGCCCTCACTTGGGAAAAGGATGCGTTGGACGCATCGAAAAGTAGGCGTAATTACCCAAGGAAGAAGACGATACGGCAGCCAAAAGGTCGCGCGGCGCTTCCCGGACGATAGACGATGGACGATAGAATTTCTTCCATCGTCCATCGTCTACCCTCCATCGCAACTTGACATCCCGCCCGGCGGCGCCGACACTTCCGCCATGACCCGCACCCGTTTCTGGCGCGTCTTGGCCCTGTTTCTCGTCCTCAGCCTGGGGCTGACCTGGCCGCTGCTGCCGCATGTGCTTACCCATGTGCCCGGCGACGGCATTGACGACCCCGCCCTGGCCTGGAACCTGTGGTGGGCGCGGCATAGCTGGGTGGATCGGGCCGGCGCCAACGGCCTGGCGCATAGCCCTTTCGACGGCGATAGCATGTTCTATCCCGTCGGTATCAACCTGGCCTTTTACACCCTCACCCTGCTCAACGCCGCGCTGAGCATCCCCTTGCAGCTGGCCGGGTCGGTCATCCTGGCTTCAAACCTGCTCCTGCTCGGCAGTTTTGTGGTCGGCGGTTTGGGCGCCTATCTGCTGGCCCTGAGCCTCCTGGTCGGGATGGAACGTCCCGGCGGCGAGGCCGATCGACGTCGGTTGCGGGCGGCGGCGCTGTTGGCGGGTTTGCTCTATGCCTTTGCCTCGGCCAAGCTGTTCTACGCGGCCCTGGGTCAGTTCAACATCGCCTCGTCGCAGTGGCTGCCGTTCGTGGCCTTGTATCTGGTGCGGGCGGCGCGCGGGCCGTGGCGCCCGCGCGATGGCGTGCTGTTGGGCCTGTTTTTGTGTTTCCAGACCTGGGCCGAGCTGACCTACGGCAGCTTTGCCGTGCTGCTCATCGCCCTGACCGTCGGCGTGGTCATAGGGGCGGCCGTGGCCGGCCGGGCGATGGCCCGGTTCCGGCCGTGGGCGGCGGCGTTGGCGGCCCCGGCCCGGCGCCTGCTGACGGCGGCAGTGATGGCGGCGCTCCTCTTCCTCCTCGGCTTGGCGCCCTACCTTCGGGCCATGGCGCCCGATTTGGCTGCGGAAGGCGATTTCCTGGTCGAGGGCAGCGGCTTCGCCGAGATTTTCTCCGCCGACCTGGTGGGTTTCTTCTTCCCCACCCAGCTCCATCCCCTCTTCGGGGGAATCATCCGCCGCATCGCCGACGATTCGGCCATCCGTCCCGACCGTTCCCAATTCCAGGTCAACAAGGGCCAACACCTGTTCCTGGGCTATACCGCCGTGGCGCTGGCCGCGGTGGGGCTGTGGCGACGGCGAAACCGCCGGGAGCTATGGCTGATCGCCGGACTGAGCGTCTTTTTCCTGTTGGCGGCGCTAGGCCCTCGCCTGCGTTGGAACGGCTACGACACGGGCATCCCCGGTCTGTTCCCGTTGCTGCTCAAGATCCCCTTTTTCCAGGCCAACCGCTACCCCAGCCGCTACAGCGTCCTCATCCTCCTGGGCCTGGCCGTGCTCGTGGCCGTGGGCGCGGCCGTGGCGTTGGGCCGGGTGCGCAGCGGTCGTCGCGGCGCCGTGACCGTCCTGCTCGCCGGGTTGCTCCTGTTCGAGCACCTCTCCATTCCTCTGCCCCTCTCGGACTTGCGGCTGCCCCCGGCCTATCGGGCCGTCCTGGCCGATCCGCGGCCCGGTGCGCTGCTCGATTTGCCCCTGGGCTGGCGCAACGGCTTCAACGTCTTCGGCAAGTCCGATGTCATCATCATGTTCATCCAGTGGTATCAGACCTATCACGGCCGGCCCCTGCTCAGCGGCAACACGAGCCGCAACCCGGAGCACAAGTTTCAGTACTTTTTGGAAAATCCCGTCCTCGGCGTCCTGGCCGCCCTGCAAGACGACCGTCCTGTGACGGCGGCCGACTGGGAACGGGCGCAGGCCCTGGCGCCCGACCTGTTGCGCTTCCTCAACGTTCACACCGTGCTCGTCCATCGCGAGCGGGTGCCGGCGACCTTTCCCGACCATCTCGCCACCCTGTTGCCCATCACTCCGGTCGAGGAACAGGGCGATATCGTCCGCTACGAGGTGCGCCTGCCGCCCGAACGCGCCACGGCCGCCATCGCCGCCGCCGATCCCGAACTGCGCGGCTATCTGGCCCAGGGCTGGGGGGTGCCCGTGGCCGACGGCGAAAGCCTGGTTTGGGCCACGCGACCTCAGGCGCATCTGCTCCTGCCGGGTCTGAGCCGGTCGGCCACCTTCCGCCTACGCCTGTACGTGCCCCGTGAGCAGACCCTGCGTCTGGTGCTGGATGGCCGCGAGATCGCCCGCCATGTCCTGCCTCTCGGCGAGCACGAGGTGCTCGTGCCCGTGCCGGCCTCGGCGGATGGCTTTCCCCATCGCCTGGTGCTCGCTGCGACGCGCGCTTTCGACCCGGCGACGTTGCGTCGGGGTGGGCGGAGCATCGGCGCTACCGGCGTCACCAGCCCGGTGCATGTCACGGTGCGCAGCGCCGGCAAGGACATCGGCGATTTCGGGCATGTGTTCGTCAACGGAGTGGATTACAGCCCCAACCGTCGCGGCTACAACCTGGTGGCCATCGCCCCGACCGATGGCGCCGTCCTGGCTGCGGCCCATTTCGATACCCATGACCCCTTCGTAAGCGGACCGAGCGCGGCCCTGACGGCCTGGATCGAGGCCTTGCCCGACGGGGTCATCGTGGCCGGGGCCGTGCGCGATGCCGCCGCCCTCAATCTGGGCGAGGATGCCGTCCAGGCCTTGCGCCGCCTAGGTGTCGTCGGCGATATTCGCGGTCATCTGCGACGGGCGCATGCCTTTATCGGCGTGAAAGGCGCGGCCGCGGGCACGGCGGCCGAGGTTACGTCTGACCTGTGGCCGGCCACGGTGGCCGTGGGCGATGGCCTGACGGAACCGCGGCCGACTTTGGCGTTGCTCGGCCTGGGGTGGGAAACGAACGGTTGGCGGTAACTGGACATGCGGATTCTGCACGTCTACAAGGACTACCATCCGGTCCTCGGCGGTATCGAGAACAACCTGCGGCAGCTGGCCCAGGCCCAGGCCGCACGCGGCCATGAGGTCACCGTGTTGGTGACGAATCCCGAAGGTGCGCGCACGACCGTGCGGGTCGAGGAAGGGGTGCGCGTGATCCGGGCGGCCCGGCTGGCTACGGTTGCCTCCACCCCTCTCAGTCCGGCGCTGATCGGGCACATCGGCCGCCAACGGCCCGACATCACCCATCTCCACTTTCCCTACCCCGTCGGCGAGATCGGCCAGCTCCTGCGCGGTCGTGGCCGGCCCACCGTCATTACCTATCACAGCGATGTCGTGCGCCAGGCCGGGATTTTGCGTTTCTACGCGCCGGTGTTGCGGCGGGTGCTGGTCCGGGCCGACCGCATCCTCGTGAGCAGCCCGGCCTATCGCGACAGCTCGCCCTATCTGCGGTCTTTGGCTGCCAAGTGCACGATTGTGCCCATCGGCATCCCGTTCGAGCGTTTTGCCACGCCCCGCCCGGACGAAGCGGCCCGCTGGCGGGCGCGCTATCCGGGGCCGTTGCTGTTGTTCGTGGGGCGTCTGCGCTACTACAAGGGCCTGAACGACCTGATCGCGGCGATGGTGGACGTGCCGGCGACCCTGCTCATCGCCGGCGAAGGCCCCGAAGCGCCAGCGCTGCGAGCGCAGGCGCAGGCGCTCGGCGTGGCGCCGCGGGTGCACTTCCTGGGCGATGTGGCCGACGCCGACCTGCCAGGTCTCTACCAGGCGGCGGATGTGTTCGTCCTGCCCTCCAATCGGCGCAGCGAAGCCTACGGCATCGCCCTGTTGGAGGCCATGGCTGCCGGCGTGGCCGTCATTTCCACCGAGTTGGGCACGGGCACGTCCTGGCTCAATCGGCACGGCGAGACCGGTCTGGTCGTTCCGCCTTGCGACCCGGCCGCTCTGGCCGCGGCCTTGCGGACGCTGCTGTCCGATGACGAGCGCCGTCGCCGTATGGGACAGGCTGCCCAAGCG
>JAOADB010000195.1 GCA_026417535.1 Caldilineales bacterium
GACAGCCTGGATGATGTCAAAGATGCGAGCCATGGGTTATCTCCTGAAGGAAAGAGCGAAAGAGGACGGTTTCAGGCCGCCGGTTCGTCGGGGGAGGGAGCGGTCAGGACGGCGCTGATGGCTTCTTCGCGGCGGTCGAGCTCCTCGTTGAGGGCCTGGAGGTCGGCGAGGAGCGCGGCCAGGGCTTGCTCAAAGCCCTCGCCCGTGCGGATGGCCTCGTTGACGGCCTCGATGTGGGCATTGATGCCGGGCACCCGGCGGGCAATGGCCTCGTCGAAGGCGATGAGCCGTTCGAGTTCCGGTTCGCGCACCCGCTCCAGGTCGAAAAACGGCGCGTAGCCCGAGGCCGCCGTCTTGATACGGTCAATGAGCAGTTGCAAACGGCCGACAGCCCGTTCCAGGTCGGGCAGACTGCGCAGCCGCCCGCGCGTCACCAGCTCCCGTTGCAGGGCGGTCAGCCGTCGTCGCGATGCCTCCAGCTGGCGGGCGATGGCCTCGCGCAGGCGGCGGTCGGCCTCGCGGCGTTTCTCTTTGCTGCGATAATCGCCGATGACGGGCAAACGGTCGAGCAACCCCCCAGCGGCGCTGAGACCGGCCCGGGCGTGGTCGGTGAGGGACATGGCAAAACCTCCGGATGAATGTCAGGCGAGATGGAGAAAGACTTCCGAGCCGCAGTAGGGACAGCGGATGACGCCCTTGCCGGCCAGCTCGAGCTCGCCGCCGCAGTTGGGACACTTGCGGTCGGCCTTCAGTTGGGCGGCCTCTTTTGAGTAGAGGATGCCCGTTTCCCAGTTGACGGCGCCGGTGAAGAGCTGCTTGCCCACCAGGTCGCGCACCATCTCCTCGATCTCGCGCCGGTTCAGACGCAGCTCGATGGCCGCTTCGTCGAAGCGGACTTTGCCCTGGGTCAGCACCATGTTGAGCAAACGGCGTTCCTTGCGCGCTTGGGCCATGGCCGCTTCTTCTCCCCGCCCCCGCACCAGCAGATAGACGCCGATGGCCGCCAAAGGCAGAAAGATGAAGATGAAGACCAGGGCGAAACCGAGCACCTGTCCGCCCAAGGTGGCCGTGCTTTCGGTGGCGCCGGCCGCCGCCAGCCATGCCATCGTCACGAGCAGGATGGCAACAGCCACACCGAGGAGAATCAAACCGGGGATGCGTCCTGTAATCATGGGCCAATCCTGTGAGAGAAACGCGAAACGATCACCCAAAACCGCCGCGGCCGCCGCCACCACCCCCGCCGCCAAAGCTGCCGCCGCCTGACCAGCCGCCTCCCCTGCCGCCGGACGGCGTCCAGCCACCGCCCTGAGGGGCCGGCCGGCTGCTGAGGGTGTTGGCGGCGCTGCTGAGCATGGTGCTGAGACCGGAACTCATCCCGGCCAGGCTGGCGGCCATGCCCTTGCTGGCCTCGCCGAGGCCACCGGGGCCGCCGCGTTCGACCGGTTGGGGGGCTGCGGCCGGCTGCGCCGGCGCGCGCGGGCCGAGTCGAGGCCCGCCGTAGGTGTCGTAATAGGGACGGGGATAGGGCACGTACCAGGGCGGCGACGGCGCCGTGGGCACCTGCGCCCACTTGCGAATGTAGTCCTTTTCGAGGCCGAAGGCAATCGCGTAGGGCAGGTAACGCTCGAACAGTTCCGTAGCGCGGGTCAAATCGGTGTATTTCTCGATTTTTTGCAGATAGGTGCGAAACGCTCGCCAGCGGGCGTACTCCTCGGCGCCGGCCGCGGTGCGCCGCGGCATAAAGCGCGCCAGGAACATCAAACCGGCCACGAAAAGCGCCGGACCGCAAGGTACCAGGATGCTCCAATCGCTGTAGTTGACCAACACCATGATGGCCCCGCAACTGAACACGAAGGCCAGGATCAGGGCCAACACGGCGTACAGGCTCCAGCGATTGCGCACCTGCTCCGGGTTGCGTTCGAACAGGCCGGCTCTCGCCACCTCCTGATAGAGCGCCTGTTGAATTTTGGGCAAATGAACGTAGAATTTCTGCTTCAAATCGGATAGGTTTCGCTCTTTTTGTTCTCCGAAAAGCGATTTGAGCAACAATCGTTCGTATTCACGCAACGATTCATCCGGTTCTTTTTGTAACGTATAGATAAAATCGGTAGATTTCAGGCCAAAAGCGCCGGTCTCGATCCGCTCTTCGATGCGGACATAGCCGCGACGGGCCAGGTCAATCAGCGTGGCCAGGATGTCCTCCATGTCGGCGCGTTCGTCCATGAGGGTACCCACCAGGCCCGGCGGCATATCGGACGGGGGTTCCGGGAGGTACTCGGCCACGAAGGTCGCCGGCACATCGCGGCCCCGCAGGTACCAGAGGAGATAGAGCCCCACCGGCGCCAGGATGAAGAGCATCAGGGCGAAGCTGCCGACGAGCAGGTTGGCCAGCGGCCGCCAGCGGCGGTCGTACTCGGCCTGGGCTTCGAGCTGGGCCGCGCGTGCGTCCTCGGCGGCCTGCCAGGCCGCCGGCGCGCCGGCCACCACCCCCGGCGTGAACTCGACCCGAACCTCGAACTCCTGGTTCGGCGGGATGCGTTCGCTGGCCACAAAGCGAGCCGTTTGCGGGTCGAGCTGCTCGATTGCCGCTGGGGTGAAGTAGGTATCGAGCTTCTGAATGGTGGCGGGCGCGGGCACGCGCACGGTCACGGTGCTGGCATTGACCGGATAGGGACGGTCGGCATAGACCGCCTTCCACCAAAGTTGGTCGCCCGTCTCGTAATAGCGCAACCCACCCAGGACACGGTAGCGGATGACGAAGGTGCGGGTCTCGTCGGCCAGCGGCGCGAAGTACCAGTTGATGAGGGTCTCCTGCCCGTCCTGGGTGACGGTGAAAGTGCGCGGCTCCTCGCCAAAGCCGGGCGTGTACTCGCCGTCGTCGTCGGCCACGGTGATAGCGGTGATCCCTTCGGTCAGGCGGCTGTCAATCCCGCGGAAACCGAAACGGAAAGGGCCGCCGACGAAGACGATGGTCTGCGTCTCGACCACGTCGAAGGAGCCGTCCCGGTTGACCGTGATGTCCACATCGAAGCGATCCCAATAGAAGGAACGGGTTTGGGCGTAGCCGCTCGCCACCGGAACGGCCATCAGGAACACGAGCACGGTTATCGTCAACCAGAACCACGCCTGTCGGCGCGGCCTCGTCGTCGGCGTCGTTGGGGAAAGGAAACGGGTGAACACAGGAGATGCTTCTTTGCGAGTTGGGAGGGCCGGGGTTTGACAGAGACGGGGTGCGTCGTCTGTGGCATTGTAACACAAGGCGGGATGAAGGCGAATCCGTGTCGGCGATGCCGCGCCAAACGCCGCATCCCCCACCCTTTTCGCTCTCTCTGCGTTGACAGATTCCCTACGTTCCGGCTACAATGGGCTGCTTGGCCGCCATAACCTGGCGCAGGATGCCGGGGTCGGCGGTCTTTTTTAGCCCTTTACTGCTCTCCGGAGGACGGATGAAGGTCTATTCGAGCGACAACATTCGCAACATCGCCCTTTTGGGCCACAGCAGCGCCGGCAAAACCTCTTTGGCCGAGGCGCTGCTTCATGCTACCGGCGCGACGAATCGTCTGGGGCGGGTCGAAGACGGCACGACCGTCTCCGATTGGGACGAAGACGAAATCAAACGCAAGCAGTCTATCAGCACCAGCCTGATCCCCTGCGAATGGCAGGGCCACAAGCTGAACATCCTCGACACGCCCGGCTATCCCGACTTCGTGGGCGAGGTCATCTCCGCCCTGCGCGTGGTCGAAGCCGGTCTGGTCGTGATTGATGCCGTGGCCGGGGTCGAGGTCGGCACCGAGCTGGCCTGGCAATACCTCGATCAGGCGCACAAGCCCCGATTCGTGCTCATCAACAAGATGGACCGGGAAAACGCCGCCTATGAGACGGCTCTGGCCTCGGTGCGCGAGGCGTTTCCGGGCCATTTCGTGCCCCTGTTCCTGCCCATCGGCGCCCAATCCGCCTTTCAGGGTGTCGTCTCGGTGTTGGAGGGCAAGGCCTATCTGGGCAGGGACGGCAAGGAGGCCCCGGTGCCGGCCGACCTGGCCGCCGAGCTGGAGAAGGCGCAGCTGGCCCTGGTCGAAGCCGCTGCCGAGAGCAGCGATGAGCTGCTCATGAAGTACCTGGAAGGCGAGACCCTCAGCCCGGCCGAGATCGCCTCCGGCCTTTCGGCGGCCATCCGCAGCGGCAGCGTGGTACCGGTCCTGTGCGCGGCCTCCACCCAAATGATCGGCATCCGAGCCGTGCTCAACACCATGCTGGCTCTGGTGCCGTCGCCGGCTGCGGCCGGTCCCTACCCGGCCCAACGCAACGGCGCGGCTATCGAGCTGCAGGGCACGGTGGGCGAACCCGCGGCCGCCCTCGTCTTCAAGACGATTGCCGACCCCTTTGTCGGCCGGATCACGGTCTTTCGCCTGTTTAGCGGCAGTTTGCAAGGCGATGTCCGCCTGCACAACATGCAAAAAGGCGTGGACGAGCGCATGGCCCAGGTCTTCAGTCTACGCGGCCGGGAACAGCTGCCGGTGGAAGCCGTCATGCCCGGCGATATCGCGGCCGTGGCCAAGCTGAGCGCCACGGCCACGGGCGACACCCTGGCCGAACGCGGTTCCGGCATCATCCTGCCCCCGCCCGTCTTCCCCAACCCCCTGTTCGGCGTGGCCGTCAGCCCCGTCACCCAGGCCGATAGCGCCAAGATCAGCGGCGCGCTCAACCGCCTGGTAGAGGAGGACCCCCCCCTGCGCTGGCAAAACGACCCCAGCACCCGTCAGATCATCCTTTCGGGCATGGGCGATGTCCACATCACCATCGCCGTCAACCGCCTGAAGAACAAGTTCGGGGTGAACGTGGAGACCTCGACGCCCAAGGTGAGCTACCGCGAGACGGTCTCGCGCACGGCTTCGGCCATGCATCGGCACAAGAAACAGACCGGCGGCGCCGGTCAATTCGGTGAGGTCTTTTTGCGGGTCGAGCCCTTGCCGCGCGGGCAGCGGTCTCGTCTACACTTGGGAGGTCTTCGGCGGCGCCATCTCCTCCAGTTTCATGCCCTCCATCGAAAAGGGCATCCGTCAGGTGATGGAAAGCGGCCCCCTGGCGGGGTATCCGGTGGTGGATGTGGCCGTGGCCGTGTACGACGGCAAAGAGCACCCGGTGGACTCGAAGGACATCGCCTTCCAGATCGCCGGTCGCGAGGCCTTCAAGAAGGCGTTTTTGGAGGCCGGGCCGATTTTCCTGGAGCCGATCTACAAAATCGAGATCACCGTGCCCGAGGTCTACATGGGTGACATCCTGGGCGACCTGAACACGCGGCGCGCCCGCGTCCTGGGCATGGAGACCATCCGCGGCAAGAGCGTGATCACGGCGGAGGTGCCTTACGCCGAGATCCTGCGCTACGCCAGCGACCTGCGCTCGCTGACGCAGGGACGCGGCATCTACAGCATCGAGTTCCTGCGCTACGAGCCGGTGCCGCACCACCTGGCCCAGGGGATCATCGCCGCGGCCCAGCGCGAGCGCAAGGAGGAAGAGGAAGAGTAACCGGATGGCATCCGGGATGGATTGGGCCGCGCCCGGCCGGGCGCGGCCTTTTTGTTGGAGTGGTGTCCCGTAGCCAACTCGGGAGACGTTGCGTTACAACTCCGGGTTGACGTACGTGTACGGCCAGGCCTGTCAGTCGTCCACTCGCCTGGCCTTGACCGGGTTGTTGACGATGTACCCTACGCCCGCGATGGCGGCGCATTCGGGCCGGGCCAGCCAGCGCGGGCCGTGGCGGGCCTGGTCGAGCAGCGCGTCCATGCGGCCGAAGTGGCGCCTTTGAGCCCCGTAGCGCGTCTCGCGCCGCGCGTCGCCGCCGAACTGCTGCGCCAGGCCGCGCAGCTCCGCCTTGTATTCCTCCTGCAGGCGCATGGCAACGGCCACGGGCAGGCGGCCCGCCAGCCGGATGGTGACGAAGCAGGTGGCGTCCGGCAGGTGGTAGTGGGGCAGATTGCGGTGGAAGAAGGTGACCATGGGATCTCCTGTAGCGCAACTCCTGCGGAATACCGCTCGTGGAAAGGCGTCCTTGCTTTGCTTGTGCCCCACTATAACGGCAGCTATACGATCTGATCCAGGAACTCATCCGGTCGGGCTGCTGCACAGATAAGCCGCAAGTCGTCGAGGATGACGCGAACGTTCATGCGTTGCGGCAGCTGAATGATGCCCGGCACATGGTGGCCGAGGGCCAGGCGATCGGCGAGATGGCTCGGCATCGAGGCGCGATTGTTGGTGACCAGCATGCAGCCGTGAGCTTCAATCCAGAGCAAGATGGCAGCATCAGGCGTTCCCGTGGCCGGCGCAGGATCATCGCCGACCCGATACATACGCAAACCGGGTTCCAGCCGCGCCAGCTGCGCCTGAATAAACGAGGGGACATTCTCGTCGAACAAGAGGCAGAGCGGACTCATACGGCCGGCGCCACCAGGTCGCGCTGCGCGTCTCGCTGGCGCGCCAGTTCACGCAACCGTTGCACCGCCGGCGTCGGTTGTTGATCTTGTTGCCGGCGCTGGTGTTCGAGCTCCTGATCTACCCGACGCAGATAAGCGTCCATCTGGGCGCGGTTGCGCCAGTAATAGATCAGCGTGGCATACACCTGTTCGACCGAAAGGGACGGGTAGCGCGCAGCGATCTGCTCGGCGAACAGCCCGAGCTCCAGATAGTCGGTCAGGATGGTTTCGATGCCGATCCGTGTGCCCTTGATGCGGATGTCATCGGGCGCCAGAAAATCGAAGTAGTCTTCCAGTTGCATTGGACCTTCTCGTGTCACGGAAACAAAGCAGAGCGGAAATTCACCGCCCCGTGTCCGGGTTTCAGGTGGCCGGATCGCTTG
>JAOADB010000196.1 GCA_026417535.1 Caldilineales bacterium
AGATGTGTATAAGAGACAGGTGTGGGGGGCCGCGCTCTCACGCCCCCTACGGATCATCGGCTTGGTAGGCCGTTACCCTACCAACTACCTAATCCGCCGCAGGCCCCTCCCAAAGCGCCTTTCGGCTTTGCTCGACGAACCGAATCGCCGAGCCCATGCGGTATTAGCGACCGTTTCCAGTCGTTATCCCCCACTTTGGGGCAGGTCACCTACGTGTTACTCACCCGTTTGCCACTGACCCGCTTCCGAAGAAACGGATCCGTTCGACTTGCATGTGTTAGGCACGCCGCCAACGTTCATCCTGAGCCAGGATCAAACTCTCCAAAGGAGAATCAACTCGACCTTGAGCAGGTCGGGGCCCTGACATCGTGGGCTTTCCTATCACTCTTCAATTGTTAAAGTGCTTGCTCCCGGCGCGATGGCCTTGCGACCATCATCAAGCCAGTCGGATCGGCAGGGAAACAAAACCGCCGACAGGTTGCCATGCCGACGGTCTGGCCTTACAAAGACCCGTTTCCCTCTGTCCTGTGCCTTCTACTTGTTAAGGTCCCTGGCAACGAGACCTTAGTGCTTGACAAGTCTAGTCTAGCATTGGATGCCGACGTTGTCAAGTCTTAATCACCGGTATTTTGGCGTCCGTCGGGGCCACCGCCGGACGACGTTCCGGATGTTTTTTGATTGTGAAGGCTGTGTGTGCGGGACAACATCGGCGACTATAGCACAGCTTCGAATCGCTGTCAATACCCTTTTCGGCCCGTTTTCTTAAAACTTCTGATCACAAATCCCGGCGCCCTTCCAGCGCCCGGCTGAGGGTGATCTCGTCGGCGTACTCGAGATCCCCGCCCACGGGAAGCCCCCGCGCCAGACGGGTGACGCGCACCCCGCGCGGGCGCAACAGCCGCGCCAGGTAGAGCGCCGTTGCCTCGCCTTCCATGGTCGGGTTCGTGGCGATGAGCCCCTCGGCGATGGTTTCGCGCTCCAGCCGATCCAGCAAGGCGCCAATGCGCAGATCCTCAGGCCCGATGCCCGCCACCGGGTTGATCACGCCGTGCAGGACGTGATAGAGCCCGCGAAAAACGCCCGTGCGCTCGATGGCGACGACATCCAAGGGTTCCTCGACCACGCAAACGAGCTGCTGCTCCCGGCTTGGGTCGCTGCAGATGGCGCAGGGGTCGCTATCGGCCAAGTTCTGACAGCGGCGGCAATAGACGATGTGTGTGCGCAACTCGGCGATGGCCGCCGCCAGTTCCTGAACCTCGCTCGCCGGCGCCCGCAGCAGATAGAAAGCCAGCCGCGAGGCCGTTTTCGGACCGATGCCGGGAAGCCGTTGGAAGGCCTCGATGAGTCGCCGTACGGGTTCGGCGATGATGGTCGGCATGACGGCTCAGAACAGACCGGGGAAACCGGCGGGCAAGTTCAGGCCTTGGGTGAGGCCACCGAGCTGTTCACCGGCCAGGGCGCGCGATTTCTCCAACGCCTGGTTGACGGCGGCCAGGATGAGGTCCTGGAGCATCTCGACCTCATCCGGGTCCACGACTTCGGGTCGGATGGTGATGGCGAGGATTTCCTGCTGGCCGTTGGCGACGACGGTGACCATGCCGCCGCCGGCCGTGGCCTCGACCGTGAGTTCGGCCAGGGCGCTCTGCGCGGCGGCCATGGCCTGTTGGAGCTGCTGAATCTGGGAAAGCATGGGGTTGCTACCGCCGCCGCTGCCGGGTGGACGATAGCCGCGTGGCGCATGTCGTTTCTTGGGCATAGGGCTGATGGTCAGGTAGATGGGTCGGTATCCCGCGGCGAAAGGCGGGTGACGGTGGCACCGAGTTCGCGAGCCGTCCTGAGCAAGGGGTCCTCGCTGGCGGACGAAGCGGAGGAAGAAGGGGGTGGGGCCGACCGAGAGGTGGACTTCGGCTCGGGGCGGGGAGCCGCTGGTGGAGCGGCCTCGCGCTTGAGGTCAACGAGTTGCACACTCACAGGCCGGCCCAAAACGGTCGCAGCAACGCGCGCGACCAAGTCTATGGCGCCCTGGATTTGCTCGCGATGGAAGTCGTACTGGAAGCCGATGACCAGGGTATCGTCGTTCAGGGCGACCGGGGTGCCCGAACGCAAGACGGCCTGCAGCCGCGCGCTATGGGGGCGCATGGCGGTGATGATCTGACCCCACAACGAGCCGAGTTCGGCCGGCGCCGTTCGCGGCGGTTCGGCCGGGGCGGGCCTGGCGGCGGGAGGTGGGGGAGAGGCCGGCCGGGAAGCCGGTTGGGCAGCCGGAGCCGGAGCCGATGGCGTCGCCGGCGTAGGGGTGGGTTGGACCGCCGGGGCCGAGACAGGGGCCGCCGCGGCCGGCAGGGGAACGGCGCCCAGGCCGACGGCGTCGAGCAAGGCCAGCTCGACGGGCAGGTAGCCGGCCAGCGGCGTCTTCAGGGCCAGCCCGGCCTCGTTGAGGGCACGGATGGCATGGAGCAGCTGCGGCGCCTGAAAACGCCGGGCCTGGTTCTGCAGGTCCTCCATCACGGCATCGGGCAGGTCGAGCAGGCCCGGATCACGGCCGACATTGAGCAGGAGCAAATGCCGGAGGTGCTCGATCAGCTGATTCACCAGCTGGGCCAGGTCCACACCTTGGGCGATCAGCTCGTGCAAGAGCACCAACAGGCGGGCCGGATCGCCGTCGGCGATGGCCCCGGCCAGCCGGCTCACGGCTTCGCCGGAGACCATCCCCAACACGTTCCGCACGAGTTCGGCGTCAATCTCCCGATGGCCATAGGCCGTGATCTGGTCGAGAAGGCTGATGGCGTCCCGCATGGAGCCGGTGGCGCTGCGGGCGATGATGGCCAGGGCTTCGGGCGTGACGGTAAGCCCCTCGCGGGCCGCGATGACGGCCAGATGGTCGGCAATGAGGCGGGTGCTGAGGCGATGGAAGTCGTAGCGCTGGCAACGGGAGATGATGGTGGCCGGGATTTTGTGGGGTTCGGTGGTGGCCAGGATGAAGATGACGTGGGGCGGCGGCTCTTCCAGGGTCTTCAACAGGGCGTTGAAGGCCGAGGTAGAGAGCATGTGCACTTCGTCAATGACGTAGACCTTGTAACGGGCCTCGGTGGGCGCAAAGGCCACGCGGTCGCGCAGCTCGCGCACGTCGTCCACGCTCGTGTTGGACGCCGCGTCGATCTCGATCAAGTCCAGCAGGCGTCCCTCGTTGATGGCCTGACAGATGGCGCAGGTGTTGTCGGGTCGTGCGGCGACATCGGGCGCCAGACAGTTGACGGCCTTGGCCAGAATGCGAGCCGAGCTGGTCTTGCCCGTGCCGCGCGGGCCGGTGAACAGATAGGCATGGCCGATCCGTCCCTGGCGCAGGGCCTGGCGGAGGGTCGTGGTGATGTGTTCCTGGCCGACCAGGCTATCGAAATCGGCGGGGCGGTAACGGCGGTAGAGGGCCTGCATGGCGAAAACGACGCGGGGGGTGCGAGGCTCAGTATAGCAGACGGTGGACGATAGACGATAGACGATGGAGGATAGGCGAGTTCCTTTCAGGCGGTGGGCAGGGTGTAGCATTCGGGGCGGCGGTCGGCCAGGGCCGGGATGCGCCGCCGCACGTCGTCCACGAGGGCGAAATCCACGGTGGCCGTGAGGAGCTGCACCGAAGCATCGTCGGCCTCGACGACGGTCTCGCCCCAGGGGTCAATTAGGGCCGAATGGCCGCAAAAGGTGTTGGCGCGGTCGCTGCCCACTCGGTTGACGGCAGCAACAAAGCACTGGTTCTCGATGGCGCGAGCGCGCAGCAGGGTGCGCCAATGGGCCAAGCGAGGGTGGGGCCATTCGCTGGGAATGAGGATGAGCCGGGCGCCAGCCAGGGCATAGAGCCGGAACAGCTCCGGAAAGCGCAGATCGTAGCAGATGGCGATACCGGTCAGGCCCCCAGGGCAGGTCGAACAGGCCCGGCATGTGGCCGGCGCTGAGCCAGCGATCCTCGGCCATGGGGCCAAAGCGGTGGATTTTGCGGTAGGGGCCGAGGATTTGGCCTTCGGGGCCGAAAAGAGGCGCGGCGTTGGCCACGCCGTCGGCGTCACGCAGGAGGAAGGAACCGACGATCCACAGCCGATGCTCCGCGGCCCAGGCGCGCAGCTGCCGGGCCGTAGGACCATCGAGAGGCTCGGCCAACTCGTGGGCCCGTTCGAGCACATAGCCGGTGCTCCATAGTTCGGGCAGAAGGAGGAGCTGCGAACCACGGCGCGCGGCTTCTGCCACCAGAGGGGCTACGGCCTCCAGGTTAGCCTGGGGATCGCCCAGCACGATGTCCATTTGGGCCAGGGAAAGGGTGAGGGGCATAGGGGCTTGGGAGACTGTGGCGGGAGCTTAGAGGAGCTTGGGGAGCTGTAGGAGCTTAGGGGAGCTTGGGCACTGGAGCACTCCGATTCGCCAATTCCCCGATTCTCCAATTCCCTCTCTTACCATCGTCCATCGTCTATCGTTCATAAACGATACGTCCGCCGACCACGGTCAGCAGGACCTGGGTCTCGGCGATGGCGGCGGGGGCACAGGTGAAGAGATTGCGGTCCACGGCGACGAGGTCGGCCAGATAGCCGGGTGCGATCCGGCCCTGGCAATGGGCCTGGGCGATAGCCTGGGCCGGGCCGAGGGTGTAGGCGCGGACGGCCTCGGCCACGGTCAGGCGCTGGGCTGGGTACCAGCCGCCGGGCGGGGTGCCGTCGCGGCGCTGCCGCGTGACCGCGGCGTGGATGCCCCACCACGGGTTGGGCGAGGCCACTGGCGCATCGGAACCGAAGGCGAGGACGGCGCCGGTATCGAGGAGCGAACGGAAGGGGTAGGTGTTGGCCCCGCGGGTGCCCCAGTAGCGGTCGGTCTGGGCGATGTCGTCGGTGCAGTGCAAGGGTTGCACCGAGGCGATCAGGCCGAGTTCGGCCAGACGAGGCAGGTCGGCCGGCTGGATGGTCTGGACGTGTTCGATGCGATGGGGCAAACGCGGGGGATGGGGACTGCCACCCGGCAGGACCTCGGCGAAGATGTCGAGGACTTCGCGATTGGCGCGGTCGCCGATGGCATGGACGGAGACGGCACAGCCGTGGCGATGGGCAGTCTGGATGATGGCAAGCATGGTAGCCGGCGGAGTGAGGGCCAGGCCGGTGTTGGCCGGTTCACCGTCATAGGGGGCCAGCATCCAGGCCGTGCGGCTGCCCAACGAGCCGTCGGCAAAGAGTTTGATATGGCCCAGGCGCAGCCAGTCATCGCCGAAGCCGCTGCTCAGGCCCAGGGCAACGAGGTGGGGCAGGTTGGCGGCCTCGACGTTGCAGGCGATGCGCAGGGTGAGACGGCCCTCGGCCCGCAAGCGGGTATAACGGCGCAGGGCCAGGCGGCCTTCTTCGGCGTTGTCCTTCATGCGCTGGTCGTGCACACCGACAAGCCCCAGACGGTTGAGGTCGGCGGCCACAGCCTGGAGGTTGTTCAGCCAGGCGGCTTCGGCAGGAGCAGGGATGACGCGGCGAACCAGGTCAATGGCCAGCTCGCGCAGGATGCCGGTGGGTTGGCCGTGTTCGTCGCGGTCAATGACGCCGGCAGGTGGATTGGGCGTATCGGGGCCGATGCCGGCCAGATGCAGGGCAGCGGAATTGACCCAGGCCGCATGAAGGTCGGCGCGCCAGCAGACGGCCGGTCGACCCTCGGTAACGGCGTCGAGGTCGTGGCGATCGGGGTAGCGCGGGTCCGGCCAGGTGCTCTCGTTCCAGCCGTGGCCCAGGACCCAGGCATCGGCCGGCAGACGGGCGGCATGGGCGGCAATGCGGGCCTGGACCTCGCTCAGGTCGGCGGCGCCGGCCAGGTCAACCTCGCCACGACGACGGGCCAGGTCATGGAAGTGGATGTGGGCGTCGGTGAAACCGGGCAGAACGAGGGCGCCGTCGAGGTCGAGCACGCTCGTGGAGGGCGCCGCCAGGGCCAGAATGTCGGCCGTAGGGCCGACGGCCAGGATGCGGTCCCCGCGGACGGCGACGGCTTCGGCCCAGGGTTGGTCGTCCCATTGGGTGTACACCAGGGCGTTGTGAAGGATGAGGTCGGGCATGAGGAGTCAAGAAGCGCGCAGGGGTCTTTTCGGGCGCTAGCGGCCGAGCCTCGAGACCGAAGACGAAAGGGGGAGGACGATGTTTGGGTCTTTCGTCCTTGGTCTTCCGTCTGGGGCCAAAAGCAGGGACCAAGAACAGAAGGCAAGGCCTTCGTGAGCCATCACGAACATGGGCCTGAGCCATTGTGGGAATGATACGCCCTCCGGCCGATTTCGGCAATCGGGCGGATCGGCCCCCTGTCCGTCAGCCACCCAGTCGCACCCCGGCACGCAAGGACGGAGACGTTGTCCGGCGACCAAGAAAAGAATTGACTCCAGAGACGGGAGACGACCCTGGCCTCTCCTCCTTCGGTGCTTACAAGCCACATGGCCCGGCGCACGACCTCGCCAGGGCTATTAAGGCCACCCAGCGGCGAGAGCACGAAGAGGGCGGTGGTTGGGCAGCCTCGCAGCGACAGGATGGCTGGCATCCTGCGCGGCTTTACCCGGTGTACTCCCGATTACCCCCGTTACAGTTGTCTTGCTTACAATCCGCCCTTACGGCGTCAACAGCAGATTGTCAATCAGACGGGCCCGGCCGATGCGCACGGCCAGCGACGCCAGCGCCGGCCCCCGCAGCTCGCCCTCTAGCTCATCCAGCGTCTCCGGGTCGGCGATGCTCACGTACTCCACCTGCGCCAGCGGCTCGGCGGCCAGCCGCCTCAGCAGCGCCCCC
>JAOADB010000197.1 GCA_026417535.1 Caldilineales bacterium
ACCCCCACGCCGCGGACGAATCCACCGCCACCTGACGGTGTCAACGTCGCGTGTCGCACGTACTCCATGGCCCAGATGTGCGCCTGGGTGAGCGACGGCTATCCGCGTCAGAACACGGAGGTCACCGTGTTGGGGCGTCTGTACATCGCAGGTTCGCCGGTAGCCGGGGCCACCATGCACACCGTCTGGCACTATAGCTCGACCACGAGCACAGAAACCTGCGTCACAGATGCCGAGGGCATAGGCCGCTGCACACGCAACATCGGCCGCGCGAAGAGGAACTATACCGTGTGGGTGGATGTCACCATCCGCTATCAGGGTGCCGATTACGAGGCACAGACCCACTTCACGCCGCAGTAGCGGAACGAACGACGCCAAATCGGGCTTAGAACTTTCTAGAGGGGGAGGGGGACGCAAGACGAAGAACGGGTCGAAAAAGGACTATCGTCCATCGTCCCTAGTTGACAGTTCCTCTACGTCGTAATATAATGAAACCATTCAAAAACGATCGAAACTTCATGATCTTTCATGTCCAATCGTAAGCCTGCCCCTCCGCTCATGACCGTGCCGGAACGACGACACGAAATCCTCAAACGGGTTCGTGAAGAAGGCCGCGTCACCGTGACGGCCCTGAGCGAGCTGTTCGGCGTCTCCGAGGTCACCATCCGCCAGGATTTGCAGGCCCTGGCCGCCCAGAACCTGATCGTCCGCACCCACGGCGGCGCCATCCCCGGCGACCGCCTGGCCGCCGAGCTGTCGCTGGCCTATCGCAGCCAGCAGCAGGTTGCGGCCAAAGACCGCATCGGCGCGGCCGCCGCCGCCCTCATTCGCGACGGCGATGCCGTGTTCCTCGACACGAGCAGCACCGCCCTGGCCATTGCCCGGCGGCTGGAGCACCATCGCCACGTCACCGTCATCACCAACAGCCTGGCCGTCGTCCAGGAACTGATGGCCTTTCCCCACGTGGCCGTGGTTGTGCCCGGCGGGCATCTGCGCCGCGAAACCGTCTCGCTGATCGGGCGGGAAGGTCTAAGCCTGCTGGAAGGGTACAACATCGAAAAAGGCTTTTTCGGCGCCCACGGCCTCCATCTGGACGTGGGCCTGACCGATGTCAGTCCCGATGAAGCGGCCATCAAGGCCGTGTTGATCGGCCGCTGTCGCGAGGTCAACGTCGTCGTGGACGCCACCAAGTGGGGGCGGGTGGGCATCGCCACCTACGCGCCGCTGACGGCCGTCCATCGCGTCATCACCGATACGGATGCCCCTGCCGACATGGTCGCAGCCGTGCGGCAGACCGGGATCGAAGTCCTCTGCGTGTGAATAAGGAAGGCAAGCATGGCCATACCGATTACCATCCCCAAGCTGGGGCAAACCGTGGAAGAGGTCGTGTTGGGACCCCGGCTGGTGCCCGACGGCAGCCGGGTCACGAAGGGGCAGGAAGTGCTCAGCATCGAGACGGACAAAGCCGCCTTTAGCGTCGAGGCGCCGACCGATGGCTACATCCACTTCGGGCCATTTCAAGAGGGGGATGTCGTGCCGGTGCACACGGTCGTGGCCCTGGTCGGCGCTCAGGACGAGGTGTTCGCGCCAACGCCGGCGGAGGCCACCTCGGCGCCGACCGAGACGCCGGCCCCGGAGCCTGCTGCCCCGGCCGCGGTGGCAACGGCAGCAGCCGCGCCCACGCGCGTCTTCGCCTCCCCGCGCGCCCGACGTCTGGCCGCACGCAAGCAGGTCGCGCTGACGGCCGTGACCGGCACCGGACCCGGTGGCCGCATCATCGAGCGTGATGTCCTGGCCTATCTCGCGCGACGGCCGCGGGCCACGCCGGTCGCCCAACGGCTGGCCGCCGAAGCCGGCCTCGATCTGTCCAGGGTGACCGGCACCGGGCCCGGCGGTTTCATCACCCGTCGCGATGTGGCCCAGGCCCTGCCGCCGACCCCGGTGGCTCCCATCCCCTCGGCGCCGACCGTTCCCCCTGCGGCCGAGACGCCACCCCCCGCCCCGGCTGCCCTTCCGCCGGAGGTGAGCCGTCGGGTACCCCTCAAGGGCGTGCGCGGCATCATCGCCCAACGCATGGCCGCCAGCGTCCACACCACCGCCCGCGTGACCCTGGTCATGGAGGTGGATGCCACCGAACTCGTGGCCTTGCGGGAACGCCTGAAGGCCAGGGTGGCCGCCGAGTGGGGATTTGCTCCCGGCTACAACGACCTCCTGGCCAAAATCGTGGCCGCTTCCTTGCGCCGTTTCCCCTACATGAACGCCCGTCTGACCGAGGACGCCATCGAGTGGCTGGAACCAATCAACCTGGGGATGGCGGTGGACACCGAGCGCGGTCTGCTCGTCCCGGTCATCCGCAACGCCGATCGCAAGAGCCTACGCGAGTTCGGCCAGGAGTTCCGCGCCCTGGTCGAACGCGCCCGTCAGGGCAAAGCGCTGCCCGACGATCTGACCGGCGGCACGTTCACCATCACCAACTTGGGGCCGTATGAGGTGGACGCCTTCACGCCCGTCATCAACCTGCCCGAGGCGGCCATCCTGGGCGTGGGCCGCATCGCCCCCAAACCGGTAGTGCGCGATGGCCAGATCGTCGTGCGGCAGATGCTGACCCTGAGCCTGGTCTTCGACCATCGTCTGGTGGATGGCGCGCCCGCAGCCCGCTTCCTCCAGGACATCAAAAATCTCATCGAAGAGCCGTACCTGCTGCTGGCGTTGTAGGCTCAGCGCAGCATGGGTATCTTGATGCCGTGGGCGCGGGCAAAGGCGATGGCCTCTTCGTAGCCGGCGTCGGCATGGCGCACCACACCCAGGCCCGGATCGGTAGTGAGCACCCGCTCCAGCCGTCGCGCGGCAGCCGGGGTGCCGTCGGCCACGATGACCTGACCGGCGTGGATGCTGTAGCCGATGCCCACGCCGCCGCCGTGGTGGATGCTGACCCAGGTGGCGCCGCCCACGGCGTTGATCAGGGCGTTGAGCAAGGGCCAGTCAGCGATGGCATCGGAGCCATCCTTCATGCCCTCGGTCTCACGGTTGGGGCTGGCCACGGAACCGCTATCGAGATGGTCGCGGCCGATGACGAGGGGCGCCTTGACCCGGCCGCTCGCCACCAGCTCGTTGAACCGCAGGCCGGCCTGCGCCCGTTCGCCGTAGCCCAGCCAGCAGATGCGCGCCGGCAAGCCCTGGAAGGCGACGTGCTTTTGGGCCATGCGGATCCAGCGGGCCAGATGCTCGTCCTCGGGGAAGAGCTCGAGCACGGCCTCGTCGGTGGTATAGATGTCCTGAGGATCGCCGGAGAGGGCCACCCAGCGGAACGGCCCCTTGCCCCGGCAGAAGAGGGGTCGGATATAGGCCTGGACGAAACCGGGATAGCTGAAGGCTTCCTTGAGGCCGTTTTCGTAGGCGCGTTGGCGCAGGTTGTTGCCGTAATCGAAAACCACCGCGCCCTTGGCCTGCCAATCGAGCATGGCCTGGACATGCCGGGTCATGGAATCGTAAGACCGGCGCAGGTACTCGGCCGGGTCCTTTTGTCGCAACTCGGCCGCGGCCTCCACGCTCAGACCCGCCGGGATGTAGCCGTAGAGGGGATCGTGGGCCGAGGTCTGGTCGGTGACGACATCGGGCACAACGCCCCGCTTGACGAGTTCGGGCAACACCTCGGCGGCATTGCCGATCAATCCGACCGAGAGGGGTTGTTGCGCGGCCAGGGCTTCTTCCACCCAGGTCATGGCCTCTTCCAGGTTGTCGGTGATGCGGTCAATCTGGCGGAGGCTCAGACGCCGCTCGGCCCGCCAGCGATCCACCTCGACGAACAGGCCCACGCCCTCGTTCATGGTCACGGCCAGGGGTTGAGCGCCGCCCATCTCGCCCAGGCCGGAGGTGACGACGAACTTGCCTTTGAGGCTGCTCCAGCCGTGCTGTTGGGCCAGCGCGGCCAGGGTCTCGTAGGTACCCTGGAGGATGCCCTGGGTGCCGATGTAAATCCAGCTGCCGGCCGTCATCTGGCCGAACATGATGAGGCCCTGGCGCTCCCATTTGTCGAAGTTCTCCTGGGTGGCCCAGGCCGGCACGATGTTCGAGTTGGCCAACAACACCCGCGGCGCGTCCTCATGGGTGCGGAAGACGGCCACGGGTTTGCCCGATTGCACGAGCAGCGTTTCGTCGGGTTCCAGGTTACGCAGCGTCTCCAGGATGGCCTCAAAGGCTTCCCAGTTGCGGGCGGCCTTGCCGCGGCCGCCGTACACGATCAGGTTGTCGGGATCGAAGGCCACCTGCGGGTCGAGATTGTTCTGCAACATGCGGTAGGCGGCCTCGATCAGCCAGTTTTTGCAGTGACGTTGGGTGCCGGCAGCAGCTTTGACCACGCGGGGCATAGGATACCTCTTGTGCTTCGACATCCTGGATAAGTGTATCACGTCCCGGTCATTGGCCCCAGATGGAGACGAAGGACAGAAGACGAAAAACCTCCGTCATTCGTCTTTCGTCCAGCAATCAGCCTCAACCTGGGACGGAAGCCGAAAGACGGGAACAGGCCACGATCACGGGCAGCCGTCGGCGCCGGTGTATTTCACCCAGACCGGGTCGCGGGCCTCCAGGGCGGGATCGGTGATGGGCCGTGGGTCGCTGCCGTCGGCGTTCATCAGCCAAAGTTGGCGATGGCCGGTGCGGTTGGACATGAAGACGATCTGCCGGCCGTCGGGCGACCAGCTTGGCTGCACGTCCCAGGCCCAGCCCGTCGGTTCATCGGTCAGCTGGCGCGGGGGCCATTCGTCCTTGCGGACGAGGAAAATCTCCTCGTCGCCGTCTTCGGTTGCGACGAGGGCCACCACGTCATCCACCGGCGACCAGGCCGGGTCCCAGGCATGACCAAAGGTCTGCCGGTCGTCTTCGAAGAAGCCGAAGCGGGTCAGCGGTTTTTCGACGGCGAAGGCATGGTCGTAGTAGCGGATTTGCAGCTGGCCTTTGACCCGTCTGACAACGGCCTCGTACTGGCGGTTCGCCGAAAAATAGTCCCGGCGTTCGGCGCAGGCGTGGGGCCAGGTGTCGGTGAGCTGCCCGATGGCGCCGGTGGCCGGGTCCAGGACGAAGACCCCGCGGCGGTCGAGGACGGGCGAGAGGAAGAGGATTTTGCCCCGCAGTTCCTCCGGCATCAGCGGCCGCGGGGTGGGCGTGGGTCCTGCCACCCGGCGTTCGATCTCGCGCGGGGACAACCACCGCATGACCGGGGTAGGGGTGGCGCGAGCTTGCCCGCCCGCCGCCTGGCCCGGTGCGCCGATCACCAGCCACAGAAGTGGCAACAGGCCAACGAGGATGAGACCGAAACGACGGCGCCAGTGCGGTCGTGAACGAAAGGGACAAGACGTGGTCAAGGAAGGTCCTCCGCAGGAGATGAAGAAAGGGACGTCGAGCAGGCATCGAATGATACCGCCAGACCCGACCGGCGGCCAAGGTGGTGGGGGTAAGTGGGTAACTGGTTACTGGTAACTGGTTACTGGTTACTGGGATCGTCTTGCGTCGTTTGGCCTCCGTCCCCGATTGGGGCCGATTTCAAGACGAAGGACGAATGACGGAGGACGGAGGCTTTTCGGCTTGCGCGTTTGGCCCCCGTTCCGGATTTCGGGCGATTTCGGGACGAAGGACGAATGACGGAGGACGACGGCCATCGGCCATCGGCCATCGTCCCGGATTGCGGCCGAGGGCGGAGACGAAGGACGAATGACGGAGGACGACGGCCATCGGCCATCGTCCATCGTCCCGAATTTCGACCGAGGGCGGAGACGAAGGACGAATGACGAAAGACGACATCCATCGTCCATCGTCCATCGTCCCGGATTGCGGCCGAGGGCGGAGACGAACGGAGAAAGCTCCTCCCAGCTCCCCTAAGCTCCCCTAAGCTCCCCCAACCTCCTCTCCTCACCACACCCATCGCCCGATCTGGAAGACGATGACGGCCAGGACCCAGGGCAACGTCATCTGTAAGGCCACGGTCAGGCCCGCCCACCGCCAGCCGAACTCGTGGGCCAGGGCAGCGATGGTAGCGACGCAGGGCACATAGGTCAACACGAAGACCAAAAAGGCCAGGGCCGCCGCCGGCGAGAAGACCGCAGGCAAACGCCGACTAAGGGCGACATCCTGCGCTTCGACCGCAGTCGGGAAAAGCCGGACACCCGGCGTCAGCGTGTCCAGCAGCTGGTGGCCGGCCCGCACCGTGGCCTGCCCGAAACCGACGACGACCTCCCCCCAGCCGACCGGGGCCTCATCCGCGGCCGTTGTCTCCGGGCCGAGGTAGAGCTGCGAGAGGCTGGAAATGACCATCTCCTTGGCCACCAGCCCGGTCAACAGCGAACCGGCCGCCTGCCAGGTGCCAAAACCGGCCGGGGCCAAGGTGGGGGCCAACAAGGCGCTGACGCGACCGAACAGGCTGTGTTCGTGGTCGGTCGTCTCGGTCCCGCGCCAGGGCAAATGTAACCCCAGCCACAGGAGCACGGAAACCAACAGGATGATGGTGAAGGCATTTTTGACGAATTGGCCGCTCTGGCCAATGGCATTCCCCACCACGCCCCGCCAGGGCGGCAGACGCAAGGGCGGCAGGGTCGGCGTTTCCACCGGGGCCCGGCCGCGGAAGACCAGACGCGAAAAGACCATCCCCACCACGGCGGCGATGAGGATGCCGAGCATGTACAATCCCCAGATGACCCACCCGGCATGACGGGGGAAGAAGGCCAGACCGAAGATGACGTAGATGGGCAGTCGGGCCGAACAGGACATGAAGGGGATCATCAGGGCCGTGATGAGA
>JAOADB010000198.1 GCA_026417535.1 Caldilineales bacterium
GCACCGTGCGCGCCCAAAAGCCAGAGGTCTATCCGTCCGGAATGCCCCCGACAGGGGTGACCGAACTCGATGAAGCCATCGCTTTGCAAAACGCTTATGGGGTCTTCCCGCTCCATCTGCGCGGGCATCCCATCGGGGTGCTGATCGTCGAACTCAATCCCCAACAAACCTTCCTCGCCGCTGACGATCTGAACTCCCTGGCCTTGGTGGCCAATCATACCAGCGTCGCCTTGGGCAGCCTGCGACTGTGCATCGAACGCACCCAACGCCTGGCCGCGGAGGAAATCCGCAACCGCATCGCCGCCGACATCCACGATTCCGTCTCGCAGCAGCTCTTCGGCCTGGCCTACGGCCTCAACGCCTGCAACCAGCTCCTGGCCCAGAANCCGGATGCCCTGCCCCAGGTCAAGGCCCAGCTTGCCGACCTGGAGCCGCTGGCCTTTGCTGCGCTCCACGAGATGCGCAGCGCCATCTGGGGACTGTGGTCTGGCGGGTTAGATGCCCGGCGCCTGGCGAGCGGGTTGCGTCGCCACATGGCCGCGCTTGCGATGGACCGACCGGTGGCGCTGGACATTCGGGTCACACCGGCCTTTGACTCCTGGCCATCAGAGCTTCGGCATCAGCTCCTCCTGATCGCCCAGGAAGGTGTGGCCAACATCGCCCGCCACGCCCGAGCGCAGACGGCCCAAATCGTCATCGCCCAGGACAACGGCCGTGTGCTCCTCACGATTGCCGATGACGGCGTCGGCTTCGATCCCAACCGGGTAACGCATAAGGGCGGCTTTGGTCTGGAAAGCATGCGGCGCCGCGTCGAGCGTTTGGGCGGCGTCTTTTGCAGCGAAGCCACTCCAGGGCAGGGCGTTCGTTTGACGATCACCATTCCCTTGCCAAGACCATGAGTTCTCCGTCGCGCATCCGCATCCTGATCGTGGATGATCATGCCGTCGTGCGTCGGGGTCTGGCCATGGTGCTGGCCCTGCAACGCGATTTTAGCGTGGTAGGCGAAACCGGGTCGGCCCACGAGGCCGTTACCATGGCCTTGGCCTTTCAACCCGACCTGATTCTGCTCGATCTGGCTTTGCCCGACCGGGAAGGACCGAGCATCCTGGCCGATCTTCGGCGGGTGGCGCCGGGTGCTCGTGTCCTGGCCCTGAGCGGCACCCGCGACATTCGCCTGATCCAGGCGGCCGTACAGGGCGGCGTGGACGGCTATATGCCCAAAGACGTAACACCGCCGGAGCTGGCCGAGGCCATCCGTCGTGTGGTGCGCGACGAAAGTTACATCCATCCGGATATCCTCCAGCTGGTGAGTCGCTGGCAGGTCGCCGATACCCACACGGCCACGCCGCCCCTGACGAAACGGGAGATGGAGGTCCTCCGCCTCATGGCGACCATGGCCACCAACCGTGAGATCGCCGAACGCCTGGTCGTCAGCGAAGAGACCGTGCGTTCCCACGTCAAGAGCATCCTCCGCAAGCTCGACCAACCCAATCGCACCCAGGCCGTCATCGAGGCCGTGCGCCGCCGCTTGATCGAGGTTTGAATTCGCCCTGGATTCACCCGATAGGGGGATGATCGGCTGTTTTGCCTCTGGTACAGTGTAGGGGCAGCCTGAGACCGTCCGGTCGCGGGTTCGTATGTTCTGTCCATGAAAGGAGAGACACCCATTTATGAGCCCAATTGCCTCGCCTGCCATGACCTCCGTAGCTCCTAACCTCACCAAGGCCACCGAAATCGACACCGAAACGCTCTACAACCTGCTTCAGCAACCCAACGATTTCCTGCTCCTCGACGTTCGCAACGAGGACGAATTCCAACTCTGGCGCATCGAAGGCCCTCATACGCCGGCAACGCTCCACATCCCCTACTTTTTCTTCCTGGAGGATGAGGCCGAGGCCGTTGCCCGTGTCGCTGCCCAAGCGCCGGCGGGGCGTCCGGTCGTTGTGGTGTGTGCCAAGGGGGGCGCCAGCGACTACGTGGCCGAGCGTTTGCGCGAACATGGCATCCCGGCCGCCAATCTCATGGGGGGCATGGTCGAATGGGGTGATTTCTACGCCGTGCGACCGGCAGTCGAGCGTCCGGCCTATCAGGTCTATCAGGTGGACCGCGTGGCCCGCGGCTGCGTGAGCTGGGTGTTCATCAGCCGGGGCGAAGCGGCCATCGTAGACCCCTTGCGCTATGGAAGGCGCTATCTCGATTTCCTGGCCGATCGGCAGGCGCAGCTCAAGCTCATCCTCGATACCCACGCTCACGCCGACCACATCAGCACCGGCGCGGAGCTGGCGCAAGCCACCGGCGCGCCCTACTATCTCCACCCCTACGATGCTATCCATCCCTTCGACATGGTGCCCGCGCAGATGGCCTACCACATGTTGGCCGACGGGCAGCGCTTTACCCTGGGCGAACTTACCATCGAGGTCATCCACACCCCCGGCCACACCCTGGGCCAGGTCAACTTCCTGGTGACCGCGCCCGATGGCGAAGCCTTCTGTTGCACCGGCGATAACCTGTTCATCGAAAGCTTCGGTCGGCCCGATCTGGGCGGTCAGGGCGAGCGTTGGGCGCCTATCGTCTATGACACCATCTTCGGCATCATGAAGACGCGCGTGCCCCAGCACGCCTGGATTTTGCCCGGTCATTACGCTTCGCCGGCCGAGGCCAACGCCGCAGGGCTGTACATGAAACGGCTGCGAGACCTCTGGCGCGAAAACCGGGGTCTCCATTTCACCGACAAGCAGAGTTTTGTGGACTACGTTCTCAGCCATCTGCCCTACATGCCGCCCCAATACGTCGAAATCAAGCGGGTCAACATCGGCCTGTCCCATCCCGATGTGGATACCGCCGACGAGCTGGAGCTGGGCAAGAACATCTGCGCCCTAGAGGCGTAAACAGACCGGTAACTGGGAGGTGACCGATGAGTATGGATTTATCCGGCCTGACCGTGACTCGCGAACTCGATGTTCGCGGCCTAAAATGCCCGATGCCTCTGGTCAAGGCGCGACAGGAAATCGTCCAGATGGCCGTGGGTGACGTGCTCAAGGTGATCAGCACCGACCGCGGCAGCGTCAAGGACTTTCAGGGCTGGGCCAAGGCCGCCAACAACGTCGAGTTGATCGGCCAAAGCGAGAGCACGGCCGACGGTAAAACCCTGTATATCCATTTCGTCAGGCGTATCCGCTGACATGTTCTCACGATGAGGGAGATGACGATGAGCCTTGCTGCTCTCGACACGACTATCCCCCACAACGGCGCTATGGCGACCGTTCAAACCCTGGCCGAACGCGTGGCCGCGCTGGAAGCGCAACTGGCCGAAGTCCAAAGCCGTTTGCCCAAGGACAAGGTGACGATCGTCGTTTTCTCCGGCGATCTTGACCGGGTGCTGGCGGCTTTCATCATCGCCAGCGGCGCTGCCACCATTGGTCAGGATGTCTCGATGTTCTTCACCTTTTGGGGTCTCAATGCCCTGCGTCGGCAACGCAAACTCCGGGGCAAGAAACTGACCGAAAAGCTGATGGCCCTGATGACCCCGGCCGACACCAAAGGCATGGGCGTCAGCAAACTCAACTTCTTCGGCGTTGGCGCCCTCATGCTCCGCCAGATGATGAAGGAGAAAAACGTCACCTCGGTGGAGGAGCTGATCGACCTGTGCGCCGACCTGGGCGTCAGGATGGTCAGCTGCGAGATGAGCCGGGATGTCATGGGGATTGATCCCGATGAATTGCGTCCGAATGCCGAGGTGGGCGGTGTAGCCGCCTATCTGGCCGATGCCCTGGAAAGCAGAGTCACCCTCTTCATATGAACTACGGCTTCGTCATTGACAACCGCAAGTGTATCGGCTGTCACGCCTGTTCGACCGCGTGCAAAAGCGAGAACGAGGTGCCCCTGGGCGTCTATCGCACCTGGGTGAAGTACGTCGAAACCGGCGTTTACCCCGATGTGCGGCGGCACTTCCAGGTGACGCGCTGCAACCACTGCGCCAACCCGCCTTGCGTGCGCATTTGCCCGGTCACGGCCATGTACCAGCGGGCCGATGGCATCGTCGAATTCGACCCGCGCATCTGCATCGGCTGCAAAGCCTGCATGCAGGCCTGCCCTTACGACGCCATCTACATTGACCCGGAAACCCACACGGCAGCCAAATGCCACTACTGCTCGCACCGGGTCGAGCTGGGCCTAGAGCCGGCCTGTGTCGTCGTCTGCCCGGAACATGCCATCATCGCCGGCGACATGGACGACCCCGATTCGGAGATCAGCCGCGTCCTGGCCGCCAACAAGGTGACCGTGCGCAAACCCGAACAGGGCACGGCCCCCAAGCTGTTCTACATCGAGGGCAACGAGTGGGCGCTCCACCCCACCGCCACCGAACGGGCGCCGGCGAGTTTCCTTTGGGCCGACGTCATTCCCTTGCACGCCAAACCGAACGGCCAGGCCGCGGCCCACGCCCCGGTAGCCCAGGTTGCCAATCCCCTCTACCCCGGCGTCGTGAAGACGGCCCATTCCGGCGTGGCCATCCGCACACCTCAGGCCCAAGGCATGCCGTCCGGCGGCCCCATCCACATTGGCGGCGGCCGCATGGCCGAACACATGGTGCAGGTGGCCTACAACGCTCAGCACAAAATCCCCTGGCACTGGCCGGTACCGGCCTATCTCGTCACCAAGGGCATTGGCGCCGGGCTGTTCCTCATCCTGGGCCTGGCCTTTGGCCTCCTCATGGTTCCCTTCCATGCCCTAACGGCCGTAGTCGGCGGCCTGACCGCGCTGCTCTTCATTGGCCTCACCACCGGCCTGCTCGTTTACGACCTGGAGCGGCCGGAGCGTTTCTTCTCCGTCCTCTTGCGGCCCCAATGGAAGAGCTGGCTGGCGCGCGGGGCTTTCATCCTGGTCGGTTTTTCGGCGGTCGGCGGTCTGTGGTGGCTGTTGGAGACGGGTACCCTGATGGGCCTGGTGCCGGCAGGACTCAGCGCCGCTTTGCGATTACCCTTGCTATGGGTGGGGATGGTCCTGGCCGTGGGCGCGGCCATCTACACGGCCTTCCTCTTCGGCCAGGCCGAAGGCCGCGACCTCTGGCAAAGCTCGCTGCTGCCCTTCCATCTCATCGTCCAAGCCCTCATGGCCGGCAGCGCCGTGCTCTTCTTGCTGGCGCTGTTCCTGGACATCCCGGCCGAGATGCTGCGGCTCAACCGGGTCCTCTTCCCGGTCGTTCTGCTCCTCGACCTTTTCCTCACCCTGGTCGGTGAGTTTGGCATGCCCCATGGTACCGAGCTGGCCGCCCGCGCCGCCCATGCCATTAGCCACGGTCGCTATCGCCGCCACTTCTGGCAGGGGAGCATCGGTCTGGGCCATCTGCTGCCCCTGGTCTTGCTCCTGGTGGCTGCCCTTTTGCCGGCGACGGCGCCCTGGCTGAGCGCCTTGGCCGGCATCGCCACCCTGGTCGGTCTCTACCTGTTCGAATACGCCTTTGTGATGGCACCGCAAGAATTGCCCAACAGCTGAGGATTATGAGCGAACCTTCCCGGATCGAACGTTTGCTATCGGCCATGTTGCGTCGCCCTGTCGGGGGCGAACCCCGACGCGGGAACTGGCGCGACTTCGGTCTGCCCACCTTTGCCGCGGCCGATCGTCAACCCGAAGCCGTTCCCATGACCGTCGTCCGGCATCCCGATGGTCGCCTGAGCCAGTATCCGCCCCCGGAAAAATGGGATGACTGGGTGGAATGGGACGGCAAGGCCTGGCCGCAGCGGGTGCCGCGGCGCTACATGCTTATCCCCACCGTCTGCTTCAACTGCGAAAGCGCCTGCGGCTTGCTCGCCTACGTGGACCGGGAGACGCTGGAGATCAAAAAGTTCGAGGGCAACCCGGTCCATCCTGGCAGCCGCGGCCGTAACTGCGCCAAAGGCCCCGCCACCCACAACCAAACCTACGACCCCGAACGGATTCTCTATCCCCTCAAGCGGGTCGGTGCCCGTGGAGAGGGCAAATGGAAACGGGTGAGCTGGGACGAGGCCCTGAACGACATTGCCGCCCGTATGCGCGCCAGCCGGCTCAAGCGCCGTGATGGCATCGTCTATCACGTCGGTCGGCCCGGCGAAGATGGCTATACGAACCGCTGCATCGTCGCCTGGGGCGTGGACGGCCACAACAGCCACACGAACATCTGCTCCTCCTCGGCCCGGCTGGGCTACGCCCTCTGGAGCGGTTTCGACCGGCCCAGCCCCGACCACGCCAACGCTCGCGTCATCCTGCTCGTTTCCAGCCATCTCGAAACCGGCCATTACTTCAATCCCCATGCCCAACGCATCATCGAGGGCAAGATGGCCGGCGCCAAACTCATCACCCTCGACCCCCGGCTGAGCAATACGGCCAGCATGAGCGACCTCTGGCTGCCCACCTGGCCCGGCAGCGAGACCACCGTCCTCCTGGCCATCGCCAACTACCTCATCCAAAACGACCTCTACGACCGCACGTTCGTGCGCCGTTGGGTGAACTGGGAGGACACCCTGGCCGCCATCCGCGACGGCCGGCTCGAAATCGGCGACCCGGACCTGCGCCGCGCCATCGCGGCCCTGACCTTCCCGCTGCGCGACGCCGATTTCGCCTACTTCGACCGCGCGCTCAAGGTCCTCTATCGCGAGTTCACCTTCGAGCAGGCCGCGGCCGAGGCCCAGGTGCCGGTCGAACGCATCCGCCAGGCCGCCGAGTGGATCGCCCATTGCGACGGCAAACTGGCCACCCATGTCTGGCGGGCGGCCAGCATCGGCAACCTGGG
>JAOADB010000199.1 GCA_026417535.1 Caldilineales bacterium
GCGGTGGAGCGTAATCAGCAGCGTCGGGTTGGGCCAGTCCCGATGGCGCGTCATCGGCCGCGTCGGACTGGACCGGGACCGGTGTGGCGTTGTCCGGCATCGGCGTCACCGGTTCGTCGGCGGCAACGGCAAATGCCGCCAGAACCACAAGGAAAACCGCCGTCGTGAGAAGAAGGAACCCCTTCTTACTCATCATGATACAATGTACCTCCGTAGCGAAGATTTAGGATAACCGGTGGCGGCGGGGGTTGACCGCACCGGTGGAGCGAGGACGGGGGCGGATACGTAATCCGCCCCACGGTCATCGCCGCAGTGTCATTCTAGTGGGGTGAAGTGAAAACGGGATGAACGCGTCGGGTCGGGCGCATGACAAAATGTTAATCGGCGGCAGCGACACAGGCCGATCGTCACGATGGCTCAGGTTCCTAGCTTCCTGCTGCCGTCCGGCCTTTGGCCGTCGGCATGGAGAAGGGTTGAACCGGTCCACAGCGCCGAACGTCGAGGGGACAACGTCCGGGATGATACCACACGCCCCTGCAGACCGAAAACAACCGCGGGTTGGAAAGGGTGGCCGAACCGAGTGTTCGGCCACCCCGATTCAAAAGCCCAACTCCCTGCTATCCCCAATAGCCGCCCGTACCTCCCGCGTCAGTGCCAGGTAGGTCGGGTCGCTCAGCGTCTCTTCTCCGCGTGGGTGCGGCAACGGGATGGGAATCTCACGGCGGATGGTCCCCGGCCGCGCGGAGAGCACCAACACCCGGTCGGCCAGAAACACCGCCTCGCCGATGGCATGGGTGACCATGAAGATCGTCTGCTTGCGCAGGTGATGGATGCGCAGCAGCTCTCGATTCAGATACTCGCGGGTGATGGCGTCCAGTGCGCCGAACGGCTCATCCAGCAGCAACAGGTCGGGGTCCTGGGCCAGGGTGCGGGCGATGGCCGCCCGCTGTTGCATTCCGCCCGACAGCTGCCGCGGGTAGCGTCGGGCAAAGCCGGCCAGACCCATCAAGTCGAGCAGCTCCAGGGCCACCTTGTGGCGCTGGGGCCGCGGCACCCCGGCCAATTCCAGAGGCAACGCCACGTTGTCCAGCACGGTGCGCCAGGGCATCAGATTGACGTTTTGGAACACGATGCCCACCCGCGGGCTGGGCTCGCGCACCGGCTGTCCATCCAATAGGATCTCGCCGGCCGTGGGCCGCAGCAATCCCGCAATCAGGCGCAGCAACGTGGATTTACCGCCGCCGCTAGGCCCCACCATGCACACGAACTCGCCCCGTTCGACCCGAAACGAGATATCGTCCAGCGCGTGGAGGGGATCGGCAGGGTCGCCGTAAGCCTTGCTGACGTGGCGCAACTCGAGCAGTGGCGTCATGGCACGTTGGCCGCTTCGACAAAGCGATTCGTCCAGATACCGTCGGTCGCCACCGGCCGGTCGACCAGCCCGGCCTTGAGCATGAACTCTGCCGTCGGCGCCCAAATGGCCGGGTCGGTGAAACCCAGCCGTTCGCCTGCGCCCGGCTGCCACAGCGCCAACGAAGCGTCGAAAATGGCGCGGTTGACCGCCTCCTGTTGGGCCGCTTCGGGCACGAACTTCAGACTGATGGCAAACGCCTCGTCGGGATGGTCGAGGGTGTACCGAATTCCGGAGAGCATGACCCGTACCATGCGCTCCACCAGCTGGGGCTGGTTGGCGATGGTGGTTTCGTTGGTCACCAGGCCGTTCGAGGGGATGGCCAGGTAATCGTCCACGGCGATCTCAACGACTTCCTTGCCGGCCAGCCGTAGCTGCACCGGCCCGTTCACCGTGTAATCGAGGGCCGCGTCCACCAGTCCCTCGTTGACGGCTGCCGCCTGGGTAAAGCCGATGCTCTCCAGCGTTACCTGGTCCTCGGGCACGCCGGCCGCGTAGACCAGCGCCTTCCAGGCCACGTAACTGGCGCCGAACAGGCCGGGAATGCCGACCCGCTTGCCGGCCAGGTCTTGGGGTCCAGCGATGCCCGCATCAGCCGGCGCAAAGAGCACCACCGGGAACCGCCGGTACCAGGCGGTGACATAGGTCACGGGCAATCCCTGGCTGCGGCCGATGATGACCTGTTCGCCGCTGGCAACGATGAACTGCCGTTCGTTCGTGCCGAGCAGCTTGAGGAAATCCGTCTCGAAACCGTGTTCCAGCTCGACGGCGATGCCCTCGCGGGCGAAATAGCCCTTTTCGAGGGCCACATAGAACGGCGCAAACTGCACACTGGGGATATAGCCCAGCCCTAGCTTCACCGGAGTGGGCGTCGGCGTAGCGGCCGGCGGTGGCGGCGTGCCGGCGGGCGGCGGCGCGCAGCCGGCCAGGGTCAGGGCGATCAGCAACAGGCCAAGAAACGCAAGACGATTCATGAAGCGAAAACCTCCTTGGGAGCCAGTTGGGAGGACGGAAAGAGGAAAGGACGAAAGGATTTTCGTTCGTCCTCCATCGTTCGTCCGCCGTCCCGGCTTGCGGCCGGTGGCCGGGATGGCGGACAAGGACGACGGACGAAAAGCCCTTTCAGGCGCTCAGTCGGCGCCAGGCCAGCAACCGGTATTCCAGCAAACTGATGAAGCCATACAGACCCAGGGCAATGGTCACCAGGGTGAAAAGCGCCACGAACAGCATGGGCGTATCGAGCAGCCCCCGGGCCAAGTTGATGAGAAAGCCCAGGCCCCGGTCGGCGCCGACGAACTCGCCGATCACGGCGCCGATGACGGCCAGGGTGGCCCCGACCTTCATCCCGCCAAAGAGCACCGGCAGAGCCGCGGGCACCTCCAGTTTCGTGAACAGTTGCCAGCGGGTGGCTCGCAACGACCGCATCAGCGCCAGCAGTTCCGGCTCGACGCTGCGCAGCCCCACGATGGTGTTGACCAACGCGGGGAAGAAGAGCGTGAGCGCGCAGATGAGCACGGTGCGCAGCAGGCCGTCGCGAATCCAGATGACCAGCAACGGCGCAATGGCGATGATGGGAAAGGACTGCAAGGCCACGATATAGGGCGCCAGCAGGCGCTCCAACGACGCCGATTTGGCCAGGACGTAGCCCAAGACCGCCGCCGTACTCAAGCCCAGCAGCAGCCCTAGGGTGATTTCGGTCAACGTGATGCTCAGGTGACGCCACAGGCTGCCGTCCGCCACCATCAGCCGGAACTTGAGCCAGACATCGAGGGGCCGCGGCAGGATAAAGCTCGGATAGGCCCGCCAGGACACCAAGCCCTCCCACACGAGTAGGAAGAGGAGCACGGTGCCGACGGCCACGAGCGCGCGGCCGATCTGCAGACGCCGGCCGTTGGCGGCCAGCCGGGTGAGCATCCCGCCGGCAGGCGTCGGCGGCGTGGGAGGAACCTCGACGGCAGGCAGGGGGGTAAGAAGTCGAGCGCGTTCGTTCATCGTCATCAACAGGGTCAACAAAAAACGGCGACCAGGTCGTGCCTGATCGCCGCGTGCAAGCGCACACGGGCATCTCGTGCGAGATGCCTGCGGAACACGACCTTCTCCCATCCGGACTGTACCGTCGGCCCCGGCTTTGCACCGGGTCTGCTGACACCTCGGCACGATGGCGCCTTGTGAAGATGGCGCCGGCGCTATGCCCTTTCCTGGGAGGAGGATGGGCCGAGGCCGCTCGCGGGCTCGGCAGGCAAACCTGCCTTACCGCCGGTCGGGAATTGCGCCACCGCCGGAAATCGGCAGCGACGCTCACCCTGCCCTGAAGGTCTGGGTATGGAGTAGCTTCATTATGATACCATGACCGCCGGACGACTGTGAAATCGCTTCCCGACGGAGGGTGGGATTCGCGTTTTGCCCGGAGAGGGGTCGCTCCTGCCGCTTCATCTCCTGGCCTATCCGAACCCGACCCAACCGCCTTACTGGGTGGCGCAGGATGGCGAGTCCCTTCGGGTGGTTTGTGGCCGGTTTCGTCTTCACTTCGACAGGATCGGCGGCTTCCGCCGTTCGTCCTTCGCTTCGGAAACGGTTAAAATCCATGGAACTACTCAGCCCATTGCCTCACGCTCCGGATGGGTCTTCCCAGCTCGCCATCGGCCGCTCGCCAGGACGACAGACGAGAGACGTAGAGCAAGAGGCCAATCTTGCGCTACATCTTTCGTCTGCCTGGGATGGAATCCCGTCGAAACCTGAGCCATCATAGTTATCGGCCTGAATGGTTACGAATCCACCACCAACGCCGCGAATGACCAGTCACCAGTCACCCCCTATGACCGTCCTCACCGATTCCATTCGCCTGAGCACTCGGGGCCATGCCGACATCCACGACCTAACCCAAACCGTGCAGCAGATCGTGCTGCGTTCGGGACTGCGGGCCGGCATCGTCACCCTCTTTTGTCCTAGCTCCACCAGCGCCCTCACCACCATCGAATACGAAACCGGCGCGCTGGCCGACCTGCGGCGCCTTTTCGACGAGATCGTCCCGGCCGACCGACCCTATCAGCACAACCTGCGTTGGGGCGATGGCAACGGCCACAGCCACGTGCGTGCCGCCTTGCTCGGCCCTTCGCTGACCGTGCCTTTTCGCGACGGCCGTCTCACCCTGGGCACCTGGCAGCAAATCGTGTACATTGACTTCGACAACCGCCCCCGGCAGCGCGAGGTCGTCGTCCAGATCCTGGGAGAATAATCACGAGCAGGGCGTTTGCAAAAATACTGCTTGTTATCTTCAAAACAATCTTACAGGGCACGGCGAATGGCTTCGATCTCGGCCAGCCATGTGGATGGGTCGGCGTCGCTGGGCATGCGCCAGTCTCCCCGCGGGCTGAGCGCCACCGACCCCACTTTAGGGCCGTCGGGCATGGCCGAGCGCTTGTATTGCTGGGCGAAGAAGCGCCGATAGAAGACCTCCAGCCAGTGCAGGAGGGTCTCATCGTCGTACGCGCCGGCAAAGGCCCGACGGGCCAAGACGAACACCTTGGTCGGCCGGAACTGAAAACGCACCGTGTAGTACAGGAAGAAATCGTGCAACTCGTAGGGACCGATGATGGCCTCGGTCTTCTGTTCGACTTCGCCGGATGGGTTCGGCGGCAACAGTTCCGGCGAGATGGGCGTGGCCAGGATGTCGCGCAGGACGGCCGCGACAGGGCCGCCGAACTCGGCCTCGGCCACCCAGTCCACGAGATAGCGCACCAGCGTCTTGGGTACCCCGGCGTTGACGTGGTACATGCTCATGTGGTCGCCGCTGTAGGTCAACCAGCCCAATGCCAGCTCAGACAAATCGCCCGTGCCGACGACAAAACCGCCGATTTGATTGGCCACATCCATCAGAATCTGCGTGCGTTCACGGGCCTGCGCGTTTTCATAGGTCACGTCGTGGACGGTTTCATCATGGCCGATGTCGGCGAAATGCTGGCGCACGGCCGCAGCGATGGGGATGGTGCGCAGACTCACGCCCAGGGCCTCGGCCAGGGTCACGGCATTGGCCTGGGTGCGCGATGTGGTGCCGAAGCCGGGCATGGTGATGGCAACGATGCCCGTGCGGGGCAGGCCGAGACGGTCGAAAGCCCGCACGGTGACGAGCAGGGCCAGGGTGGAATCGAGCCCGCCGGAGATGCCGATGGTCACCCGCTGCACGCCCGTATGGCGCAGCCGTTTGGCCAGGGCCGTGGCCTGGATACTGAAAATCTCGCGGCAATGCTCGGCCCGTCGCGTCGGGTCGGCCGGTACGAACGGCAGCCGCGCCAGGGGCCGCAGCAGGTCCGAGGTCCCAGCCTGCCGCTCCTCTCCGGGGAGGACGAACGGAACCGTTCGCAATCGGCGCCGCGGCTCGCCGACGCCGAAGGTGTTGTTGCGCAGCCGCTCGTGCACCAGCCGTTGTAGGTCGAGGTCGGCCACGGCCATCTGCGTCTCGAAGCGAAATCGCTCGGTTTCAGCCAGGATGAGACCGTTTTCGGCGATGAGCGAATGCCCGGCCCACACCGTATCGGTGGTGGATTCCCCCGGCCCCGAACCGGCGTAGAGGTAGGCGGCCAGACAGCGAGCCGATTGCTGGCGCACGAGGTCGCGACGATAGTCCACCTTGGCCAACAGCTCGTTGCTGGCCGAGGGGTTGAGCAGGACGGTAGCACCGGCCAGGGCCAACGCGCCGCTCGGCGGCTCCACCGCCCACAGGTCCTCGCAAATCTCGATGCCGAACACAGCTTCGGGCAGGTTGGTGGCCCGAAAGAGGAGATCGGCGCCGAACGGGACCGCTTCGCCGGCCACGGTGACGGCATCGGTGGTGGCAAAGGCGCTGCCGGTGAACCAACGTTCCTCGTAGAACTCATTCGTTGTCGGCAGATAGGTCTTGGGCACGATGCCGACGATCCGGCCTCCTGCCAGAAGGGCGGCGCAATTGAACAGGCGACCGTCTACGGCCAGGGGCAACCCTACGACGACGGCGAGGTCGCGTTCGGCCGCAGCGGCGGCCAAACGGGGCAGGGCCTCGCGTGCCGCCCGCAGCCGCGTCTCCTGATAGAACAGGTCGGCGCAGGAATAGCCGGTGATGGCCAGTTCGGGAAAAAGGGCCAGACGACATCCCCGCTCGGCGACCGTCGTCATGGCCCGGATGATGACTTCGGTGTTGAAATCCACGGCGGCCACGCGCACTTCCGGCGAGACGACAGCCACGCGTAGGAAACCCAAGGCTGTGGGGTTGAAGGGATGGTTGGATGGCATGGGGGATTGGATAGCTGGTAATCGGT
>JAOADB010000200.1 GCA_026417535.1 Caldilineales bacterium
CGGCCTGTACGCGATGCTGCTGGCCCAGGCCGGTTCGCCCCAGGCGGCGCTGGCCATGATCGCCCAACCCGGCTTCAGCGCCCATGACCAATGGCAGGTCCAAATCCAGGCGCAGATTCAGCTCAAGGCCGAGGTGCATGTCTACAGCGACGGCCTCAGCGACGAGCAGATCGAGCGCGCGCTGCTCATCCCCTGTCGCGACATCGAAGGGACCGTGGCTGCCCTGCAGGCGCGCTACGGTCCCAACGCCCGCATCGCCGTCCTGCCCGATGGTCCGTTGACGATTCCGGTCTTGAGGGACGACGGACGATAGACGATGGACGATGGGATGATCGTCGTTCGTGGTTTGTCCTGTGTCTTCGCGATTGGCCGATTTCCGGACGAATGACGAATGACGGAGGACGGACGTGTTTCGTCGTTCGTCGTTTGTCCTCCGTCTCTGCCATCGGCCCAACGCGGGATGCAAAAAGCTCCCCCAAGCTCCCTCCAGCTCCCACCAGCTCCTCCAAACTCCTCTAGCTCCCCCAAACTCCCCCAAGCTCCCACTCCTCCGCTCCCGTGCTTCTCTCTCTGACCCGCCGTCGGCCCACCGGGATGACGGCTTTTCTTGTCGTCTGGCTCGGCCAGATGGTCTCTGTCCTGGCCAGCAGCATGAGCCACTTCGGACTGACCATCTGGATGTATCAGCGCACCGAGAGCGCCACGGCGCTGGGGTTGATGCAGGTGGCGTTCATCACGCCTTTCCTGGCGCTTTCGCCCATCGCCGGGGTGATGGTGGACCGCCACAATCGCAAACTCATGATGATGGTGAGCGATGTGACGGCCGTCATCGCCACCGGCGGGGTGTTTGCGTTGCTCGTTTGGGGCCGACTCGAGTTCTGGCACCTGTACATCGCCGCCGTGTTGAACGGGCTGGGCAACACCTTCCAGTGGCCGGCCTATTCGGCGGCCATCACGACCATGGTGCCCAAGGCCCACTACAGCCGGGCCAACGGTCTGATGTCGTTGCTGGAGGCGGGGCCGGGGGTGGTGGCGCCGATGCTGGCGGGCGCCTTGTTGCCGGTTATCGGCCTCGTTGGCATTCTCTTGCTCGATTTTCTGACCTTTTTTCTGGCCATCGCCGCGCTGTTGGTCGTCGTGGTGCCCCAACCGGTCCCCAGCCAAGCCGGGATGGAGGCCCGCGGCAGTCTGTGGCACGAGGCGGCCTACGGCTTCCGCTACATCTGGCAACGGCCCAGCCTGTTGGGGCTGCAGATGGTCTTTTTCTTCGGCAACCTCTTTTTCGGGATGGCCTACACCCTGCTGCCGCCGATGGTTCTGGCCCGCACCAGCCATAACAGCGTCATCTTCGGCCTGGTGCAATCCACCGGCGCGGTCGGCGCCGTGGTGGGTGGAGTGCTGATGAGCCTGTGGGGCGGTTTTCGGCGGCGGGTGCATGGCGTGCTGTTGGGCTGGATGGTGAGCGCGCTAGGCGTCATCGTCATCGGCGTGGGTCGGGGTCTGTTCGTGTGGTTGCCGGGCGCGTTTATCGCCGCGGTGGCGGCGCCGCTGGTCAATGCCTCGAATCAGGCCATCTGGCAGGCCAAGGTGCCGCCCGATGTCCAGGGCCGCGTGTTTTCGGCCCGTCGCCTCATCGCCTGGTTCACGAACCCTGTTTCGCCCATCCTGGCCGGGACCCTGGCCGATTTCGTCTTCGAGCCGGCCCTGCGCCGTCCGGACGGGGCGGCGATGGCGCTGGCGCCGCTGGTCGGCAGCGGCGCAGGCGCCGGCATGGGGTTGCTCATTGTGGTGTGCGGCCTGTTGGGCCTGGCAGTGCCGATCATCGCCTACCTCCTCCCTGCTATCCGTCATGTTGAGATGATTTTGCCCGATCATGACGATAGACGATAGTCTCTTCATCCATCGTCCATCGTCCATCATCCATCATCTATCGTCCATCGTCTATTTTCTCGTGGATAATCCCTCCTGGCTTTTCTGGTCTGTTTTTGCGCTGACGGCCTGGATGATCGGCCTGTCCAAGGGCGGTTTGGGCGGAACGCTGGGCGCCCTGGCCACGCCGCTCATGGCCCTGGTCATGCCTGCCAACCGGGTCATCGGCCTGTTACTGCCGGTACTCATGCTGGCCGATGTGTTCGCCGTGGCCTGGCATTGGCGCCGGTGGGATGGTCGCCTGTTACGCCTGCTCCTGCCCGGCTCGCTGGTGGGCGTGGTGTTGGCCATGATGTTCCTCAGCCGGGTCTCGCCCGACGTGCTCAAACTGGCCCTGGGGATCATCACCCTCGTCTTTGCCGCCTACAAGTTGGTGGAGGAACGGCTACATCGCCGGCTGCCCTATCGGCCGGCAAGCTGGCACGGCTATTTGGCCGGGGGCGTGGCCGGGTTCTCCTCGACGCTGGCCCACAACGGTGGGCCGCCGGCCAGTATCTACCTCCTGCTCCAGGGCGTCAGCCCGCGCGCGTTCATCGCCACCTCGGCCGTATTCTTCGCCATTTTGAACTGGTTCAAGGTGCCCTTCTATTGGCAGGCCGGTCTCTTCGACGCCCGTTTGCTGGCGCAGGTGGCGTTGCCGGCGGTGGCCCTGGTGCCGGCGGGGGTGTGGGTCGGACGCTGGCTGGGATTGCGGCTGCCCCAACGCCGATTCGAGCAGGTCATCGTCGTCCTGTTGCTCCTGTCCGGCCTGCTGCTGGTCTATCAGGCCACGACGGCGCTGCGCGCGGCTGCCGCGCGGCAGGCCGAGCCGTGGCGCGGTCCTACCCCAACCGCGGCCCGGATGCGCCTGGGCAAAGGAACGGCTCTCGCCCTGGCCCTGACGCCGATGGGCGACCGGTTGGCCGTCGGCAGCGAGGTGGGTCTGTTCCTCTACGAGGCCGGCAGCGGTCAGGAGCGATGGGCCGTGCCCACGAACGCGGCCGTAGCGCGTGTGCTGTTCAGCCGGGATGGGGAATGGGTGGCGGCCGTGCTGCGCGATGATACCGTTCTGGTCGTCGCCGCCGCCGATGGCCGCGTCTCGGCGACACCTTCGGCCGAGCGCGAGTGGTTGCCGGCCACGTCCCCTGACCCGTTCCCGGCCCCGGTTGCCGAGGCGATCGCTTTGGCCCGCGCGGCCGATGGCAGTCGGTTGGCCACGGCCGGGGTGGATGGGCAGGTCGCTCTGTGGCAGCCGCCGCTTACGGTGACTTCCACGCCCGAGATGACCATCGTCGGCTTCAGCCCGCGTGGGTGGCGAACGGCGGCCGTGGCCTGGGCGCCGGATGGTCGGACGCTGGCCGCCGGCAACGGCCCGGAGGTGTGGCTGTGGTCGGCCGATGGCCGGTTGCAGCAGCGGCTGCAAGCCCATAGCCGCCAGGTCAACGGCCTGGCCTGGACGTCGGACGGCCGCCGTTTGGCCTCGGCCGGCTGGGATGGCACCGTGGGCATTTGGGACCCGCGGCGCGGGGAGCTCCTTCACCGGCTGCACGGACACGAGGATGCCGTTTGGGCCGTGGCCTGGGCGCCGGATGGTCGGCGTCTGGCCTCGTCCGGTTCCCTCGATAACCGCGTCATCCTCTGGGATGGCCTGACCGGTGCCGAACTGGGCCGCTGGCAAGGGACGGACGAGGGCGTATGGGGTCTGGCCTGGTCGCCCGACGGGAGGACCCTGGCCGTTGGCACCACCAGCGGGGATATCCTCCTGTGGGACGGGACGCGGCCGCCCGGCGGACAACCCAATCGGGTGCTACGTGGACATCTGACCTGGATCACGGCCCTGGCCTGGTCGCCGGACGGCCGTTGGCTGGCTTCGGCTGCGGCCGAACCGTTTGTCATCGTCTGGGATGTGGCCCAGGGCCGCAGGCGTTTCACTCTGGCCGGTCATGAGCACGTCGTGCGGGCGCTGGCCTTCAGTCCTGACGGCCTCCGTCTGGCAACGGCCTCGCTGGACGGCTTCGTGCGCATTTGGTCGCTTGCCGACGGGGCCGGTCAGGCTCCTGCCGAACCCATTCGCTATCGCAGCCATACGGCCGGCGTGCTCGCCCTGGCCTGGGCCCGGACCGGCCTGGTCAGCGGCAGCGATGACGGCACGGTGGTGGTGATGGACGATGGAGGGTAGACGATGGACGATGGACGATGATCGTCGTTCGCCGTTCGGCCTCTGTTTCTACCCTTGGCCGATTTCTGGACGGAGGACGGAGGACGGATGGGTGTCGTCGTTCGTGGTTCGTCCTCCGTTCCTGCCATCGGCCTAGCGCGGGATGCAAAAAGCTCCCCCCAGCTCCCCCAAACTCCTCTCTTCTCCGGAGGTGTGTTATGCCCAAACCGATTGTTCTCGTTGGCGCGCTCGATACCAAGGGCGCCGAGTTTCAGTTCGTCCGTGAGCTTCTGCAGGCCCAAGGGCTGGAGACCATCCTGGTGGATTTCGGCGTGGTGGGCGAACCGGCCGTCCCGCCCGATATCGGCAGCGATGAGGTGGCCCGCGCCGCCGGCAGCAGCCTGGCCGAGCTGCGCAGCAAGGGCGATAAGACCCTGGCCATGCGCACGATGGCCGAGGGGCTGACCCGTGTCGTGGGCGAGCTGTACGCGGCGGGGCGCCTGGGCGGTATCCTGGGCATGGCCGGCAGCGGCGGCACCGCCATTGCCACGGCCGCCATGCGGGCGCTGCCCACGGGCGTGCCCAAGCTGATGGTTTCCACCGTGGCCGCGGGCGACATCGCGCCCTACGTGGGCACCAAAGACATCACGATGATGCCTTCGGTCGTGGATGTGGCCGGCATCAACCGCTTTAGCCGGCAGATTTATACGAACGCGGCGGGCGCCATCGCCGGGATGGTGCGGATGGAGGCGCCGGCCGCAGCCGAGGACAAACCGTTGATCACGGCCAGCATGTTCGGCAACACGACGCCGTGTGTCAACCACGCCAAGGCGTTGCTGGAGGCGCAGGGCTACGAGGTTCTCGTCTTCCATGCCACCGGCACCGGCGGCAGGACGATGGAATCGCTCATCGAAGCCGGTTATATCGCCGCCAATCTCGACATCACCACCACCGAGCTGGCCGATGAGGTCTGCGGCGGCGTGCTCAGCGCCGGACCCGACCGGCTGATGGCAGCGGCGCGGCGCGGCATCCCCACCGTGCTCGTGCCGGGTTGTGTGGACATGGCCAATTTCTGGGCGCGCTCCACGGTGCCGGAACGCTATCGCGACCGCACGCTCTACGAGTGGAACCCGAATGTGACGCTGATGCGCACGAACGTGGAGGAAAACCGGCGCATCGGCGAGATGATCGCCGCCGCGGCCAATGCCTCGACCGGCCCTGTGGCCATCCTGTTGCCGCTGAAGGGCGTCTCTCAGCTCGATAGTCCCGGTGGTCCGTTCTGGGATCCCGAGGCCGATGCGGCCTGTTACGAGGCCATCAAGGCCCATCTCAAGCCCGGCATCCCCGTCATCGAGATGGACAACAACATCAACGACCCCGCTTTTGCCGAAAAAGCGGTGGACGTGCTGCTCACCATGCTTCGTTCGTGAAGGAGGACGACGATGCCCCGCATCAAGCGCAAAGAAATCCTGAGACGGCTGCAGGCCCAAGTTGAGGCCGGCAGACCCATCGTCGGTTGCGGCGCCGGGACGGGTATCTCGGCCAAGTTCGCCGAGGCCGGCGGCGCCGATCTGATCATCATCTACAACTCCGGCCGCTATCGCATGGCCGGCCGCGGCTCCCTGGCCGGGTTGTTGCCCTACGGCGACGCCAACGGCATCGTGGTGGAGATGGCGGCCGAGGTGCTGCCCATCGTCAAGAACACGCCGGTGTTGGCCGGCGTCTGCGGCACCGATCCCTTCCGCCAGATGCCGGTCTTTCTCAAGGAGCTGAAACGGCTGGGCTTCTCCGGCGTCCAGAACTTCCCCACCGTGGGTCTCTTCGACGGCGATTTCCGGGTCAACATCGAGGCGACGGGCATGGGCTACGATAAAGAGGTCGAGATGATCGCCCTGGCCCACGAGATGAACCTGTTCACGTCGCCCTACGTGTTCACGCCCGATGAGGCCCGGGCGATGACCCAGGCCGGTTGCGACCTGCTCGTCTGCCATGTGGGGCTGACCACGGCCGGAAGCATCGGCGCGGCCAAGGCCTACAGCCTGGACGAGGCCATTGACCGGGTGATGGCCATGGCCGAGGCGGCGTGGTCGCTGCGCCCGGACCTGATGGTCATTTGCCACGGCGGCCCCTTCGACGAGCCGGAGAACGTCGGCATCGCCCTGAAGCGGATGCCCGGCATCGTCGGCTTTTTCGGTGCATCCAGCATCGAGCGCCTGCCCACCGAGCGGGCCATCCGCAGCCAGGTCGAGGCGTTCAAGGGGCTGGAACTGGCCCCGCGGGCGTAGGCGGAAAGGAGGACGATAGACGATGGATGAACGCTCTCCGTCCTTCGTCTATCGTCCCGTTCTCGGCCCAAATGCGCGAAAAAGCGAGGAAGGACGGGAGACGGCAAAAATCCGTCTTCCGTCCTTCCTCGTTCGCTCTGAAGGCAGGGGCGGAACCGGCCTTCCCACCGGATGAAACCGGTGGTGCAAGGAAGGTATACCCGAAAGGGTCAGGCACGCAAGGCGTGCTTGGCGCAATGGTGCCTGGGCGCATCCTCATGTGAGAGGCGGGGACTTGACAAGTGCCGATTATCGGTAGGCGTGTGCGTTACTCCGATGTTCGAGCAAAGCGAACCTGTCTTTCCG
>JAOADB010000201.1 GCA_026417535.1 Caldilineales bacterium
GGCGACGGGTGCTCAACAAAGTCCCGGAGTCGGGTAACGACTATTTTCGCTCCGAGACTTCGGACTGGAACAACTTGTTTCGCCTAGGACCGCGTCGCTCTGCTCTGGCCAACCTGCCCGAAGATGAAGAGAAGTTCCCTGCCTCCATTTGGTTTCGTCGGCTATTGATGGAAGGGGTACAGCGCCTGGCGTTGAACAGCGCTGCGCTGCGTCGTCCCAGTCCACCTGGCAGCCCACGGCGCTTCCTACCCGATGGTTCGAACCTGCCGTGGGTCGTGAACGACCTGGAGAAACGGCACCCCGATCGCCTCCGAGAATGGGTCGTTCATCTCCGCACGGCTCTACCCGATCTGAAGTCCATCTACACGGTAGAGCGACCCGAAGACCGCTATCGCTATTTGGTCCTGGAATACGCCACCGGCCTGAAGGCGCCTTCCTGGCTCGTATCCGAGGGCACGTTGCGCTTGTTAGCCCTGACCGTCCTGGCCTATATTCCCGACCTGGAGGGCGTGTATCTCATCGAGGAGCCGGAGAACGGCATTCATCCTCGCGCCGTGGAGACCGTACTGCACTCTCTCTCCTCGGTGTACGGTGCTCAGGTGCTTTTGGCGACTCATTCCCCTGTCATCCTGAGCTTGGCAAAACCCGAGCAGGTGCTCTGCTTTGCGCGCACGCCAAAGGGGGAAACCGACATCGTACGAGGGTCCGAGCATCCCCACCTGCAGGAATGGCGCCGAGAGACGGACCTCGGCACCCTCTTTGCCAGTGGAGTGCTGGGATGAAAGACCTGGTTGTGTTGGTAGCCGACAAATGCATGGAGCACGTTCTCGAAGGGCTGCTGGAACGTCCTCACTCTCTCGGCATTCGGCCGATCACCCACGATGTGCTTATTCACCCTCGGCGGGATCCGGGCTGTTTCAATGAAGCGCACCACTTCCTGCGCCCTTTCTCGCACAAGTATGCCTATGCGCTCGTGATGTTTGACCATGAAGGCTGTGGGCGCGAGCATCAACCATCGGATGTGGTGGCCAACGAGGTAAAACTACGCTTGGAACAAAACGGCTGGTCAGGCCGGGCTGATGCAGTCGTTTTGTCTCCCGAACTGGAGGTATGGGTGTGGAGTGACTCCCCCCATGTGCCCGCCTGCTTGGGCTGGGCCGAACGCCATCCTTCCCTGCGACAATGGCTGGCGGCCAATAGCTATTGGCCTTCTAATGCCCATAAGCCGCCCCGCCCCAAAGAGGCAATGGAGGCGGCTTTACGCTATGTTCGCAAACCGTATTCTGCGGCGATTTACCTGGAATTGGCCACAAAAGTGCCTTTGCAAGGCCATAGTGAACCCGCTTTCTTGCGCTTCACCGGCGCTTTGCAGCGATGGTTTGGCTGATGACCTACCGGTGAACCTTAGGGCTACACGGCGTGTTGCCCTACATCCGCGGATTGCGGACTTCTCGGTTCCCAGAGCTCCCTGTGGCAGACCTCCAGACGCACATCACCCCCTCCATCCCCCTTGCCTTTCCTGTGCTCCCGCGGTATAATACGATTGTCAGCGCCGGACTGACTTCGTGGGGATGAAAGGTCTCGACGAGGCAGTACCGGTCACGAGCCGCAAGCCGAGGCGCCTGGCCTCGTAAAAACGGGCAAACCATAAGTGCCAAGAACACCGGCAGCGCCTTCAACTTCGGCTTCGCCCGCAGCAACGCCGTTGCGGTCGCTGCGTAAGCCACCGAAGGACAAGGCAAACCCCTGACCACCCGAGCGTGGTCACGGCCGACGGGATGGGTCCCGGCAGCGTCTCGTCAGTGCCGTCATAACCTGTAGGGGGCAGCGCCGCCGACGCCGATAGGCGACGCCTGAGAGCATCGGCTGGCTCACATGAGGGTGGGTCCCCATCGCCCCGGTGAGCGAGATGCGAGATGGGGACTAAGCTTGTAGAAGTTCGTGGGCGGCTGTTTCGGACCGGGGTTCGATTCCCCGCATCTCCACCTCATCAAGCCTTCCGTCTCTCGGCGGGAGGCTTTTTTTATTGGAGACGAACGACAAGGCTCACCCCAGCTCCCCCAAGCTCCCTAAAGCTCCTCCCCAAAACCCCCTCCGCCATGCCCACCCTCACCCCTGCCGGCTTTGCCCGGCTCCTGAGCGACAACATCGCCCGCGTCATCGTCGGTAAAAACGACGTGATCGAGCTTCTCATCGTGGCGCTGTTATGCGAAGGCCACGTGCTCCTCGAGGACGTGCCCGGCACCGGCAAAACCATGCTCGCCCGCGCCTTGGCCATCTCCCTGGGCCTCGATTTCAAGCGCTTGCAATGCACCCCCGACCTCCTGCCCGGCGATGTCACCGGTGTCTCCGTCTTCAATCAGCAAACCCAAACCTTTGCCTTCGTGCCGGGACCGGTCTTCACCCACATCCTTCTGGCCGATGAGATCAACCGCGCCACGCCCCGCACCCAATCGGCCCTGCTCGAAGCCATGGCCGAACGCCAGGTCACGGCCGACGGCAAGACCTATCCTCTTCCCTCGCCTTTCCTGGTGCTGGCCACCCAGAACCCGGTGGAATACGAGGGCACCTTCCCCCTGCCCGAAGCCCAACTCGACCGCTTTCTCCTGCGCCTGCGGCTGGGCTATCTCGACGCCGAGGGCGAACAGCAGATGATGCGCAACCTGCGCCGCGAGCATCCCATCACGACCCTGCAGCCCGTGATCACGGGCAACCCGCTGCCCGAACTCAGCCGGGCCGTGTGGGAAGTCCATGTGGACGAGACCCTGCTGGCCTACATCGTGGCCCTGGTGCAGGCCACCCGCCGCCACGAAGACCTGTTGCTGGGCGCCAGCCCTCGCGGGAGCCTGGGTCTCTACCGGGGCAGCCAGGCTCTCGCCGCTATTCGCGGACGCAACCACGTCCTGCCCGACGATATCAAGTATCTGGCCGTACCCATCCTGGCCCATCGCTGCCTGGTGCGGCCAGAAAGCGCCCTGCGCGGCCGCAGCGCCGAACACATCATCGCCGATATCCTGGAGACAACGCCCCTCGACATCGGCCGCCTGGCCTGAGTTGCCCGCATGCGCCACCTGCTCCCCTTCCTGGTCGTGTTCTTGCTCGTCGCCGTGCTCTTGCGGCTCGATTTTGCCTTTTATGGGGTCTACGTGCTGGGGGGATTGTGGGTGCTGGCGCGCATCGGTTATCGCCGCAGTCTGGAACGACTCACCTGGGAGCGCTGCGGTCCGAGCCATGCCTTTCTCGGCGATCGGCCGGCGGTTGATATCGTTGTCGCCAATCGCACGCGGCTCCCCCTACCCTGGCTGCGGCTGGCCGATACGGTGCCCCCGGCGCTCTTCGGCGCCGCCGAAGCCCGTCAGGTCATCACCCTAGCCGGTCGCGAACGCTATCGGTTCCGTTACCATCTCGACTGCCGGCGCCGAGGCTATTACACTCTGGGTCCTTTGCAGATCGACGGCGGCGACCCGTTGGGCCTGCTGGAGATGAACCGGCAAGGCCAGGACGTGGCCCATCTGACGGTTTACCCCCGTATCGTTCCCCTCGGCGGCGTCGCCCTTGAGTCGCGCCAACCCCTGGCCGGACTGCCCACACGACGGCCCATCTTCGAGGATCCGGCGCGGCTGGCCGGCGTGCGCCCGTATCGCAGCGGCGACTCGATCCGCCGCATCCACTGGAAGCTCTCGGCCCACGTCGGCGAGCTTCAGGTCAAAAAGGTACAGCCGGCCATCGGCTTGGCCAGCGTCATCCTCCTCAATCTCAACCGGGACGAGTACCACCCCCGCACCTGGGACGGTGTCAGCGAATGGGGGATCACCCTGGCCGCCACCCTGGCCTACTATCTCGGCCGGGCCGGTCAGGCCGTCGGCCTGCGGGTGCACGGCTTGGACCCCTTGCACGAGGGGCGCCCCCCGCAACCGCTGCCGCCGCGGGCAGGCAGCGCCCACCTCATGCAAGTGCTGGAAATCCTGGCCCGGGTGGCGGCCGCCCCATTACCGTCTTTTGCCGCCTGGCTGACCACGGCCACGACCGATTTGCCCTGGGGGGTCAACCTGCTCGTCATTTCGCCCCATGCCGAGGCAACGCTTCTGGCCGCGCTCCATCAGCAACACCGCCGCGGTTTCGAGGTCGTCCTCTTTGCCGTCGAACCCTATCAGCACTTCGCCGTAGTGCAGGGCCGGGCGCGGCAGCTGGGTTTGAGCGCCTACAATCTGGCCCGCGAGTACGAGCTACGGCAATGGAGCCAACAGGCCGGAATCCTGACCCATGTCGCCCATCGCTTCCAGCGCTGATCCCTGGCCCGCCTTTGCCGATGCCGCCGCCGCCCTGGGCGTGCCCCTCAGCGACGCCCAAATCGCGCAGTTCCGGCGCTACACCGACTCGCTGATGGCGGCCAACCGGCAGTTCAACCTGACGGCCATCCGCGATCTCCCCGATATCCTGAGCAAACTCCATCTCGACAGCCTGAGCCTGCTGGCGCCCCTGGCGCAGGCAACCGGGCTGAGCATTGCCGAGTTGCGCGCACAGCCCTGGCGGGCGGCCGATGTCGGCACCGGTGCCGGCATCCCCGGCATTCCCCTTCTCATCGTCTGGCCGGTCCTGCGGCTCACCCTGATCGAGTCGGTGCAGAAAAAGGCGCGGTTCGTGCAGCAAGCGGTGGCCACATTGGGCCTGAAAGCGACCGTCCTGTCCGAGCGCGCCGAAATCATCGCCCAACAACCGTCCCACCGCGAGACCTACGACCTGGTGCTCGCCCGGGCCGTGGCGCCTCTCCCTGCCCTGGCCGAGCTGACGCTGCCCCTGGCCCGTCCCGGCGGTTGGGTTGCGCTGCCCAAAGGTCCCGCCATGAGCGTTGAGCTGGCCGAGGCCGCCGATGCCATCGGCCTGTTGGGGGGCGAAGTCGTCGCGACACCGACCCTGACCATTCCCGGCGTGGCCGAAACCCGCACCCTGGTTCTGCTGCGCAAGGTCGCGCCTACGCCTGCTCCCTACCCGCGCGCGCCCGGCCTCCCCACCAAACGTCCCCTCGTGCGCAAACGTGGGTGAGGAAGCGTAGGGAGCTTGGGGGAGCTTCTTCGTCCTCCCTCGTTCGTCCTTCGTCCCGGCCATCGGCCGAGTTTCAGGACGAAAGACCAAGGACGAAAGACGAAAAAAACCTTCGTCCTCCCTCGTTCGTCCTTCGTCCCATCAAACGGCCAAAAACCGCAATCGCGATCCAATTACCAATCACCCACTCCCTTGTTCCCACCGATTTGTGCTATACTGCTGGCAATCATTCCCGAAAGGCGCGCTTTATCGAATTTTTTTTCGCCATTCTGGAGCGGTCTTCCATACCCGGCATCGGCGCAAGGCCGAGACGAAAGACGGAAGACGAAGACCGATGGCGCCAACGCATTCCCCCTGAGCGGCCATGGCCCGAATCATCGCTGTTGCCAATCAAAAAGGCGGTGTTGGCAAGACGACGACCGTCATCAACATGGGCGCGGTGTTTGCCGCCAAAGGCTATCGCACCCTCTTGGTTGACCTCGACCCCCAAGCCGCCCTGACCGCCGCTTATGGCGTCAACCCCCTCGAGCTGCAGCGCTCGGTTTATCATCTGTTGCTGGCCCAGGAACTGAGCGCCGACGGCGTCTTACACCGGGCCATCCGCCCCAACCTGGACCTGTTACCGGCCAATCTCGACCTAGCCGGCGCCGAGGTCGAGCTGATCGCCCAGATCGGCCGTGAGTATCTGCTGCAAGAGGTTTTGGAACCCCTGCGGCCCCATTACGATTTCATCGTGATTGACTGCGGCCCCAGCCTGGGATTGCTCACCATCAACGCGCTGACGGCCGCCGACGAGGTGCTGATTCCCGTTCTGTGTGAGTACCTGGCCCTGAGGGGCATGGGCATCCCTGTTCGATACGATCAAGCGGGTGCGCCAGCGTACCAACCCCCGTCTGCGCATCCTGGGCATCGTCGTCACCCTGTACTACAGTCGCACAGTTCACAGTCGCGAGGTGCTCGAAGAGCTGCGGACCATGTTCGGCAATCGCGTCTTCAACACGATCATCCGCAAAAGCGTGCGCTTTGCCGAAGCCGCCGCGGCCAACATGCCCGTGACCGAATACGCACCCAACCATCCGAGCGCCGACAGCTACATCGCCCTGGTGGAGGAAATCCTCAATGAGCAGAAGACGCCCGACGCCACGCCTGCGTGAAAGTGAAATCCTGGGCCGGGGGGTGGATGCCCTCTTCAGCACGCCGCCTCAGCCCGAACCGACGGTCGAACTCACGGCTGCAGCGCCTGCACCCACCGAGGAAGAACTCGACCGTCTGCTGGCAGCCGAAGTCGAAGCGGCCAGCGGGGTCGGGGTCGAACCAACGCCCAAACCGAGCCCTGTGGCGACAATACCCTCGCCGGTCGGATCACCGCGTCCGCCGGCGCCGCTCCCCGGCGAGATCGCTGGCGCTGGCGTGCTCATCCCCGATGACGAGCTGCTGCGCACCCTCGATGTGCCGCTGACCTCAGAGCCGGCCGAACCGACAGTCGGCGAGGATGTGGACATCCCGGCCCTCGATATCCGTCCCGTACCGCCGACGCCTTCGCCGGTCACCCCCACTCCGGCGCCCGCACCCCCACCGGTAACGCCTGCGCCGGTCACGCCCTGTCTCTTATACACATCT
>JAOADB010000202.1 GCA_026417535.1 Caldilineales bacterium
TCCCTGGGCCGATCGACGGTAACGATCATAGCAAAGCCGGCCTTCTCCGGCAACGGCCAGCAGGACGGGGCATACCCCCGGTTTCGGCGTGTTATCGTCAAGCACAAGCCGGTCACGAGGGCTTTCCGGCGTTCTCCCCTCCGCCAATAGTAGCCAGACGGAATGACGCCACAACATATAGCCACTACCCCCAACAGGCCTATGAGCACAAGTTTTAAGGTTGATTTATGGTTCCTTAACGAGGGTCTCGGAAGCTTGCCCGAGATAGGCGGCGAAATGGATGCGGGCGAGATGAGACGTCGGTTTCAAGATGGGTGCCGGCAGAGCGGGTCCGATCTTTGACAGTCCTTCGACGAAAGGCTACAATACACATCGGCAACGGCGACGTAGCCAAGTGGTAAGGCACGGGTCTGCAAAACCCTGATCGCGGGTTCGAATCCCGCCGTCGCCTCTCGTTTCCGTAAACGCCGTCCTTCCGCCCAGGAAGACGGCGTTTACGCGTCGTGGAGGATCGCTTTATTTATTGCAAATAATTGCAATAAAAACATGTTGCAGAAATTAGCGCGCTTTGTGGAAGGGGATGGGAAAAATCAAATTTGACACTTTTCCGTACCCATTGGTATTATTTTGTAAATTTTTTGCCGCCCTGGGGCGGTGGCGAAACGGCAGACGCAGCGGACTTAAAATCCGCCGTGCCTCGGGCACATGTGGGTTCGAATCCCACCCGCCCTACTTTTATTCAAGAGGGGACAACTCTACGGGAGTTGTCCGACAAGGTGAGTCCAAAGGGTAGCTGCGCTGTCATCTCAGACCACTTCTTCGTTTCGACCGCATCATGGGAGGTTGACCATGTACGAGAAGCCCACCCTCACCAAGCACGAAGAGCTGAAGCAGGTCACCTTCAGCATGCACTAAGGGTTCGGGCGCGGGCCCGCCACAACGCGGTCACTATCAGGGCGTGAACCGGCGGTACCCGCCGTAGTCGGACGACCGGTTATGAGGAGTCGTTTCCGATAGCCGGTGCCTTGTTCCGCCGATGGCTGCGGCCATCGTTCCATCCGTTTTCACCACCGACAGCGCAGCTACTCTTTGGGCTTCGTGACTTCCACACACCTGAGCCCAGGACGGCCGCCGGGCCGGTCGAAGACCGGTCCTACCGAGGGAGGCATTCATGCCGGCAACGGTTTTTCTGATCAACTTCTGCAACGAGCGCGACCTGTACCCCCCTTTCGGCATCCTCTACGTGGCCGATGCCCTCATGCAACAGGGGCACCGGGTGCGCATTTTCCATGAAACCGCTCGCGGCATGGAGGGCTTTCTGCGAGCGGTGGCCGCCGAACGGCCCACCTGGGTCGGTTTCAGCACGATCACCGGACCGCAGCTGCGACCGACCATCGAGGCCACGAAGGCGGTGAAAGCGATGGGCATCCCTACGGTGTGGGGCGGGGTGCACGCCACCATCATGCCCGGCGATGTGCTCAAAGAGGACTACGTGGATTTCGTCGTCGTCAACGAAGGCGAGGTCACGGCGCAGGAGTTTACGGCGGCCTTGCTGGACGGCGGCGATTTTGCCGCCGTGCGGGGATTGGCCTGGAAAGACGGCGATGGCGGCATCCACATCAACCCGGAACGACCCTTCATCGCCAATCTCGACGACTTTCGTCCCCGTTGGGAGCTTTTAGGCGACCGCATCCCCGCCTATTTCCTGCAATCGGGGCCTTATGACCGCGCCATCCCGGTGTACATCTCGCGGGGGTGTCCCTTCCGCTGTGGCTTTTGCTACAACGAAGTCGTCATGAAGCGCACCTGGCGGCAACATTCCGAGGATTTCGTCCTCGAACAGGTGCGCTGGCTGCAAAAGCACTACGGCATCAACGCCGTGGATTACGCCGACGACTACCTCTTCGGCCGCATCAAGCCCATGCAACACATGGTCGAGGTCGTCGGTCTGCCCTGGAGCGGGCAGGTGCGGGTGCAGCTGCTGAAGCCGGAGTTCGTGCAATGGATGGCCGCCACGGGGTGTCAATGGGTCAATATCGGCGCCGAATCGGGTTCGCAGGCCGTGCTCGATAGCATCCACAAGGACCAAAAGGCCGAGCAGATCGAATGGGGTGTGCGCAATCTGGCCCAATACGCGCCCCACATCGAGGCGAATCTCAGCTTTATCATCGGCCTGCCGGCCGAAACCCCGGCCGACCGCCGCATCACCCTCGACCTGATCGAACGGCTGTGCGCCATCAACCCCAAAGCGCGTTGTTCCCTGGCCATCTACATGCCCTATCCGGGCACGCCGCTGTGGCCCGACGCCCTGCGCCGCGGCTATGTCCCCCCGGACGATCAGATGGGCTGGAGCGCGTTCGACATCCACAAGGGCAATACGCCGTGGGTGGACACCCGCGAGGGCGAGGTGATGTCCGAAATCTGCGACATCCTCTTCGTCGGCCGCAGCCGCGGTCACTGGCTGCTGGCGCCCTATTACGGCCTGTTGCGCTGGCGCTGGCGGCATGGCTTCTTCAAGTGGTACATCGAGGGCGCAGTCAAGCGGGCCGGCAGCCGGCTGATCCAACGCATCGGCCTCCTGCGTCGGTTGGGCGAGAAGCTCCTCCCCCGGCTGGTGAGCTACAACGCCAACACCCACAAAGGCCCTACCCAGGAACCGGGTCGCATCGCCACGGAAGGCGCCTCCACCTCGCCCGTTCTCTGAAGACGACGGAACCACAGACTTATCATGGCTCCATCCGACCTGCCCAGGCCGGCAGCGCTGCTGTTGGCTCTGTTGCGGGGGGATCCCTGCGATGAAGCAACCCTCACGGCCGCCGATTGGGACGCTGTCGGCGTGTATGCCCATGCCACCGGGCTGGGGCCGTTGCTCGTCCATCACGCCGGCGAGCGGCTGCCACCGCTTTTGACGGCGCGATTGCGCTTGGTCGCCCAACGCACGGCCTGGCGCAATCAGAAACTGCTTGCGGCGCTGGCGACGGTCCTGGATGCCTGCGCCCAAGCGGATATCCCTGTGGTCGTCCTCAAAGGCGCCTATCTGGCGCCGGCTGTGTACGGCGACCTGGCTCTGCGTGGGATGAGCGATCTGGACCTATGGCTGCGGCCCGACGACCTGCCGCGTTTTCAGGCCCTCATGAGCCGCCTCGAGTACACGGGCAAACACACCGACCCGGAAAGCGGGCCGGGGATCGTCAAACACGAGTGGACGTTCAGACCCGCTGCGGCCGGCGCTACGGCCGCAGCCAATCCTTACCTCTTCGGCGGCGATGCCTTTCACATTGAGCCGCACACGTCGCTGACCGAAAGCTGGTTTGGCCTCCGGCTTGACATCGGCCCCGGCATGTGGGAGCGGACGCGGCCCTGGCAGGGACCGGCCGGTTGCGCACGGGTGCTGGACCCACGCGACACGCTGTTGCATGTGGCCGTCCACGCCGTCTTCCACCTGATCATGGGCAAGCCGATGCTGCTCCAGCTTTTCGACCTGCGGCGTCTGCTCGAGGTGTTTCCGGACGGCGCCGATGACGAGCTCGTGGCCCGCGCCCGACGGGTGGACGCTGCGGGCTATCTCTTGGCCGGGTTGCGCCTGGCCCGGTTGGCCTACGCCGCGCCCGTATCCACCGACCTGCTGGAGGCCCTGGCCGCAGCGAGTCCTCGGCGGCAGCGCCGCCAGGCCGAACGCCTGACCCTGGCCGGGCTGTGGCGGCAAATCCAACAGGCGCCGTTGACCACCCTGCGGCAACGTCTGGTCCGGGGGCTGCATGACCGGATCGTGGCGGCCCGCTGGGCGCGTGACCGTCGCGAGGCGCTGCGCGTGTGGGGCAGCGCCCTAGCCTTCACCCGCACCGACACGGCCGCCCTGCTCGGCGCACGCCTGCAGCGCCTGTGGCCGCGACGCCGCCGGAACAGCCCGTCCACATCCCACCCGGTCCTGCCGGAATCATGACCCTCTTCCATCTCATCAGCCTGCTCGTCGCCCTGCCGCTCGTTGTCTTCACCCTGCGCCGGCTCCTGTTCACGGTCGTGGCGGTGATGACGCCGACGCCGCCGGCCGCGGCGCCGCCCCTGACGGCCTGGCCGCGGTTGCTCGTGCTCATCCCCTGTCGGAACGACGGCGCGGTCTTGCCCGACCTGATCGCCGCCCTGCTCGATAACGGCTATCCCCACGAGGCTCTGCGCGTCCTCATCCTCGACGACGGCTCGACCGACGACAGCCCCGATGTCATCGCTCGGCTGGCGCAGCCGCCGGTGGGCTGGCTACGCTTGTGGCCCAACCGCGGCAAGGCTGCGGCGCTCAATGCCGGGCTGGCCGCCGAGCCGTGGGGCGACGTGGTCGTCGTCTACGACGCCGATCATCGGCCGGAAAAGGGTGGGCTGGCAGCGTTGGCCGCGGCTTTCGCCGACCCGACGGTGGGCGCAGTCAGTGGTCGCACCGAGGCCCGCAACGCCCTGGCCTCGCCCGCAGCCTACTACAGCGCGGTCGAGCGGTGCGTGCATCAGCGGCTGACCCTCGTCGCCAAGGACCGGCTCCACCTGGCGCCGGCCATCCTCGGCTCCCACTGCGCCTATCGCCGGACGGCGCTGGAGGCCGTGGGCGGGTTCACCCCTGGCGCTTTCCTTGAAGACACTGACCTGACCGTGCGCCTGACCGCAGCGGGCTGGCGCACCCGCTATCTCGAAACCGTGCCCGCCTGGGACGAAGTGCCCGCCACCGTGGCCGAGTATGCCCGCCAGCACCGGCGCTGGGGTCGGGGTTTTCAGGATGTGGCTGCGGCGCAGGCCCGGCGGGTGTGGACGGCGTCCCTGCCCTGGCCTGTACGGCTGGAACTGTTCCTCTTCAGCCTGGGCTACCTGGACCGTCTGGCGTTGCTGGCCGGTGTGGGCCTGGCGCTGAGCGATGCCTTTTTCGGCACGGCCTTTGACTTTTCCCTTTGGTTCCTTTTGACGGTATTATTGGTACCCTATCTGCAGATCGTCGCCGTGTTTCGGCGCATCCGGGCCGGGCGAGCATGGTGGTTCCGGCTGCCGTTGGTGGCCTTGCTCTTCCCGGTGGATGTTCTGGTCGCTCTGCACAGCACCCTCGATACCCTGTTGCGGCGCCCACGACGGTGGACACCAACCCGTCGCGAGGGAAGTATCGCTTCGCATTGAGATAACTCACCCTTGTCCGTGATGGCTCCAACGTCCGTTTCGACCTTGGGCCGATGGAGAGGACGAAAGACGAAGGACGGAGGACGAAAAAACTTCCTCTTCCCTTCGTCGTCCTGTGATCGGCCGATAGCGTGAACGGACGGGCGTTATCGGTACGATGAACGCGTCGGGCTCCACTGGCCCATTTCGTCTCCCACCCATGATTTGTCAACCCGACGAACATATCCTCCTCCTCGGCGGCGGCATCGCCGGGCTGGCTACGGGTCTCGAGCTGGCACGACGTGGCCGCCGTGTCACCGTGGTCGAAAAGAGCCGTCATGTCGGAGGGCTAGCCCGCACCTTGGTCTATCACGATGGAGCCGGTCGCGCCTTTCGTTTCGACATCGGCGGCCATCGTTTTCACAGCCACAAGCCAGAGATCATCGGTTGGGTGCAAGACCTGATGGGGGCCGACCTCCTGCGGGTGCCGCGCATCAGCCACATCTACCTGCAGGGCAAGTTCGTGGACTATCCCCTGCGATTTCCGAATGCCCTCAGCATCTTTTCGCCCCTCCAGGCCGCCCACATCCTGAGCAGCTACGGCCTGGCTGCGGTTCGGCATCGGTTGAACGGCCGCCGCGCGGATGTCTCCTTCGAGGATTGGGTGGTTCGGCGCTTCGGCCGGGCCATGTACGACGTGTTCTTCGGGCCTTACACCGAAAAAGTCTGGGGCATCCCTTGCACACAGCTCTCGGCCGATTGGGCGGCCCAACGCATCAGCCTGCCTAGCTTGACCGAGGCCATCCGCCGCGCCATTGCGCCCGGCGCACAGCCGCCGGCCACCATCATCTCCCATTTCTGGTACCCGCGGCTGGGCTTCGGCATGATTTCCGAACGGATGGCCGAGGCCATCACCCGCCTCGGCGGTCGCGTCCTCACCGGCGCGGCGGTAAAGGCGTTGCATCCCCAACCCGACGGCGCCTGGGAGGTCACGGTCGAGGAGGACGACAGCCGCCATGTCCTGCGGGCCGACCGAGTCATCTCCTCCATCCCCCTCAATTTGCTCTTGCGCGCGTTGCCAGCGACTTCCGGCGCGCATGAGGTCGAACGTCGGTTCCGGCTCGCTTACCGGGATATGGTCCTGCTCTTCCTGGCCTTGAAGACCCCGCAGGTCAGCCAGGACAGCTGGACCTACTTCCCCCAACCCGAACTGCTGTGCGGCCGCACCCACGAACCCCGCAACTGGAGTCCGGAGATGGCGCCGGATGGCTTCACCTCGCTGGCGGCCGAGATTTTCACCAGCCGGGGCGAACCCGCCTGGGAGACGGCCGACGAGGCTCTGGTGGCACGGGCCGTGCGCGAATTCGAGGAGATCGGCTTCCTGCCGACCGGGGTCCTCCACGAAGCCTGGGTGCTGCGAGTCCCCTATGCCTATCCGGTCTATTACATCGGCTATGCCGACAAGGTGCGTGCGGTCAAGGATTTCCTTGCCGCTACCTTTCCCACCTTGCACCTCGTCGGCCGCACGGGGTCTTTCCGCTACATGAAC
>JAOADB010000020.1 GCA_026417535.1 Caldilineales bacterium
TGCAGAGGGTGTTCGAGCAGCTCAGGGTGGTGTCCACCCCGGAGGAGCTGCGCGCGGTCTATCGCAGTCGCTGAACCGGTTATCTCATGCCCGTCCGGCGGCAGGCCGGCCCTGTCCGCAGGGCGAGGCTGCGCTCTGTGTTACAATAGAATTGGTATCCACCCGTCCCGTGCCCTCTTTTCTGGAGCCATTTCATGCCGGTCACACCCTACGACATCGCCGCCAAGGTTCTCGTCGAGAAGTGCAGCAGCGAGATCCTCCGTCGTTTTCTGGGTATTCCGGTGACGGAGGCCACCCTGCTGGAGTTGTTGCCGCAGGAAACGACCTCGGTTCGTCGGAGCGATTTTCCCCTGATGGTGCACGGTGCGGATGGGCGGCGGCGGCTGGTCATCCTGGAAGTCCAGAGCGAATGGGATCCGGACCTGCCCCTGCGGATATTGGAGTATCGCTGTCGGCACAAAATCCGCCACGATGTCGAGACGATCAGTTGCGTGCTGTTGTTGCGGCCTTCGGAGGCGGCGAGGGACCACTACGAGGACAACGAGGTGAGTTTTCGGTTTCACCTGATCAAGGTGTACGAGTTGGATGCGGCGGCGGTGATAGCGGAGGGTGCGTTGTGCCTGTTGCCGCTGGTGCCGCTGATGCGGGGTGGGGTAGGGTTGGCGGAGCAGGCGGATCGGCTGTTGTATGCCGGCGAGTTGTCGTCGAGCGACAAGTCGGACATGTTGACGATCCTGGCGATCATGTCGGGATTGGTTTCGCGTGAGCTGGCGAATACGCTGGTCAACAAGCGGAGGGACATCATGATCAAATCCTACACGTACGACCTCATCAAGCAGGAAGGGCTGGAAGAGGGTCTGGAGCAGGGCCTGAAGCAAGGTCTGGAGCAGGGCCTGGCACAGGGTCTGGAGCGCGGTCGGCAGGAAGGTTTGGCGGAAGGGCTGCGGATCGGGTTGCTGCAGGCCATCGGCCTGGTGCTGGAGATGCGGTTTGGCGCGGCCGGGGTGCAGCTTTTGCCCGAAATCGCCGCCATCAGCGATGTGGGCGTGCTGCAGAGGGTGTTCGAGCAGCTCAGGGTGGTGTCCACCCCGGAGGAGCTGCGCGCGGTCTATCGCAGTCGCTGAACCCCAACCAGTAGCACAACTCCGCAGGAGTTGTGCTATTACGTAAAGTAATTGCCCGAATCGGCGCGAATGACCCGCTCTTTGTAGTTTTCGATGTATTGCAACAGCTCTGCCTTCAGCTCGGCCCAACGTCGCGAGCGCAAAGCCCGTCGCAGCGTTTCGGCGCTCTCGACCTCTAAAATGGCCATAATCTGTGGCACGCGGCCATAGGCCGTGTAGAACACATCGGCGGGCGACAGACCGATTTCCACCAGGCCGGGCGCCAGGCGTTCGTTGATGAATTCCGAGTACTCTTGTTCGCGTCCTGGGCGGATATCCCAGGTCATGATCAGATTGAGACGGGCCATCGGCAACAGAATGCGCTTGACCGGTAGAACGTTATGGCAAAAACAGGCTCAGCATAGCAGAAGGGACGACGCAATGCAAAGCCGACTCAGGCGCTTCGGTATGCAAATCTCGTGGCCCGGTAGGTGCCAATCCGCTTTCTGTTGGGGGGCGGTTCTGCTCCTGATCGCCCTGACTTGGGGGCCTGCGGGCCTTGTTGCGGCCGCTGATGCCTATCCTGGCGGCTACACCCTGATGCCCTTGGAGCCGGGTCCGGTGCGTCTGTTGGCGCTGATGGTGGATGTCACCCTGAGCGACGATGGCCGGCAGGCCTGGGCGGATGTCCAAAGCGTTTACAAAGTCCACAACACGGACAAAGCGCGACCGGCGACGCTGCGCGTGGCGTTTCCGGGCTATGCCGTCGAGGGCATTCCGGCCGTGCCCGCCGAGCTGACCGCGGCCGGTCGCGAGGTCGTTATCCGACCCGGCCGCAGCCAATGGTGGGTGGGCGAGATCGCCCTGGCCGCGGACGAACGGGTGAACCTGGTGCTGACCTATCGGGCGCCTTTGGGCGAAGGCCCGTTCCTCCACTTTCGCTATCCCCTCGACCTGACGGCGCAGCTGTGGCCGGGCCGTCTGGAAAGCGCCCGTCTGACCCTGGCCTTTGCCGAACCGCCCAACCCTCAGTCCTGGCTGCGGCTGACCCCGCCGACCTACAAACTCTCGGCCGAGGCCATCACGTGGTCCTACGACGCCCAGGACCCCGATGCACCCGTGGATTACGTGCCCATGCGGCCGACCGTGTGGGCCGAATTGCGGGCCGCGCGGCGGGCCGCGGCTGCTGCTGAGGCGTCGGCTTCGGCGTATAAAACCCTGGGCGATGTTTATACCCGGCTGGCCATGGCCGCCACCCCGGCCGGCCTCGAGTCGCCCTTGACGCGGTATCTGCCCCTGGCCGTGGCCGCTTACCGTCAGGCCATCACCCTGGCGCCCACCGACCCGGTCGCCTACACGGCCCTATCCGATTTGTATCGGTATCGGGCGAGCCGAAGCGAGCCACCGGACCCGACCTACCTGGCTTTGGCGACCGATGTGCTGGCCCTGGCCTTGGAAAACGGTGTACACGACCCCATCATCGCCGCCGCTGTCGAACGCGATCTGGCGGCCCTCATCGAGCAGGCCCGTCATCGGCGGGAGTTTGCCCTGGCCGATGCCTATCTGGCGCGCTTGGATCGCCTGGCGGCTGTCGGCGCCCTTTCGGCCCAAAGCGCCAGCCTGGCGGCCACGCGGGCGCGACTCGTCGGCGATTGGGCCGCCGCAGTTCTACAAAGCGAGGGTCCTGCCGCGGCCCGCGCTCTGATCGAGCAGAAATTGCCGACGGTCTCCGTGAGGCCGCCCTCCGGTGGATTTGCCCGGCTCAGCTCGCTCCATCTCGAGATCACCACCCGGCCGGGTTTGCGCCAGATGCGGTTGTTCCTGGTCCCGCGTCGCGATGGCGAGGCCCTGATCCAAACCCTGTTCGACCGCCTGCGCACGATGGAAGGGGTCACCGTCCCACCAACCCAGCCCCCCACCCTGGTTATCGAGCTGCCCTTTGCCGACGCGGCCGAACTGGACCGCCGTCAGCGGGCGTTGGCTGCAAGCCTGCCTGCCGAACCCGAATGGACCGTCCTGGCCGCACTGTGGCAACCGTCGGCGCTGCGCTGGGAAGAAGAGGACGGCTTTTGGCGCAGCCGCACCCGCTTCCGCGAAACGGTTGACCTGCGGCCGTCCCTGGGCATTTGGGAACAGCAGGCCCTTGTCCTCGAAAACGCGGCCCGGCAACCGGCTGCCGACTCGCTTGAGCGCCTCTTGCGCGAGCTGTGGCGTCACGAAGCGGAGCAGTGGCGGCAGCTGATCGCCAACACCGATGTCCAGTACACCCTCGTCCTGGACCCCGAACCGGGCGCGCCGCTGGTGCGTTCGTGGACCCTGCGACCGGGCGACGCGTTGACCATGACGGGAGAGGCTACCCGTTATCCTCTCCGTCGTCTCGCCTGGATCGTGGGGGCGGCCTATTTCGCCTTCGTGTTGCTCACGGCGATCGTGTGGTGGCATCGGCGGGTTGCCCCGGCGCAGGAGCGAGGCCCGATGCATCCGGCCGCCGACCGGTAGTCCGGTTACCGTCTTCAGAGCGAATTCGGTTTACGATAGCACAGTCCATTGGTTGTCCTCTGTCCCGGCTTTCGGCTTCGCGGGACGGAAGACGAAGGACGGAGGTGTGTTTGGTCTTCCGTCTTTCGTCCTTGGTCTCGATGGTCAGCCGGATAGCAGGGAGTGCGCAGGACTTTCTTCGTATGGCTTCCATTTCCACTTCCTGGCCCCACGTGGCAGCGCCGACCCAACCGGCGCCATCCGCGACCGCCGAACGTCGCCGGCCGACCCTGGATATCGGCCTGCTCCTGTTCATGAACCTGAATCTGGCCTGGTCGTTGCAGGCGGCGGGATGGAGCGAAGGTCTGGAGCGCTTGCTGGCCGTTGCCTTTTTGAGCACCGTCGCTGCCGCGGCGGTGGCCCTGAGCGGTTTTCGGCGAGGTTTTGCCCTGCTGTACAACCTGGTCGTGGGCGCGGCGGCGGTGCTTTCCAACATGGCCCGGTTGGCGCCGGAAGGGCTAGAGGCCCAGGAGCGGGTCTACCACATCATGCAGCGGGCGTGGATTTGGCTGGGCAATGCCGTGGCCGGGGAGCCGACGGTGGATAACCTGATGTTCGTCTTCGTGCTGGCCATCCTGGTTTGGGTGTTGGCCCACAGCGCGACCTGGGCCTATCTGCACGACGGCCGTCGCTGGCTGGCCGTCTTGCCCACGGGCGTGGCCATGCTGATCAATCTCTACTACGCGCCGCCCAACCTCGGCGCCTTTTTTGTGGTTTATGTGGTCTGCGCCATCTTGTTGGTGGTGCGGGCCACCCTGACCGAACGGGAACAGGAGTGGCGACAGGCGCGGGTCTATTTTCCCCTGGATATCCGTTTCGACTTCATGCGCGATGGCCTGTTGTTTGCGTTGTTCGTCATCCTGGTGGCCTGGGTCTTGCCCTCCAGCTCGCGCGGGGGGCGGCTCAGCTCCTGGTTGGAACCCCTGGAACGGCCCTGGCAGCAGTTCCAGCAGGAATGGAGCCGGTTGTTCAGCACCCTCAACTACGGCCAGGCGCGTGGGAGCTCCACCTTCGGCACCAGTTTGGCCTTGACCGGGCCGCGTGTGGTCAGCGATGAACCCGTGGCCGATATCAAAATATCGGTCAACCGCTATTACCGCGCCGTCGTCCTCGATACCTACCTGTCGTCAGGCTGGATTTTGCAGGATGCGCCCGGCGTCCACCTCGGCAACGACCTGACCCTGGCCGAGTGGGGCGGTCGCTTCGTGGTCACCCAAACGGTGACGACGTATCAGGGCGGCAACCTGCTGTTGGCCGCGCCGATGCCCATTCGCGCCGGACTGCCGGCCGATGCCCGGGTCATTCCCCAAGGTGAGAACCTGGAGGCGCCGGTTGAGTTGGCGATGATCGTGGCCCGCGACCCCCTCGACCGAGGCGAGAGTTACGTCATGGTCAGCGCTGTGCCCAATGTGACCATCGAACAGCTGCAGGCGGCCGGCACCGATTACCCCGATTTCATCCGTGAGCGCTATTTGCAATTGCCCGACACCGTGCCGGCCCGCGTGTTCGAGCTGGCCGAGTCGCTGGCGGCAGGGCTGAATAACCCCTACGACATCGCCCGCCAGATCGAGCTTTACTTGCGCACCTACACCTACAATGACCAGATCCCTGGCCCGCGACCGGGTCAGGACGCGGTGGATTACTTCCTCTTCGAGGAAAAGCAGGGCTATTGCAACTACTATGCCAGCGCCATGGCCGTCATGTTGCGCCATTTGGGCATCCCTGCGCGATTGGGCACGGGCTACGCCACGGGGGAGCTCGTCCCACAGACCGGCGCCTATCGCATTCGCGAGCGCGATGCCCATACGTGGGTCGAGGTCTACTTCCCCGGCTACGGCTGGATTGAATTTGAGCCGACCGCCTCGGAACCGCTGCTGACCCGGCCCAGCGGTGAACTCGAAGGAGCCGTCCGTGCGCCGGTCGTACCCCCGCTCGTGGACGACGGCACGTTGCTCGAAGAAGGTCGCACCCCCCTGAGACCAGAAGGCGCCGGCGGAGAGGCGACCGGGTTCGAGGCCACCCTGGCCGCACTGCCGTGGCGCCGGCTGCTCGGCCTGGTCCTGTTGTTCGGTTCCCTGGCCGGCATCGTGATTCTCCTCGGCATGGGCTGGCGTCAGCTGCGCCGACCCTTGCCGACGCAGGCGCCGGTCTTGACCGCCGTGCCGGAGGGCTTTATGGCCCGGCTGTGGTACCAGGTCCTGCGTTGGGCGCGTCGCTTCGATCTCGCCTTGACCCCCAGCCAGACCGCGTTCGAACAGGCCGCGGCCTTCGGTCAGGTGATACCCGATATCGCTTCCGAGGCGTCGTTGTTGGCCGGTCTTTACACCCGTGACCGGTTCAGCCGCCATGCCCTGACGCCGACCGAGGCCGGTCAGGCGCAGTTGGCCTGGCTCAGGTTGCGGTTGGTATGCCGGCGCCGTTGGCTGGAGCGTCGTCTCCGCCTGCCGCCAGGGTTGAAACGGGCGCTGTTTCGGGGGACAGACTCTGATTGAACAGCCAGGCGCGAAGGGCATCCGGATCGGCCGGTCCCACGTAGGCCAGGGTCAACCGTTCCGGTCGCCACAACGTCTCGGCCAGACGACGCACATCGTCGGCGCTCACGGCGTCAATGGCCGCCAGCACCTGGTCCAGACTGAGCATTTCGTGATTGGCGATCAGCTGGCGTCCCCACCATGACGCCACGGCCGAGGAGTCCTCGCTGCTGAGTTCGAGGCGGCCTTTGAGATACTCCTTGTACATCTGCAGGGCATCGGCGTCGAGAGCTTCTGTCTGCAGTTGGCGCCAGACCGCCATCGTCTCGTTGAGGGCTTCTTCGAGGCGATCCGTATCACACCCGCCGAACACACCCAGAACGCCGGCATCATCGAATTGCTGGATGTAACTGCCCACGCTATAGGCCAGGCCCAGCTCCTCGCGCAGGCGTTGCCACAAGCGCGAGCTGAGACCGTCGCCCACGACGGCATTGAGGACGTTGAGGACGAAGCGGTCGGGGTGCCGGCGAGGTAGACCGGGCACGGCCAGCTGGATATGGCTCTGTTCGGCGGGGCGTTGCTGCGCCCGCAGTCGCGGCGGGCCGTTGAGCACAGGGGCCGGCAGATAGGGCGGCAGCGGCTCGCCGGCTTCCCAATCGCCAAAGGCCTCGCGAGTCGCCGCCAACACGGCCTCGGCGTCCACGGCGCCAGCGATGGAGAGGACGGCGGCCTCGGGACGATAGCCCCGGTGATGATAGTCCCGCAGCTGGTCCACGGTCAGCGCCGCTACCGCTTCGGGCGTTCCGGCGATCTCGCGGCCGAGGGGATGGTCGTCCCACAACGCCTCGTTGCTCAGCTGCGAGACGTAATCCTCGGGCACATCCCGGTACATGGCGATTTCGTCCAGGATCACCTGGCGCTCGCGCTCGCATTCCGTCGGGTCGAGCAAGGGTCGCCGGATCATGGCCGCCAGGACGTTCAAACCCAGCCGCCAATGCCGGGCGCCGATACGCACCCAGTACGAGGTGAACTCGGGGCCGGTCGAGGCATTGAGATAGCCCCCACGACCCTCGATCTCGTTGGCAATGGCGCGGGCGGTCGGCCAGCCCTCGCAGCCCTTGAAGAGCATGTGTTCGAGGAAATGGCTGATCCCGGCCTCGGCAGCCGTTTCGTAGCGCGAGCCCACCCGCACGTACAGACCCATGCTCACCGACCGCACCGCTGGCATGGGGGCGCACACCAGTTCGAGACCGTTATCGAGGGTAAAACGGCGGCAGGTTTCGAGAAACATGCTACTGTCCGCGTAATTCTTTTAGGATGCGTTCGGCCTCGGTGCGGGCGCGGGGGTCCTGAGCCGGCGGCCCTTGCAGGAACGCCTCGAACTCGCGGATGGCCTCGTCGGTGCGACCTTGTAACCGCCGCAACACGCCCATGCCGAAGCGGGCCTCGGGCAGATCGGGCTTGAGCTCCAGCGCCCGCGTCAGCTCCTGTTCGGCGGCGGCGAGATCCCCGGCCTGGATGAGGGCCGCGGCCAGGAGGTAGTGGGTCTCGGCATCATCGGGATTGAGGCTCAGCACCTTGCGGAAGGTGTCCTGCGCCTCGCGCAGCCGGCCCTGTTGGTAGTAGGCCACCCCCAAGTTGGAGAGGGTGGGGATGTGGTTGGGGTTGATCTTGAGGGCTTCCTGATAGGCGGTGATGGCTTCGTCCACCCGGCCTAGATTGGTCAGGGCATTGCCGAGGCCGAAATAGCCCTCCAGCGACTTGCTTTGGGCGAGCGCCGCCTGAAAATCGGCCACGGCCCGGTCGTATTCGCCCCGGTCTAGCGCGGCTTGGGCCGAATCGAGCAGGGCCTGCACATTGCGCGACGGCTGTTCTGGGCCGGCCCCGCAAGCGGCCAACAGCCACACCATCAACAGCGAGAGGATGAGGAAGGACGTTCTATTCATGACCTTGCCCCGCTCCGAGATGATTCAACAAGACAACACGGGTTTCTTCGCCCTCCAGGTCGGTCTTGCTCACCCGGTACGAAGGCAGCGGCTCAGGACGGGGCAGGCCCATCTCCTTGAGGAATTTGTCCACGGGGTCGAGTTTGAGGTTGAGACCGGGGAGGGCATAGTGCATGGGGATGACCACGGTGGGTTCCAACTCGGTGACGACCTCGACCGCCTTGGCCGCATCGAGGATATCGCCCCCGCCGACCGGCAACAGCAAGACGTCGGCGCCGCTGAGCAGCTCGACCTGTTCGCGGTCGGGCAAAACGCCTATATCGCCCAAATGGCAGACGGTCAGGTCTTCGAATTCGATGACGAAGGCCGTGTTACGCTGGCGTTCGCCGGGTTTGCCTTTGTGATAGGTGGCCACACCGGTGAAAAAGACGCCGTTCACCTCGTACTCGCCGGGGCCGTCGAAGACATGGGTCACATTGCGCACGCCCGCGACATGGTTATGGCCCGGCACGTCGTGGCTGACGGTGACGATATCGGCCCGCAAGCGGGGGAGGGTGAGGCCGAATTGGGGTGAGAAGGGGTCGGTGACGACGGTGAGGGCCCGGCTGCGCAGACGGAAGCAGGCCAGGCCGTACCAGGTGATTTCCATGCTGATTTGTCCTTGGCAAAAGGGGATAAAGGGCGGGGAGGATTTTCACGCCCTACGCGGTCATTATACCCACCGGCGGCAAGGGCGCCCAAGCGGGAGGCGGCAACGACGGGAGAAGGCCGCGCTGGAGAGCGCAGAGTCGTTCCTGGCGTGGTCGGACCGTTTCGTTGTTTGGCGCCGTTGATGGGATGGGTGTTGGCGCAGTGAGGCGCCGGAGAGAGCTTTTGGCCGTTGGCGCAGCAAAAGGGGGCGGCCGGGCGGCGAAGCCGCCCGGCCGCCCCCTTTGCCGCGCGTGGCGAGCCTTCCCGATACAGGCGCGGCGCTGCGTTGGCACCTGCCGCAGGTGGCGATCCCTTCCGATGCAGGCGCGGCCCATCGCCTGCCCTGGCCTGTTCCCGGTGGCCTACCGGCTCGGTACAGGCTTCTGCTGGCGGCAGCAACGGATGGCGCTTCGACGGGATTCTATGCTACACTGAGCGTATGCTGCGGATGGAAAGCGCCATCCGCCCAGGCAAGTCAAGGCCGACTTGTTCATCCCAGACGGAGGTCCTTATCACCATGAAAGCCTTGCTGACGAAACTCGGCATCCAAGAGGTCAATCCGGGGGCCTGTACCGGGCCTGATGGCTGGATCACCGACCCGCAAGGAAAGCCGCTCGTCTCCTACAATCCCACTACCAACGCTCCGATTGCCACCGTCATCCAGGCCACGCCTGCTACCTACGAACAGGTCGTGGACGCCGCCTATCGCGCCTTTCTGACCTGGCGCACCGTGCCTGCGCCTAAGCGGGGGGAGGTTGTGCGCGACTTGGGCAATGCCCTGCGCGAGTTGAAAGAGCCGCTCGGCGATCTGATCAGCCTGGAAATGGGCAAAATTCGGGTCGAAGGCCACGGCGAAGTCCAGGAGATGATTGACATCGCCGACTTTGCCGTGGGTCTCTCCCGCCAGCTCTACGGCCTGACCATGCACTCTGAACGGCCGCAGCACCGGATGTACGAGCAGTGGCATCCCCTCGGTGTGGTCGGCTTGATCACCTCGTTCAATTTTCCGACGGCCGTGTGGTCGTGGAACAGCACCATCGCCGCCGTCTGCGGTGACACGGTTGTCTGGAAGCCCTCCTCCCTGACGCCGCTGGCCGCCATCGCCGTCCAACACATCACCAACCGGGTCATGGCCGATCATGGCCTCACCGGCATTTTCACTCTGGTCATCGGTTCGGGGCGTGATGTAGGCGAATTGCTCCTGAACGACCGCCGTTTGCCCCTCATTTCGTTCACGGGTTCGACCGCCGTGGGTCGCCACGTGGCCGAGACCGTGGCCCGGCGTTTCGGCCGCACCATCCTCGAACTCGGCGGTAACAACGCCATCATCGTCGCGCCCGATGCCGACCTCGACTTGGCCACGCGGGCCATCCTTTTCGGCGCTGTGGGCACGGCTGGCCAGCGTTGTACGACCACCCGCCGACTGATCATGCACAAGGATATCGCCGCCGAACTGACCGAGCGGCTCGTGCGGGCCTATCGGCAGGTGCGCATCGGCGATCCCCTGGAGCCGGGCATTCTGATGGGGCCGCTGGTGGACGGTAAGGCCGTCGAGGACATGTTCGACGCATTGGAAAAGGCCAAGGCCCAGGGCGGCGAGATCATCTACGGCGGGCGCATGTTGCCCGAAATCGGCCCCAACTTCGTCGAGCCGACCCTGGTGAAAATGCCTGCCCAGACCGAGATCGTCAAACAGGAGACCTTTGCGCCCATCCTCTATCTGCTCGAATACGAAACGCTGGATGAGGCCATCGCCATTCACAACGACGTGCCTCAGGGGCTTTCCAGCGCCATTTTCACCGACAGCGTGCGCACGATGGAGCGCTTCCTTTCTGTCACCGGTTCCGATTGCGGCATTGCCAACGTCAACATCGGCACTTCCGGCGCCGAGATCGGCGGCGCTTTTGGCGGCGAAAAAGAAACGGGCGGCGGCCGCGAATCGGGTTCCGATGCCTGGAAGGCCTACATGCGCCGCCAGACGAACACGATCAACTGGTCACGCGAGTTGCCCTTGGCCCAAGGGATCAAATTCGGCGAGGAATGAGCGGTCACGCGCCAACGGGCAGGCGGTCAAAACCCTGCCCGTACTCTCGGATTCTTTTTTACCTTCCGCACCTTAAAACGACGGAGGGCCCAACCCCCTCCGTCGTTTTTTTAGGGTGCGGCTTGAGAGCTTCTTCTATCGGTCGGTTCCGTTGGCAATCGTTTCAGGGGGAGTCTATGTTTGCTCTCGTCAATCGGGCCATCCCGATCGTCACCATTCCGATTATCTTGTCGTTTCTTATCGGTTTATTCGGTGTCGAACCGCAAAGCCTGGCCGAGACGGCGCCGACGGACGATTCCGTTTTGCCCGCCGCTGAGATGGCTACGCCAACCGCCGATTGGATTCGCGTCGGCTACATCGCCTATGCCTACGGTGGTTCCTGGCAGCAGTTCACCCAACTCTTTGACGGCACCTACACCCACATTTTGGCGGCCTTTTATCTGCCCGACACGGCGGGCAATCTCAACCCGGTGGCTGCCCCCGAGACGTTTACGCCTGCCCTGCGCGCGCAGGCTCAGGCGGCAGGCTCGAAGGTGATGTTCTCCATCGGCGGCAGCGCGGTTCACTACAGCGTGTACGTGGCCATCGCCGACAATCCCGCGGCGCGGCAGAACTTCATCAACAACACCCTGAACCTGCTGCAGAGCGGGAATTACGACGGCGTGGATTTCAACTTCGAGGGCTGGGACAGCAGCATGACAGCGACGCACCGGGACAAGGTGCTCGGCCTGATGTCCGATGCGGCCATGGCGGTGAAGAACGCCAATCCCGCCTACGTCACCACCTCCACCATTGCCGCCCTCTACTGGATCAACCTGAGCACCGACTGCAACCTGGTCAACTCGCCGCAGATGGACTTCGCCCATCACATGGGCTACTCCTTCGGCGGTGGCGGCCCCAACGGCCCCTGGCGTGCGCCGGGCACCGTCCAGTACGTCTGGCCGGGCAACGAGTACACCGAGCGCTCGGTCTACGGCGCGCTGACCTACCTGCAGAGCAAGGGCTGCAACATGCGCAAGATCACCGGCGGCCTGCCCTACTATGCCACTAACCAGCAGCCGTGGAACAACGTGCGGGCTGCGGCCAACTGGCCGGCCGTCCCCCTGCACCCCGACTACCTGGAGAAGCAGCACCCCTCGCAGGGGTACTGGGTCAACGATCCAGACGCCATCGCGGCCAAGGTAGCGGCCTACCGCGACTTCGGCCTGGCCGGCGCGATGGTCTGGCAGGTGGGACACGAGGGGCCTGCCCGCGACCTGAGCGCAGCGCTGGTGGGCGGCACGCCGCCTCCTACGCCGACTCCCGGCTCGCCCACCGCGACGCCCACGCGTACCCCCACCCGCACCCCGACGCCGACCCGCACGTCCACGCCCACCGCCGGCCCCACCAACCCCCCCGCCCCGGGCGGCGCATACTGCGCCATCGAGTACCAGATCACCAGCGACTGGGGCTGGGGCTTCGGCGCCAACGTGGTGGTGACCAACCGCAGCGACGCCGCCTGGAACAGCTGGACCGTGACCTGGACCTTCCCCGGCAATCAGCAGATCACCAGCCTGTGGAACGGCGTCTACACCCAGACCGGCCAGGCCGTCGTGGTGAACAACGCCAGCTGGAACGGCAACGTGGCTCCCGGCGCCAGCGTCAGCTTCGGCTTCAACGCCAACTACAGCGGCACCAACGACGTGCCCACCGACCTGCGCGTCAACGGAGTGGACTGCAACGCCGCGGAGACGCCCACGCCCACTGATACACCGACGCCCACGCCGACGCCGACGCCCACCGACACGCCCACACCGACGGCGACACCGACGGCCACCGACACACCTACGCCGACGGCGACGCCGACGCCCCGCACATACCGCGCTTGGCTTCCCCTTTATCGCTATAGATGGTAACTGGTAACTAGTTACTAGTAAACTAGTTACCAGTAACTAATAAGCGATAAATCTTTTTTTTATTGTTTTCTTGATTATTTTAGAGAGTGTAAAATAATGCTTGTTATCTTCTTTTCTATAATCACAAAGCCACTAAGACGATAAGAACACCAAGAATGATTTTTAAAATCTTTTTAGCAACTAATCGATTATCCATTTTAGTTACTAGTTACCAATTCTCTCTTTGTCCTCCGTCTTTCGTCCTTCGTCTTTCGTCCGATAGACGGCTAAACCGTTTTCTTCAAAGAACCAGCGACCATCATGACAGAAATCGAGTGGAAATATCGCTTGCCGGATGCTGCCAGTCTGGCCGAGCTTCGTCAACTCGAACGGTTGGGTACCCTCGTCGTTGGCGAATTTCGGACACGCCATCTCACCGACACCTACTACGACACCGCCGACCGTCGTCTCATGACGGCCGGCTACGCCCTCCGTCATCGCCGCGAAGGAACTCACGACCTGACCCAGCTCAAAGCCCTCGGCGGCAGCGACGGTCCCATCCATCGTCGCGCCGAGTTCGAATTCGTCACGGAACGACCGGAACAGCCGACCGCTTGGCCCGAAGGTCCTCACCGCGAGATCGTCCTGGCCGCCGTCGGCGCCGAGCTCCTGCAACCGGTGCTCGTCATTGCCCAAACCCGTCATGAAGCGCCCTTGCGGGACGGCGCGGATGTCGTGGCAACGCTTAGCCTGGACGAGGTGCGCTGGCAGGTGGGCGACCGGGTCGAAGAAGGCTGGGAAGTCGAGATCGAGCTGGCCCCGGACGCCGATGAAAGCCTCCTGGTCCGGCTCTCGCCGGCACCCATCGAAGCCCTCGGTGGACGGCCCGAATCGCGCAGCAAGTACGAGCGGGGACTCGAACTGCTCAGGGCGGCGTCGGACCAGGCCATGCCTGCCGGCCAGGACCAGGCCGCGTTTACCCCGCACGGCATCCGTTTTGCCCTGAACGAACCGGCCACGGCTCTTTTGCAGCGCATCATCACGGTCCAGGCGAGTCGTCTGCACAAGCAGTATGACGGCGTGATCAAGGGTGAAGACCCCGAGGCCGTGCACGATGCCCGCGTGGCGGCCAGGCGGATGCGCAGCGCGCTCTTTTTCTTTGCGCCCTGGTTGCCGGCCAAGGTCGAACGCGACCTGCGTCGTCGTCTGCGTAAACTGGGCCGCATTCTAGGGCCTGTGCGCGACCTCGATGTCGGCTTGCTCTATCTCCACGAGCACGCCGCCATCCTGGCGCCGGAGGCCGAAGCGCCGCTGCGTCGCCATCTCGAAACCCAACGCGAGCGGGCCCGTGCCGACATGCTGGCCTATTACCGCGGCAAGGGATACCGACAGCTACGCAAGACCCTCGACGCCTTCATTCACACGCCTTTGCCCACCCGCGAACGTTTGGGCGATGTCCTGCCCGGACTGGTCGAGACGGCCATCGCCGAAATCGGCTTGTACGAAGACACCCTGGTCCCGGGCTGTCCAGACGAGCACTTCCATGCCCTGCGCATCGCCTGCAAGCGGTTGCGTTATCTGCTCGAGTTCACGCGCTATCGTAGCGGCCCCACCGGTGAACGGCTCATCGCCCTCCTGACCCAAATGCAAGACCGATTGGGCGACATTCACGACGCCCATGTTGGCAGCAGTTTGGCCTTTGGCCTTCTGCGCGACCCGCAGACCGACTTGCGTCCTGCCGAGCGGGCGGCCTTGGTGCGCTATGGCCTGGGTTTGCGTCGCCTGGCCGACGAGATGACCACGGCTTTCCTCGACCCTCACGCCTCCCCGCCCCTGTGGAGCCTCTGGCAGAGCCGGGAGACCCGTGCAGCCCTGGCCGAGGTCAAGGCGCTTTTGGGTCATGCTTCCGTCCCGTCCCCCTGACGAACGGCGAGCGCCGCCATCCCCGACACGTAGCGCCCAACATCGCGGGGTCAGGGTCGTATAAGCGGCTATCCGCTCCCCTTTTCGACCCCCGGTCCGAATCGGGACGATGGGGGAAAGACGGAAGACGAAGCCTTTTCGTCCTTCGTCTTCCGTCTTTCGGCCCCATCACAGCACCACCCCTTCCGGGTTGTTGCCGGCATCGAGCATGGCCTTGCGCACGTTGACCGGCAACAGCAAGACCAAACCGACGACGAAAAACAGGATCACCGAGAGCACGGCCACGCGAGTGCTTCCGGTGAGCTGCACGGCCGCCGCAAAAACGAGCGGACCTACCCACGAGGTTCCGCGTTCGCTGATCTCGTAAAAGCCGAAGTACTCCGACTCGTTCTGCCGCGGGATCATCTGGGAGTAGAGGGAGCGGCTGAGCGCCTGGGAACCGCCTAGGACGATGGCCACGCCGATGCCCAAAACGTAGAGCTGCCACATTTCGTAAAGCACGGCATAGGCGGCAATGGCGATCAGGCTCCAGATGATCAGGCTGATGATAATGGAACGCTTGGCGCCCAGCCGGGTTGCCATCCAGCCGAAAATGAGGGCGCCGCCGAAGGCGACGAACTGGATGAGCAAAACCAGGATGATGAGCATGTCGGGCGTCGCCTTCAGCTCGGTCGTGGCGAACAGGGTCGAAACGACGATGACGGTCTGGATACCGTCGTTATAGACCAGGTAGGCGATGAGATAGCGCAGTGTTTCCGGGTACTTGCGTCGGATTTCGCGTAGTGTCTGCATGATCTGACGGACGCCTTGCCGGAAATAGCCCACGCCCGGGGGCAGGGTCTTCAACGGCGGGCGTTGGCGCAGGCGCCGGGCCGGAAACAGCAACGTGAACACGAGCCACCACAGGCCGGCGCTGGCCAGACTGAGACGCACGGCCAGGACGGTATCCTCCATCATTTGGATCAGGACCAGATTGAGCGCCAGCAGAATCCCGCCGCCCAAGTACCCCAGCGCCCAGCCCTGCGAGCTCACCCGGTCACGGTCTTGCGGCGCTGCGATATCGGGCAAGAAACCGTTGTAAAACACAATGGCGGCGCCGAAGGCCAGATTGGCGATGATGAACAGCAGACCGGCCAACAACACGCCGCCGTTGGCGCCCAACAGGGGCATGTCGGCATGGATGAAAAAGAGGAGCGTGGTGGCGATGGCGCCGATGAACGCACAGGTGAGCAGCAGGCGCTTTTTCAAGGCTGAGTAATCGGCGATCGTGCCCAGCAACGGCAGAAAAAGCACTTGGAGGATGACGGAAATTGAGACACAGGTGGGGAAAAAGGCATCGGGTTCAAAGGTGAAACTCCCCAGGCGCACACCGCCGACGGTGCGGGCGATTCCGGCCAGATAAGGCCCCAGCAGGGTGGTGACCACGGTCGTGCTGAAGGCCGAATTGGCCCAGTCGTACATCATCCAGCCGTTGATTTCGCGGCGATTGCCTGGGACGGCATGGAGGGCCAGAGCGGCATCGGTCATGGCTTTTTGACTCCTTTGTGGGCAAACAGGGGCGGGAAACAGGGCAAACAGGGGAAGCAGAGGGCGCGATCCGGGAAAGCCGAGCGGTTCACGGCCGCAAACGGCGAGGTAACCGGGAACGCGACGGCGATTGTATCATCCGCGCGGCTGCAAGCCGAAGTGGAACCACTCCGCAGGAGGTTTTCCCCGGTCGAGATCGGCCAACGCGTTTTCGCGTTGTCTCGGCTTATGCTAGAATGGACAGGCGTCCGGGCGGCCTTAGACCCTGCCGGGCGCCTTTTACGAGGAGCACGACCATGCAGGACGAGATCCAGGCGTTTTTGGACCATCTCGAAGTCGAGCGCAGGCTCTCCCCTCATACCGTTATGGCGTACCGGAACGATTTGGGCCAATTTCTTGCCTATCTGGAGGGGCTGGGGCCGGCGCAACGGCCGCGCGGATGGGGCAACGTCACGCGCGATCACCTCATCGGCTATTTGCTGGCCATGCGTGAACGCGAGTATGCCGGGACGACAATAGCCCGCAAGAGCGCCGCCGTCCGATCGTTCTTTGCCTTTTTGCTGAGCCAGCACCGGCTCACGGCCGACCCGACGGCCGAACTCGATGCCCCCAAAGTCACACGTTCGTTGCCGCAGGCGCTCTCACCGGGGGAGGTCGAGCTCCTTCTGGCCGCGCCCGATCCGTCCACCCCCATCGGCCTGCGCGATAAGGCCCTGCTCGAGCTCCTCTATGCCACCGGCTTGCGGGTAAGCGAGGTGGTCGGCCTCGATCTCGACGATGTGGACCTGCAGAGCGGAACGTTGCGGTGCGTGGGCAAAGGCAACAAGGAGCGCGTATTGCCCCTTTATCAGCGGGTGCTGAACGTTTTGCGCGACTATGTGACGATAGCCCGTCCGCATCTCCAGGTTCGTGAGGACGAACAGGCTTTTTTCCTCAATCATCGCGGCCAACGTTTGACCCGACAGGGTCTGTGGCTGATCATCAAGCAGTATGTGGATAGGGCCGGCATCCAGGGCGAAGTGACACCTCACACCCTGCGTCATTCCTTTGCCACCCACCTGTTGCGCGGCGGCGCTGACATTCGCGAGGTCCAGCACCTGTTGGGTCATGCCCAAATCGCCACCACCCAAATCTACACCCACGTCAGTCCCGATCATCTGCGCAGGGCCTATGACGAGGCCCACCCCCGTGCGTAAGCCCTCGACTCCCTTGACGCGGCTCGGCGAACTGGCCGAGTTCGGCTCTGGGTTGTAGCACAACTGCGCGCAGTTGTGCTACAAAAACCATCTTGTCGGACCTGTCCGACCACCCCCAAGCGTCAGACCGATGAGCATCTCCACCGAAGTTTCCCATACCCCGGCGTTTTACGCGAGCATTGCCGCCCATATCGCCCAACGCACGCGCCATCGTCCGACTGTCGGCATCGTCCTTGGCTCTGGCTACAGCGCCCTGGCCGATGCCATCACCGAGGCCGATGTGTGGCCCTACGCCGAGATCCCGCACTTTCCCGTTTCCACCGTCGAAGGCCATCGCGGGCAACTCGTCATCGGCCTGCTCGACGGCCGACCGGTGTGGGTGATGCAGGGGCGCGTGCACTACTACGAGGGCTTGAGCCTGCAACAGGTGACCCTGCCCATCCGGGTCATGCGCGCCTTCGGCATCGAGACCGTGATCCTGACCAACGCCGCTGGCGGCCTCAACCCGACCTTTCGCCCCGGCGATATCATGCTCATCGAAGACCAGATCAACCTGGTGGGGATGATCGGGCACAATCCGCTGATGGGGCCTAACGACCCGGCGTTGGGCCCGCGCTTTCCCGATCTTTCGACCCTGTACGACCGGCGTCTGCGCGAGCTGGCCCTGGCCGTGGCCGCCGATCTGGGCATCGCCCTGCGCCGGGGGGTCTACGTGGGTTTGGCCGGTCCAGCCTTCGAGACGCCGGCCGAGGTGCGTTTTCTGCGTCTGATCGGCGGCGATGCCACCGGCATGAGCACCACCAACGAGGCCCTGGTCGCCCGACACAGCGGCATGCGCGTCCTGGGCCTGTCCGGCATCTCGAACGTGGCCATTGACGCCATTGACACCCCACAGCAGACCAGTCACGAAGAGGTGCTGGAGGCAGGGCGTATCCTGGTTCCCCGGCTGTTGGCGCTGTTGCGCGGCATCTTGGCCCGTTGGGACGAGGCCGGCTGACGTTGGGGTCTGAGCTGCCATCCCCTTCGCGTGCGAGCATCCGAATTGTGACCGTTTTCCTGGGGTTTCTGGCCGATAACGCCGAGTATATCTACGCCTTTTGCGCCGTGCTGGCGTTGTACTTCCTGCGCGTGGCCGTCCGCGCCCGGCGGGAGCGTCGCGCGGCCGTGTTTCCGCTGGAACGTGAGCTGGCCCTGGCGCGCACCTATCGCACGTTTGGGATGGCGGTGCTATTGCTGTTCATCCTAGGCGCCACCTATGTCACCGTTCATCGCCTTGTCCCCCGACTGCGCGAGACGCCGGTAACGGGGACGCCTACGCCCGGCATCCTCGTTCTGATTGACACGCCCACGCCGACGCCACCCCCGCCCACGGCCACGCCGACGCCGGCTCCTTCGCCCACCCCGCGCCCGCGGCGCCCGCCTCCCACCCCCGAACCCACCCGCGAGCCGGCGTCGGCCGTGCGGCCCCCGGCTTGTCCTCATCCCGGCGCCGCCATTGCTAGCCCTGGCATCGGTCAGGTCTTGCGGGGCGATACGCCGGTTGTCGGCACGGCCAGCATCGAGGGTTTTCAGTTTTTCAAGCTCGAATGGAGCGTGGCGGGCAGCGAGCAATGGCATTGGTTCGCCGGCAGCGAAACCCCAGCCGTGGGCACGGTGCTGGGCGTCTTCAGGGCCAGTACCCTGCCGTCGGGCACCTACGTCATTCGGTTGGTGGTCGTGGACAATACCGGCAACTACCCCACACCCTGTCAAGTCTCTGTTGTCATCCCCTGAGATGGTCGTCCGGGTACTCCGTCTCCTCGTTGCGGTGTGGCTTGTCATCCTCCCGGTGGCCGCGTCGCCCGTCTCCAACGAGGCAGCGTTCGCCCAGGAGACGCCGCTGGTGTGGGAGGCCGCCGACGGACCCACGGCGTTCATCACCCATCTCGCCGTTGACCCCAACGAACCCGATTTCGTCTTCGCCATCGTGGCCCACGGCGCCGCGCGCTATCCCGACCGCACCCAAGGCATCGAGGGCTACATGCGCATGGCCTGGGCGCCCTACATCAGCGGCAACGGCGGCGAGACCTGGCAACCGGCCAGCAACGACCTGGCCTATACCGAACCGACCACGGTCGTCATCCTCCCTGGCGCCCTGGGCAGCACGATTTGGGTAGGCACGGCGGGTCATGGCCTCTGGCGCAGCGACAACCGCGGCCGTACCTGGCGTCCGGTGCTCGTGCGCGGCCTGGACCATCAGCGGGTCGTGGCCCTGGCGCGCGATGCCCGCCGTCGTCTCCATCTCGTCACTCTCGACAACACCCGCTATCCCGATTCCCATCTCTACACGAGCACCGACGGCGGGTACAATTGGGACCATCGGCTGTTGCAACCCTTTGCCAACCGGCCGGAGACCTATGTCACCGACCTGGTGGCCGACCCCTTCGAGGCGAATCGGCTCTATGCGGTGACCTTCGGCGGCCTGCTCTATACGACGGATGCCGGTTTTTCCTGGCAGGCGGCCGTATTGCCCTGGCCCGAAGGGACAACGCCCGGCGGCGAGACGGTGCTGGTTGCCGACTCCACCCAGCGAGGCCGCCTGTATCTGGTCGGGGTGGGTACGACCGCGACCGGCGAGACGGTACTCGGCGTCTATCGCTCTACGAATGGCGGAGCGAACTGGGAACGTCTGCCGGCCGTGTTCCGCTCCACCTATCCTCTGCCTTCGGGGCAAAGCCCCCGGCCGTACCGCTTGCGCCAGGACCCTCTCAGCCGCTTTCGGCTGTTGTTGGCGACCAATGCCGGTCTGTGGGTGTCGGCCGACGCCGGTTTGAGCTGGAGCACGGCCGGCTCGGCTCTGGAAGGCGTCGCCGTGACGGATGTGTTCATCCATCCGCAGCAACGGGGCCGCTGGCTGGCGGCCGGCGCCGGCGGTATCTGGCGGACCATGAACGCCGGCAGCCGCTGGCAGGCCCTGGGCAAGGGTTTGCCGCCGGCCAGCCGTTTGCACAGCCTGGTAGGGCTGGCCGATGGCACTCTTCTGGCCCTCAACGGTGGCGTCAACCCGATCCCGGCCGCTGTGCAACCGCTGTGGCGGAGCAGCGACGGGGGACGCACCTGGATGCCGGCCATGGCCGGTCTGGCCGGCCGCAATCTCGACCGGTTGATCGCCCATCCGTTTCTGTCGGGTCAGGTCTACGGCCTGACGACAACGGGGCTGGCGCGCAGCAGCAACGGCGGGCGCAGCTGGACGTTTGCGCCCACCCCGGTGGCAGGCACACAGCTCGCCTTTGGACGTACGCCGGGCCTGCTCGTGTTGGGCAGCAACGGCGGCGTGTGGCGCTCGACCGATGACGGCCAGACTTGGGAGCTCGTCCGGCCAGGGCCGGTGTTGGCGCTGACGGGCGATAGCCGCGGCCATTTCTATCTGATCTCGGCCACGGCCGAAGGGCCGGAGGGGCGTCTCCTCTGGGAATCCACGGATGATGGCCTGACCTGGCGCGCGGTGGCGCCAGCGCCGGAAGGGGATATCGCCGGGCTGATGGCCCATCCCACCAAAGCCGCCGTGCTGTTCGTGTGGCGGCGCTGGGGCGGCCTGCTCCGTTCGACCGACGGCGGTCGCACCTGGCAACGTCGCGACAACGGCATCCCAGCCGGGACCCAATGGCAGGGGCCACAGCCGCTGACGCCGGTCGGCCCTCACCTGCTCGGCGTTTTCATCCAGCCGGGCCAACCGGAGATGTGGTGGGTCGGGCGTGACGGCGGCGGTGTCTTTACTAGCACCGATGAAGGTCGCACCTGGCGCGACGCCACCGGCGACTTGGGGGATACGCTCGTTCTGAGTTTTGCCCGNCTCGGCACGGAGCTGGTGGCCGGTTCGGCAAACGGGGGGCTGTTGCGGCTGACGAGGAGTCCGGGACCGCAGACGCCGCCGCCGGAGGTGGATGCCCGTATCGAGATCCTCTGGCCCCACGATTCCGCGCCGGTGACGACCGCCACCAGGGGCAACCTGGGCATTCGCCTGTATGCCGGCCGTTCGCAAGAGGTGCCGCCTTGCGCCTGGATGCCTGCCGTCGAGGTCTGGATGGCCCGAGACGCGGAGCCGTTGCGTCGTTTGGGCCTGGCCACTCAACGGACGATGGAGGGACATCCGTTTCCCTTCTGGGAGCTCAACGATGTGGACCTGACATGGGCCCAGGACCCGACCCACAAGCTCATCTTCATGGTGCGGGTGGCGCCGGAACTGGCCGAAAGCCGGAGCAATGTCTGGATCCACGCCGCCGACGCCCGGACCTATCTGCCCAATCCGCCCGAACCCATCGGCCTGACGACCACGGCCCCGGCCGCAGTGGACGCCATCCTGCGCGTGGCCTGGCCCCACGACGAGCAGAACAATCCCGTGCCGGTCGAACAGGCGAATCTGCTCAACCTCAGCGCCGTGCTGTTTGCCCAGGGAACCCAGCTGGCGTTGGCGCCCGAACATCTGCCCGAACGGGTGTGGTTGGTGGCCGCCCTGGACAACGGCGTGGGCCGGCGCCTGATGGTCGGCGAACCGCGAACGGTGGCCGGATCGGGTTTCGTGTACACGACCTACGAGTTCAACAACGTGGATGTCAGTCTGGCCCGCGACCCGAAGCACCATTGGACGTTTTGGCTGGAGGTGCCGGGCCGGCAGACCAGCTCGAACGTGTGGGTGCACGGGATTGACGGCCGTACCCGCGCGCCGGAGCTGCTGGAACCCATTGCCGCGTGTCGGCCCTGAGCGCCCATGATGGCTCCTTGGTCTTTTGCCCTTCTACTGGTAGCCACTGCGTTGGCCGGGGTGTGGTGGGTGCGGCGCGGGCGTCGTGGCCGCAACTGGCTGTTATTCAGCGCGCCTTTGGCGTTCGTTCTGAGTTATCTCTCCGGTTTCCTGTTTCGCGTGCCCGAATACCAGGTGGGTTGTCCGGCTCTGTGTCCGGGCTGGCAAGGACATCCCGTGCCCATCGCGCGACAGGATGTGCTGGGCGATTTCCGCTTCGACCCGCCCGGTTTTGTCCTCAACAGCCTGTTTTACGAGGCCTTTGTCCTCCTCGGCAGCCTGGTCGTCGTGCGTCTGGCCGAGTTGGTGGGATGGTCGCAGCGTTCGCGGCGTTGGCGGGTGGGGTATGTCGCGTTGACCGTGGTCATGCCGCTGGCGTTGGCGCCGGTTTGGTTGCCGCCCCCGCAACCGGACCTGCCATCGGCCACCCAACGGTTGGCCATCAACGCCGCCCGCGATTGGCGCTGGCAATTGCAAGGCCGCCGCTTGACAGATTACCGCCTGGCCGTCGAAGATGTTAGACGACATCCCGACGGCAGTCGCTGGCGCGTGTGCTTTCGGGTGTATTCCTGGTTCTATCGGCCGCGTGCCCGGCTCTACATTGACCTGGAGCCCGCCGGTGTGCGGGCGACCGGCGGCGGCCTCATCCCGCTCACGGCCTCCTGCTGGGTCCAACCCTAAGCCTTTTCCTTCCCGGATTGCTCATGGCTCGAAACACCCTTCTCCTCCTTGTCATCTTGCTGGCCCTGTTTCTGTGCTGCCTGATGAGCACGCTCGCTGCCGGCCTGGGCTTTTGGATCGGCAGCGAAATGCTGGCGCGACAGGTCGAACCGGCGCCGTTGCCCACCGCCACCGCGACGCCCTTCGACCGTCCGCTTCCCACCCCGGCGCCGCTCTCCACGCCCACCGTCATCCCGACACCTCCCCGCATCGTCACGCCGACGCGGCCGATACCCACGCCGCCGCCGGGCCGGGATACGGAAAGCCTGCTGAGGGCCGTGGAGGTGCCCGTGGCCGACAAACGCGACCTGGCCGCGCGGCTGCGCCCGGAGCTGGGCGAGATCCCGCTCGTGGTCAATCCCACGCCGCCGAGCTACGAGGTGGGCGATGTGTTGACCTTTTGGGTGGCCAATACGGACACCGATGAAAACTTCCAGATTCAGGCCGAGCTCGTGGTCAAGAGTGAGCACCTCTACATGTGGGTCGAGGTGGGCGAGCGGGTGGATCGACGGGCGCTGGAGCGTTCGGCCCGCCTGTTCGACGAGCGCATTTACCCGACGAACCGCGAGTTCTTCGGCAGCGAATGGACGCCCGGCATCGACAACGACCCTCGGCTCCATGTGCTCCATGCCACCGGCATGGGCGAAACCGTGGCCGGCTATTTCTCCTCGGCCGATGAAATTTCCAGCAAGATCAACCCCTATTCCAACGAAAAGGAGATGTTTTACATCAATCTCGATAACAATCGGCCGGGTACGTCCTTTTACGATGCCACGCTGGCCCACGAATTCCAGCACATGATCCACTGGTACAACGATTTGAACGAGGAGACCTGGGTCAACGAAGGGCTTTCGGAGCTGGCGGTGCAATTGAACGGCATGCGCCGCAGCGATGAGGGCGTGCGCCCCGACCAGGTGTTTGCCGCCAACCCCGATGTGCAGCTGACGACCTGGCCGGACAGTGAGGAGTCCTTTGCCCACTACGGCAATGCCTTCCTGTTCATGAACTATTTCCTGGGTCGTTTCGGCGAGGAGGCCACCAAAGACCTGGTGGCCCAGTCGGCCAACGGCCTGGATGCCTTTGATGTGGTGCTGCAAGACCTCAAGGCCGGACTCACGGCCGATGAGCTGTTCGCCGATTGGGTGGTGGCCAACTGGCTCGATGACCCTACCGCCGGCGACGGCCGTTGGTACTATCCCGATTATGACCCCGACCCCATGGCAACGGCCGACGAGTTTGCCACCCTGCCCGCCGCAGGTGAGGGCGAGGCCCGCCAGTACGCAGCCGATTACATCCGGTTGCCCGGTCGCGAGAGCATGACCATTCGCTTCACCGGCAGCACGACGACCCGTCTGGCCGCCACCGACGCCTACAGCGGCTATTGGGCCTGGTGGTCGCACCGCATGGACGAATCGGACACCCGCCTGACCCTGCCGGTGGACCTGAGCGGCGTGAACAAAGCGACCCTGCGCTATCGGCTCTGGTACGACATCGAGGAAAACTGGGATTACGGCTATGTGGAAGTCAGCACCGATGGCGGCAAGACCTGGCGCATCCTCGAGACGAGCCGCACCACCCGCGAGAATCCCCAGGGTAACGCCTACGGCCCCGGCTACACGGGCAAGAGCGGCCGCACCCGGGCCGAATGGGTGCTCGAAGAGGTGGACCTGACGCCTTTTGCCGGTCAGCCTGTTCAGATCCGCTTTGAGTACGTCACCGATGCGGCTGTGACCATGCCGGGCATGTTCATTGACGATGTCGAAATCCCGGAGATCGGCTATTTCGAGGATTTCGAGGAGGGGCCCGGCGATTGGCAGTCCGAGGGCTGGCTGCTCACCAACAACGTCCTGCGCCAACGCTGGCTGGTACAGGCCATCGTCACCGGCGCCGACGGTCGGGTGCGTGTGGAACGGATGGAGGTCGGCCCCGACGGCCGCGGGGAGCTACAGCTGCAGGGCCTCGATCCCCGCAAAGAAGTCATTCTGGCCATCTCGGCCCTGGCCCCTGTGACGACCGAGGTAGGGACCTATCGCTACGAAGTCCGGTAGGAACTGTTCAGCATGCCGTTCGATGTTCCGGCTAGGTCCCCCTTTCCACCATGAGCCCAAGAGCGGGACAGGGGACGAACGACGAAAGACGGCGTTTTGTCGTCGTTCGTCCTTCGTCTTCCCTCTCTTGTCTCGGTGTTTGGCTCATGGTGGAAACGGAAAGCAAACGTTCCCGGCAAACCCATGATGGTGCTCTTTGTCGTTGGCCTGCTCCTGCTGCTGGCCTTTATCTCCGTGGCCACCTACCGCACGGGCCAGCTGCTGAAGGTCTGGCAGCCCGAAGAGAATCTGCTGCTCGTGCCCATCGAGAACTTGGCGCGGTTGGGGATGATCGGGTTGGCCGCTGCCCTCGGTCTGATCAGCGGCCGCGGTCCGGCGGCCCTGGGTTGGCTTCCGGCTGCGCCGGCTGCCGATGTGCTCTTGGGGTTGTTCATCGGCCCGTTCATCGCCCTGCTCATCCTGCCGCCCACGCTGTGGGTGCGTCGCCACCATCCCGATTGGTACTCTGACATCGTCCTCCAGACCATCCGACCCCGGCGGCTTCGGGAATGGCCGGTTGTCATCCTGGCGTTGCTACCCGTCGCCGTGTTGGAAGAGCTCATTTTTCGTTCGTTGTTGTTGGGTGGCTTTGCGCCCTATGTGAACGTCGTGTTCTTTGCCATAGCGGCTTCCATCTACTTCGGTCTGCTCCATCGGCCGCAAGGCGAATGGGGCGTGGCCGTTGTGACCGTGGTGGGGCTCGTGTTCAGCGCCCTGTTCCTGTGGCGCAACAGTCTGCTCCTGGTGGTGATCGCCCACTGGTCCGCCAACGTGACGCAGCTGCTCCTGGCCGAGTGGGTGGGGAAGAGGTGACTGGTAACTGGTGACTGGTGACTGGTGACTGGTTACTGGTTACTGGTTACTGGTTACTGGTGACTGGTTACTGGTTACTGGTGACTAGTAACCAGTTACTAGTCACCAGTATAATTGACAGAATATGTGTGATTTTTTATCAGTTACAACAAATGACGAAAAACGACGCCCAATTACCAGTTACCCATCACCAATTACCCATCACCCCCGAACGTCCCCGGTTGGATCCCGAACGTATGGCTCTGGCTCGCGCCTATGCCCGCGCCCGGCGGCGTCTGTGGTTACCGGAGCTGGCCGTGGCTGCTGCCTATTTCGTTGCGTGGTGGGTTCTCGTCCACGATCCCTGGCTGGCCTGGTTGACGGCCCGTGTGCCGGGTTTCGACCTGCGCGTCGTGCTCTACATGGGATTGTTCGGCCTAGGGGCCGTGTTGACGGGCCTTCCCGGCGAGGCGATGGGCCATCGGCTTTCCCGGCGCTTTGGGCTGTCGGTGCAAACCTGGCGGGACTGGCTGGCTGACCAGGCCAAGGCGACGGCGGTGGCGGCCGTCCTGGGCCTGCCGGTCGTCGTGGTGCTCTATCGGCTGCTGGCGGCGGCGCCGCAGACGTGGTGGCTGTGGATGGGATTGTTCTACCTGGGTTTCAGCGTCTTCCTGGCGCAGGTGGCGCCGGTGCTGATCTTGCC
>JAOADB010000001.1 GCA_026417535.1 Caldilineales bacterium
GCAGCGTCAGATGTGTATAAGAGACAGGAAAGACGTAGCGCAAGATGGCATCTTGCGCTACATCTAACCCTCAGCTAGCGGTCTTCAATCCCCCATTCCCCCCTCTTCGGCGAAATACCCCAACGCGAAAAGGGCCAGCAAGAAGCCCAGGTAGTTTTCGTTTAGAAAGCGCGAGAAGTAGGCGAAAGCGAACAGCAGCAAGGCGCCGTGCCAGACGGCATGGCCGAGGGTGTTCGTCCGCCGTTGCCGCTCCAGCAGGTACAGGAGCAAAGGCAGACCCACCACCAGCTCCGGAATCCAGAAAGGCCAGTAGGCAAAACGGTCAGGCAACGCGCCGGTGGCCAGGACGAAGTTGGCAAAACCCCAGCCCCAAATCTGATAGTGGGTTGCCGCCGTGCCGGCCGCCCACCGCCAGACGTCATCCACGAAGGCGTTGGCATCCCAGGCCAGGTAGGGCACCACAAAACCCAAGAAGACGAGCAGACCGGGCCAGCCCCGCCGCCACAGGAGCGGTAGCCGGCTAGGTAGCTCGCGCCAGGCGAAAGGACGGTCGGCCAATAGGGCCAAACCCCAAAACGGCACCAGAAACCAGGCCGTGGGCTTGCTGGCGCAGGCCAGGCCGAGACAGACAGCGCTCCATCCCGGCCGTCCTCGTCGCAGCAGCCACAGACCCAGCACCACCCAGGCCAGGACGAAACTGTCGTTCTGCCCGAAGACGACATCGAGGCCCATAATCGGGTTGAGACCGATCAGCATCGTCAGCAGCAGGCCATCCCGGCGGTTTCCACTCACCAATCCCGGCAAGAGCACCAGGGTCAGCAGCATGAGCAGCAGATAGGTGAACCGCTGGTCGTACCAGCCGAAAAGGGCCTGGGATACGACCCGCACCGGCGCCGACAGGACAAAGGTCGCCGGCAGATACGGGTAGTGCTCCAGCGCCGTGCGGAATTCGGGAAAGCCCCACTCGGCCATGGGTGTCCCGGCGTAGCTCTCGCGGTAGGGGTTGCGACCTTCGAGAAAGTACGCGATGGCGATCTCGGTCTGGATGACGCCGCCGTCGTGGCTATAGGAATGGGGCAGGTTGTCGTGGCGCAACAGGGCCAGCTTGAGCGCAGGCAAGAAGAGCAGCACCGCCAGGATGACCCCGAGCAGACCCATCTTCAGCCGGTAGATCGTTTCGGCGCGCCAGCGCTCCTGGAGCAGGTCAACCAGGGCGTAGAGCAGCATGGCCAGCAGGCTCACCGCGGCCAGCAAAAGGAAAACGGGGTCGCCGAACCACGGCCCGAAGGCATTGATGGCCGCTGGCGGCAACCAGCCGCCCACCCAGGGATGGCGGACGACATTGGCGAAATGCTCGAACAGGCCGGCCTCGGCGAAGCTGTTGATGCGCAACCGGGCTGTGATGAGCAGAAAGAGGATGAGGACATCCAGAGAGCGGCGCATAGGACGGATACGGGAAAGCACAAGACGAGGCGGACGCCGTTCGTCACAGGGTTGGGCTGTTGGCCGGGACGGACGATGAAGGACGAAAGAGGGCAGGGCTTCGTTATCGTTCGCCCTTCGTCCTCTCGCTTTGGACCAACGACGGGGCCAGAAACCCCACCCGGCATGTTACACGATGCTTGGGGGAAGGGCGAAGCGGCCGTCGCGCCGGGTGTTGACCGGCCCGACGGAGCCTTGGCTGCCTCTCGATCCGCCTGCGCTCTTGTGCTACAATCGCAAGCGCAGCCTTCGTCTTCCTTCGTCCTCCGTCTTCGCCCCAGCGGGCACGAACGACGGTTCTTCTTCAAAAATTGACCACGGTCATTTTTTGAGGTCGCTCGTGTTGGCCCAAGTGTTATACGAACCCCGCCCCATCACCCAGCAACCGTTGCAGCTCCGTGACGTGCCGACACCTAAAATTGACCGCGGTCAACTTTTGCTGAAAGTCACGGCCTGCGGGGTGTGTCGCACCGACCTGCATACGGTCGAAGGCGAGCTGGAATTGCCCCGGTTGCCGCTAATCCCCGGCCACCAGGTGGTGGGGATTGTGGCGGCCGTGGGGGCCGATGTGCACACGATTCGCGAGGGCGACCGGGTTGGCGTGGTGTGGCTGTATCGGACGTGCGGCGAATGCCGATATTGCCGGGCCGATCGCGAGAACCTGTGCGAGCGAGGCGAGTTCACCGGTCTCCATGCCGACGGTGGCTATGCCGAGTACATGGTCGTAGACGCGGCCTTTGCCTACCCGCTGCCGGGCCTGCTGAGCGACGTCGAGATGGCGCCGTTGCTATGCGGCGGCGTCATTGGCTATCGGGCCTTGCGCCTGAGCGAGGTGCGACCGGGCGAAACCTTGGGTCTGTACGGCTTCGGGAATTCGGCCCATGTGACCATCCAGGTGGCGCGGCATTGGGGCTGTCAGGTCTTCGTGTTCACACGTAGCCCCGGTCACCAGGCCCACGCCCGTGAGTTGGGCGCAGCGTGGGTAGGGCGTGCCGAGGATACGCCGCCGGAACCCCTCGATGCGGCCATCATTTTCGCTCCGGCCGGCGAGCTGATCCCCCAAGCGTTGCGCGTCTTGCGGCCGGGCGGGACGGTGGCCCTGGCCGGTATTCACATGAGTCCGTTGCCGACCATGCCCTACAGCTTGCTGTATCGCGAGCGCACCCTCCGCAGCGTGGCCAATAGCACCCGCCAGGATGCCCGCGAGCTGTTGACCCTGGCAGCCGAAATCGGCATCCGCACGGACGTGACGCCGTTTCCGCTGGCCGCTGCCAACGAGGCCTTGTTGGCCCTCAAGGAGAGCCGACTGCGCGGGGATGCCGTGCTTGTGATGGGATAACGGGACGGGGTCGGTTATTCCCCCACCGGCGGCGCCGTTTCTTCAAACACCAAAGCTTCGTAGTAGGTGCCATCGTAACCGCAATCACCCGTGCGCGGAGAGTTGACCAGGGGCAAGAAGGAATCCGGCCATTCCGGGTGGTCCTCGGCGTGGGAGTCGCAATAGGGCGCGTAGTCCTCGTAATAGAGCCAGCCGGCCCGCTCCCCGCATGCGGAGCAGGGGATGACCGGCGCGTAGTTGCGCGCCAGGATGCGGACACCCTTCCCGCCGGCCGGTGCCTGGCCCTTGCGTTCGCTCACCACTTTCAGCGCAAGCTCGGTCGTTGTGCCGAAATCGTACTCGTGCCGAAACCTATCCCCAGGCGACAGGACTTGCGAGAGGGGCACGTCCATCGAGGCCCTCGACCCAAAAGGCTCGAAGCCAAGCCCCGGAAAGGGGAGAGCGAAGTCCTCCTCTTCATCGGCATTGGAGTCATAGGAGACGCCGTGAATGGTAAAGGCGCTGAGATGACCGCAACACTCCAGCCAGATGGCGCGCAGAAAACCGTCGAGCTGCGATAGGGTATGGTCGGCGGGAATTTCGATATGGAGCCAGTACTCGGGTCGGTCCTTTCCCTCGATGGAAAGGTGATACAACCGCTTCTGGTGGCCGCTGGTGTCGTGGGCCGGCACGCATTTGGCGAGATGGCGGCCGATGGTGTTTTTGGCAAAAGTCTGACCGCAGACGAAACATTTGCCGTAGGATATGGTACGGGTAGGCATGGAACACTCCTTGAGACGATAGACGATGTAGCACAAGATGCCATCTTGCACAACGTGATGAATTCCTCCCTCATGCGTTCTTGAGACGATAACGATATAAACGATGTAGCGCAAGATGCCTCTTGCACTACCCTCACACGTTCTCGGCCTCACCGGCTACGAGGGCCACGGCGCGTGCCCAGGCGTCCTTCTCGACGCCAAAGGGTTCGTGGCGAAACCGATGGTCATGCTTGCGGATGAACTCGTCGAGTTGGGCAATCAGGCGGCGATAGACCGCCAGCTGCCGGGTTTGCAGGATGCGGGCCTGTTCCTCGTCGGCCAAAGCCAGCGCCGCGCGCAGGTGGGGCAGACACAGCCCACCGGCCGCGTCGTAGGCCGGGGCCAAATCGGGATGGTTCAGCCGGGCCAGCAACGTCCGGCCGTAGCGTTCTACGGCCTCGAGTTCGACAGCGCAGGCCGGACAGGGTCCGGTCGGTTGCAGCCCCGCGGCAGGAGAGCGACGCCCTCGGCGCAGTCCCGTCCAGGCTTTGGTCCCGTTTTCCATAACGGTGGCCAGGTCTTTGACCAGATGGCGATAGACGATGGCCACGCCCAGGGGACTGCCGCGCATGCGCGTCCATTGCCAGGCATGGCGATGGCACAGCCCTTGGGCTTTTTGCAGGGCCTGACGGAGACCGGGATCGTTGACGCCTTCGTAATTCAGCGTGTCGAGATACCGGGCCGCAGCCCGCTGACCCAGCCGACAGAGGGGGCACCCTCCCGCCCGAAACGCATCCAGCAACTCAAAAAAGAGAGGGTCTTCGCCGGCCATGGGGTTCGCTCTCAGAGAGGACCGGACATGCGCCGGGCTACGGCGAAGAACAGCGGTATGCTGGCCAGCTGCGCCGCCACCGAGAAGGCGATCAGACCGGGCAAGGAGACATCGTAGAGCACGCCCATGAGCGCGCTGCCCAGGAACCAGAACAGGCCGTAGCCCGTGTTGAAGATACCATAGGCTGAGCCGCGACGTTCGCGTGCGACCATGTTGCCCACGGCCGCCCGCAGGATGGATTCCTGAGCGCCCATACCGATGCCCCACAGGGCCATGCCGGCCAGAGCGGCCGCAAATCCTCCCAGGAAGACAAGCGGCGCAAACAGCGCCGAGAGTAGGGCCACGAGCATCAGGATGCGGAGACCGACGCGGTCGAACCAACGGCCGAACAACAGCGCCGCCAGCGCGTCCACGCCCATGGCCACAGCATACAGCAGCGGAATCCAGGGGCCGGGCACCGAACCCGTCTTCTCGAAATGGAACGCGATCAGCGGGAAATCGGCATAACCGGCTGCCACTAGGGCCACGGCCGCCAGATAAAGCCAATAGGCGCGCGGAAAACCTGCCGGCCGCAGTTCGGGGGTCGTCGGTTCCAGGTCTTGCGGCCGCGGGTAGAGCCGCCGCGCCGTCAGCAGGACCGTCAACGCCAGCACGGCGGGAATGGCCAGCACGGCGAAGGCAGCGGGGTAATCTGCACGCGCGGCGATGACCAGGGTGACGATGACGGGTCCGGCCACGGCGCCGATTTGGTCCATGGCCTCGTGTAGGCCGAAGCCCCACCCGCGACCGGTTTCCCGGGTGGCATACGACAGCATGGCATCCCGGGCCGGTGTGCGCAGGGCCTTTCCCAACCGTTCGGCGATGAGGAGGGCCGCGGCCAGTTCCCAGCGGTCCGCCAAGGCCAGCAGGGGCACGGCGAGCAGATTGATGGCATAGCCGGTCAGGGTGAGCGCCCAATAGCGACGGGTACGGTCGCTGAGATAGCCCGAAACCAAACGCAGACTGTAGCCGATCAGCTCACCGAAGCCGGACACCACGCCGACAACCGTGCCACCGGCGCCCAACAGGGCCAGGTATGGCCCGGCAATGCTGCGCGCACCCTCATAAGTCGTATCGGCAAGCAAGCTGACCAGACCCAACAGGACGACGAACCGAATGGCCCTCGCCCGGGTCAAGGCAAGGTGTGAAGCAGAGACGGTGGGGGATGAGGACATGGCCTTGCCGGAAGCGCGAAAGCCGGAGAGGCAGGACAAAGCGATGGTCGCGACGAAGCGTCGCGCATCCCATCGTACACCCCCCAAAGCCAAAATGAAAAACGACGGAAAGACGAAGGACGAAAAGGGTACTCTTCCCTATTCCTCTCTCGACTTTCCCCGTTCAGACGGCGGCTTCGGTTGCCCAATCGGGCCGGAAGACAAGCCCCCGCCGGGCGGCCCCGCGTACCGGATAGCCGATGCCGTCTTCGGCCGGCACCCAATCGCGGTGGGCGCATTCCATCCGGTAGCCGAAATCGGTGCTGAAACTGGTGAAGGCCTTGCGTCGCCAGTCCCGTGGAGGGTAGCGCAGCAATTGGCGCAGGCCGCGGTAGGCAATGCCGGCATAGCCGTAGAGCTTGCGCGAAAGCCAGTCGTACCCGCGCGCCAGTTGTTCCACCGTCATCCTGGCCGGATAGTAGGTGACGTGGTTCGTATCGTAGAGCGACCACGGCACTCCCGGAATGAGCCGGCCCTGCGCCTCCCAGGTGGCGCGCTGCGGCGTGCCCACATACGGCGTCAGGATGGTGATACTGACCCCATCCAGCCCGCTCGTGCGGATGAAATCGTAGGTGTGTTGGAAGATGCTCGGCGGGTCGGCATCGAAGCCGAAAACGAAAAGGCCGACGACGCCGATACCGGCAGCATGAACCCGCTCGATGACCTGACGATAACGTTCGACGTTGCCTTTGGCCTTGCCGCCCAGCTCGCGGCGGTTTTCGGGATTGGCGCTCTCGAAACCGATGAAGAACTTGTCGAGATGAGCTTCGCGCGCCAGCTTGAGCAGGTCGGGATAGTCGGCCACCATCTGCTCGGCCTGACAGGTCCAGCCGTCCAGGGGCAGCTTGCGCAAGGCCCGGAACAGCTCCTCCATGTAGTCGGGATGGAGACGGAAGTTGAGGCCGAAGTTGTCGTCGGTCAGAAAGAAGCGCCGGATGCGGCGGCGCTCGATCTCCTCGACGATTTGCTCCACCGGACGCAGGCGCATCACCCGGCCCGACACGCGGATGGCCGTGCAGAAGGTGCAATTGCGCGGGCACCCGCGGGTGATCTCCAGGTAGGGCGTCCAATAGCGGCGGTTTTCGTCCACCTGGCGCAAAACGCGCTCCGTGAGGGGTTTGAGGTCATCGAGGTCGGTCCATTCCTCGTCCACGTAGCGCGGTTGCAATTGCCCGCGGTCGAAATCGGCCAGCATCTGCGGCCACGTGCGATAGCCCTCGCCCACGGCCACGCTATCGGCCCATTGGGCCACTTCGTCGGGCGCAAGGGTGGCGTGGGTGCCGCCCACGACCACGGTGGCCCCGCGCGCCTGTGCGCGGCGCGCGATCCAGCGTGCCCGGTCAATCTGCAGGGTCTTGGCCGTGATCCCCACTAGGTCGCCCGGCCCCATCTCGTCGAAAGGAACCGCCTCCAGGTCCTCGTCCACGATCGTGACCGGGATCTCATCCGGTACCAACGAGGCCAGGCGCATGAGGGTGTAGGGCGCCATCGTGCCCCTACCCAGGACGGCGCCATCGCGACCGGGTTGGATGAGATAAACCTTGCGCAAGGCCATGGCGATACGGCGGACGAAGACAGGCCGCTCAGTCCGGCAGGAACAGGTCAATGGGCGCGGTCTGCGACGATTCGTGTCCGTTCGTGCGCACGGCCTGGCCGCTGAACTGCTCCTGCACCGGCCGATTGCCGAAACCCGAGGTCAGCGTCGGTTTCCACCAGGCCCATTCGGTGCAGGTGTTGCAGGGTTTCACCCGGTCGTACTGGCCTGTGACGTGCAAACGGCGCAGCTCCTGCATGCGCGGGCCGTTCCAGTTTTTCATCACCCGCACCACGCCATCGGGATCGATCACATTGCCCAGGTCGAAGGCCAGGTTGAAATCGCGGTCGCACATGGCAATGGAACCGTCCCAGTAGATGTGGACATGGTACCACAGATTGGGACAGGGGAAACGCGGGGGCAGAGGCTTGCCGTTGTCCACCTTGAGCGCGCTGATGGCCTCCACCTGGTCGCCCCAAGAGTCGAAAGGCTTGACATGGACGAGGTCCACGCCGGGGATGTTTTTCCAGTATTCGACAAAGGCGGCCGTTTCGTGCCGGGTGTGGGCCATTTCGATGATTTGCAGGTTGACGAAGGTCGAATAGCCCCCGCGGTGTTTCATCTCGACGAATCGCCGGATGTTCTCGTTGGTCCGTTCGAAGTCGGCGTTGACGCGCACACTCTCGTAGGTCTCTGGCCGGATGCCATCCTGACAGAGGTAGATGACGTTGAGACCGGCTTCGAGCAGGCGGCGGCTGCGGTCTTCGGTCAGGAGGGTGGCATTCGTGCTGATCTCGGCCCGCAGCCCTTTTTCTCGACAATAGGCCACCATATCGAAGATGCGCTTGTGCAACAGCGGTTCGCCCCAAATGTGCAGCGTGGTGGCCTTGACGTGAGGAGCCATCTCGTCCACGATCTGCTTGAAGACCTCCCAGCGCATGTAGCCGTGGGGCCGGGTGATCTCCTTACGGCCGGTCGGGCACATGATGCAACCGAGGTTGCAGACGTTGGTGGACTCGATGTACATGCGGTCGGGCGGCGGCACCAGGCGGGTCTGGCCGGTGACGTAGGCCAGCCACTTGAGCGGTCCCAGGGCCTGGCGTCGGTAGATGCGGGCTTTGTGGCGCAGTTTCGTCGTGAAGGACAGCTTGGGTACGCTCATGCCTCTCAGCTCCACGCACCGGCGCCGAAATAGGCTTCCTTGACCCGGCGGAAATGGCCGAAGAACCCGACGCGGGTCAGGGCGCTGCCCATCTTACGCAGCGGCTCCACCCGCGAGACCGCCCACAGCAGGTCGCCGAGGGGTTCGCCGAAACTCTGGCGGTACATCCGCCGCTTTTTGGCCTCCAGAAAACGCTGGCGCGCCTTGATGGCCATGGCGCTGAGCACGTCATCGCTCACTTCCGAGACGTTCATGAAGGGCGCGATCTCGGAGGTGTAGCTGTTGTAGTAGTAGCTTTTGGTGAAATCGGCGTTGTACTTCGTCTCCGGCCGCTTGCGCAGCAGTTCTTCCCACAGCTGCGTGCCGGGCATGGGCGTCGCAATGGAGAACATGGCTTCGGTCAACGGCAAACTGGCGGCAAACTCGATGGTCTCTTCCATCGTCTCGATGGTGTCGCCGGGCAAGCCCAGGATGAAATAGCCCTTGCTGTGGATGCCAGCCTCTGCCGTCCAACGGACGGCATCGCGCACCTGGTTCAGGTTGATGTGCTTGGCCGTGCGCTTGAGCACCTCCGGGTTGCCGCTTTCGATGCCGTAGTGGATCTGCCGACAGCCGGCTTTGTACATCTTCTTGAGCAGCTCGGGATTGACCCGGTCTACCCGCGCCAGACAGCGCCAGCGGATATCGAGCTTGCGCTCGATCAGGTGGTCGAGGATACCGTTGAGCCGCCGCACGTCAATGGTGAAGAGGTCGTCAATGAAGTAGAAGTTGCGCACGCCGTAGGTCTCGATGACGTGTTCGAGCTCGTCGGCGATGTTCTTGGGGCTGCGCTGCCGATACGTGCGGCCGACGATGCCCTTGAAGCAGAAGGAGCAGTTCCAGGGGCAGCCGCGGCTGCTGAGCACGGTCAGCATGGGTTCGCCGTTGGGCGCGTAGAGGGGGTACTTGTCCAACTCGAAGAGATGCCGGGCCGGATAGGGCAGGGCATCGAGGTCTTTGATCAGGGGGCGCTCGCCGCCGCTGACGATGTGACCATCTTCCTTGTACCAAAGCCCCTTGATCTTGCCCCAATTCGTGTCGCCGGCTTCGAGGGCGCGCAGGAAATCGCGAAAGACTTCTTCGCCTTCGCCGTACACGAGAAAGTCAATGTTCGGATTTTCCAGGGTCAGATCGGGTAGGGTGGTGGCGTGGGGGCCGCCGATGACAATGGTCACCCCCAGGGCCTCTTTGAGCATGGCCGCGGCCTCTTCGACGCTGGCGTAGCTGGTCGTCATCGAGGTAAACGCTACCAGGTCGGGCTTGAAGTCCACGACATCCTGCACTTCTTCGGCCAAGGGGCGCTTGGGCCGCAGGCCGAAGTCGAAAATGCGACACTCATGGCCATCCTGCTCGGCCACGGCGGCTAGATAGCCCAATCCCAGCGAGGGATAGGCATTGACCATTTCGTTCCACTTGGGGCCGATAAAAGCGATTTTCACCGTGTCATCCTCCATCAGGGTGCGGCGACGGCAGCGGGTGGGCGGCAAGGGGGCCGGGTGAGGCTTCGCCATGGCCCGGCCCCTGCCCTCAGTATAGCAGGCGCCGATGAAAAAGGGATGAAAACCGTGCCTGCCGATGATGACAGTTCAGACAGGCAAACGGTTACGGCTTTGTTCCTCCGACGACGCTCAAACGAGGGCTTCGGCTTCGATCTGCTTGCGCAGCTTAGTCTTTTCCTTCTTGGGGAAGAAGGTGCGCGTGGCGATGCGGATGTTGCGTGGCAGATTGAGCCAGAAATCCTTCGTCTTCACGCGGCGAAGGATGGGCGAAGGCCGCAGATAGAAGCGCCGGTAGGCCTTGCGATACATCTCCTCCACCAGTTCGGCCGTCACCTCGCCCATTTCGTAGCGCGCCTTTTGGTCGAAGAACACGTAATCTTCCCAGTCCTTGATCAGCATGCGCCCTTCGCGTTTGACCTGTGCATACACTGCCGTGCCCGGATACGGCGTCATCATGCTGAAATTGGCGATCAGCGGGTCGAGCTCGATGGCGAAACGGATGGTATCCTCCATCGTCTCGCGCGTTTCGCCAGGCAGACCGATGATGAAAAAGCCGATGGTCTCCAGCCCGACTTCTTTGCAAATCTTGAAAGCCTGGCGGATCGTGTCAAGGTCAATGTTTTTGTCGATTTGCTTCAGAATTTGCGGATTGCCCGTTTCCACGCCAAAAGCCGTGCGTTTGAGGCCGGCCTTCTTGAGCTTGGTCATCAGCTCGTAGTCCACCAGATTGGCGCGAATGCCGTTGACGAAAATCCAGGGCACGTGGTTCAGATTGTTGGCGATGAGCAGGTCGGCCAGCTCGTGCAGGCGCTTCTTGCGGATGTTGGCGCTGTCATCGAGGACGCCGATTTCCTGCGCCCCCATGTCCCTAACCAGATGACGCCATTCCTCGACCACGTTTTCGGGCGTACGGCTGCGCCACTTGATGGGCATGATGGATTGGGAGCAGAAGGTACAGCGATAGGGGCAGCCCCGGCTGGTGAGGATGCTGAAACTGCGGGCGCCATCCACGTGGTCGGTGGCGGGCTGCAGGTTCGTGTACTTGTGCATCTTGAAGAGGTGATAGGCCGGCCAGGGCAGACTATCGAGGTCGGCAATGGCAGGTCGGTCGGGGTTGCGATGGAGCTCGCCGTCGCTGGTCTTGTACGTGATGCCCAACACGCCCTTCCACAGGTCGTGACCCGGGTCCATCAGCGCCTTGACCGATTAATCCTCCTGATGGCGCATGAAGTCCTCGATGCGATTGCAGACCTCGATCCAGGTCTCCTCGCCTTCCCCGCGCACCACGATGTCAATGTTCGGGTTGCGGGCCGATTCGAAGTCGAGGTCCTCGGCAACAACGCTGGGATGGGGGCCGCCGATGACGATGGGGACGTCGTGCACGGCCTTGATTTGGGCGGCATGGCGCCATGCCTGTTTGACCTGAGGGGTGTTGGCCGTAATGCCGACGACGTGAGGTTTGAATTCGCGGTTGAACTCATCCAGGGGCTGCTCCTCGATATCGGCATCGAAAATGCGCACTTCATCCCCGCGACGTTCGGACATGGCCGCCAGATAGGCCAGGCCTAGATGGGGCGTGGTGCGGGTGTCAATGGGAAGCCGGAAACGAGGGTTGATCAGAACAACGCGCATGGGCGCACCTCTCTTGGCGAAGGGAATGGGGTCTTGAACCTGCCGGGTCTCAGGGTATAGCCGGGCTGCGAGCAGAACAGCCCCCACAGCACGGTCACACGTAACGGCTCATCACTGCCTCGACTTCTTGATGGGACTTCCCTTCCCGCCATTGGCCCCTCACGGGGATGAGGAACGGAGGACGAAGAGCGGTCGTCTTTCGTCATTCGTCTTTCGTCTGCTCGGCATGGGCCAGGGTGGGAATCGGGGCCATCATCGTCATCAGGCTGAATCGTTACGGTCATGCAACATTCAAGCGGGCGGATTATAAGGTCTAAGGGAGCTGAAGTCAAATTTTTATGAAGTGTGTCATAAAAATTAGGCGCATGTCGTGGTCCGGCCTCCGTCCCGGAGTGGGGCCGCGGGCGGGGACGAAGGACGAACGACGAAGGACGAAGAAAAATTGGAAAAAAGTCCCAATCACACTGGGCACAGGCGCCAGGCACAAAAGAAGACGCCAGCAGTGCTGGCGTCTTCGACGGCGTCGTCGGCAGTGCGACGTTTACCGGTCGCCCCAGTCCAGATCCCAAAACGGCGTCGGCAGGCGCACCGCGGCGTCGGCGACGCCGACCAGCTTCTGCACCTCGTAGGCTGTCGTGTCCACCAGGTAGACCCGTGGATCGGCCAGAAGCCTGCCCAGGCTTTGCTCAGAGACGGTCAGCACCCCGTCCACGACCATGAAGCCGGCCATGGTCGCGCCGTAGTCCGGCGCGGCCGGGTCCGACGAGATGGCCTCCTGGGCCGCCCGCTCGAGGTCGAAGTCGGTGGCGCCCGAATCCCTGAAGATGGTCGAAGCCATGCGCTGTCCGGCGGCCGTCCAGCCGACCTGGGTGTAGCTGGCGGCCTCCACGCCGGCATTGCGGAGCAGCTGCTCCACCTCTCGCGCCGGCAGGGGCCGCGCAAAGGTGATAGTGGTCCGGAGGCGCTCGCCTACAGCCGACCGAAGCAAAGCCTGTGCTCGTGCGGCGTTGGCCTCCAGATACCGTTGAACGTCTGCCCGGCCGCCGCGGCCGCTGAACGTGACGTCAATCTCTACCGATCCATGTTCCCGGTGAACGGCGTACTCGAAGGCTCCGCCGGGAGCAGACCGGGTGAAGCCACCCGAGAGGACAGCGGCCATTCGAGGGCCAAGGAGCCCCAGGCTGAGCACGAGAACCACGGCGGCGATGGCGATGGTCGCCTTGGTGTAACGAGATGCGCTACTTCGTTGAATGTCCATACGCATGAGTCTCCTGTGCGCAAGGGAGCTTGCGCCTCCTAACAACCCGGAGAACCGCTCAGGATACCGGATGGCGAGGCGCACGTGGGAAAATAGCCAAAATATGGCGCCCCAGACTCCATACGATAGCGTATCTTTCCAGCCCACCAATCAGTGGTCAGGTTAGAGAACGCCCAGTTAACCTCGTGAACCTGGCCATTCACGGCGTTGTATTTGTAACTCCTTGTCAGCGTCCAGTACTCGACGTTGTTACCAATTGAGCTACTCTTGATGGGAAATTTGGTCTCCTCCTTGTAGGTTGCAGACCCGCACCCATTAGCAACCGATGGACTACTCCTCAGTGGTAGGGTATAACTCGTTGAGTACGTATGCAGCTTGTCACAGCTTGAACCACCCCCTGCTGGATTATATGCCTCGGCCTCAAGCTGATACCAGTCTCCGGCGCCGTTGATGCAGCTGTACTGCGAGCCGCTCCATTTTGCGTACTGATACCACGTAACGTCACTGGTGCTTTTACTCTGGCTCCATATGAAATTGCCTTGCGTTGGTCCACAAGCATGTCCATGTGTCAAGTTGACCCAACCCGCCAGAACCGTTGCAACGGCAGAAATCAAGAGCATCAGACTTGCTGAAGCGCCAATTGCGAGACGAAGCTTTACAGACTTGACCATGCTGCCTCCTGGAAATCGAACTAATTAGATTTACCAATGGCAAAGCCATGATAGCAGCGCTGAGGTCAATACACAACGGCCAAAACGATAGGTCGCGATCTGTCACTTTTGACAGTTTGCGTCTATGAGAACTGATTGCTCCAAGCCCATGATACTCGTATCAGCCCTCCCCGAACCCGTTCCGCACCGCCCACACCGCGGCCTCCGTGCGGGTCTGGACGCCGATCTTCTCGCAGATATTGCGCAGATGAAAGCGAACGGTGTGCTCGCTGATGTGCAACTCCCGGCCGATGCGCCGGTTGTCCCATCCTTTGGCCAGCAGGCGCAACACCTCTTGTTCGCGACTGGTCAGATCAGCGTTTCTCTCGCTTGAGGTAGAGCGAACAGCCCAGGCAGCCAGCCGCGACGCCACCCTCGCGCTCCACCGCCCCTCCCCGCGCGCTGTAGCCCGTACGGCCTCGACGATGGTAGCTGCTGCCTCTTCCTTAAGCAGATAGCCTACGGCGCCGGAGGCCACCATGCTCTGGATGGTTGCGTCGTCGGCGTAGGCGCTCAGGGCCAGCACCCGGGTAGACAGCCCTAGCCGGTATATCTCTGTCGCCACCTGGCTACCGGGCATGTCGGGCAACTGGTAGTCCAACACAGCCACGTCAGGCCGCAGCGTCTGGATCAACGCCAATGCCTCCTGACCGGAGCCGGCCTCGGCGATCACTTGCACGTCCGGTGCCTGCTCCAACATGATGCGCAGCCCTACTCGCAGGGCGGGATGGTCGTCAACTAGGATCACGCGAATGCTAGTGTTACTCATCGCTCCATCTGTGAAGGAATGAGCTGGACCGATCCCGTTTACCTTACGGTGTCGTTCTCAGCAGCGCATCGAACTCTGCCGCCGCGTCGGCCATACGTCCCCGGCCCAAGGTCAAGCTGAAGTTGTCCCAGCGGCGATCGCCGGATCGATCCTGGTCCAGAAACCAGCACAATGCTTGCACCTGCGGCGCTTGTCTGACCTCAGCAAGCGCCGTGCTGAGCCAGCCGGCTGGATAGTTATCGGCCGGCGCCACGCCTTCAGCCGCAACGAAGGTGTTGGTGGAGGTGATGAAGACCGGCAACCCACGGGTGGTCGGGAAGGCATTGATGATGTCCAGCCAGTCGCGATAGACACGGAAGCCGGCCTGGGCCCCGTTCCATTCAGGGCGGCGTTGGTCGGTCCGCGGCTCCAGCGCGCCGAGGTCGCCGACGCGGCCAGGCGCGTGCAGGGCAAAGCCGTCGGGTGCTGCCAACGCATAGCCTGCAGCGTGTTTAGTCTGAGCGCCGGCGTCCAGCATGGCGACCAGGGTGTACATGTAGTTCAGCCAGGGCGCATCGGTGGCTGTGGGCAAGTCTCCGTCTTGATCCTCTACCCAGGGGCGCACGGGACCTACCAGCAACCGCACCTGTCCATTCTCCGCCCGCACGATTTGGATGGCGTTGTCATCTCGGTCCACCGGCTCGCCGTAGCCGTTGAAGATGCGGGCATACCACTGCGGCGTCACGGGCCGCTGGGGATCCAGCTTATTGCTGCTCAGCTCGTTGTATCCGCTTCCCAGCACGTAGCCATAGACCCCGGTCAGCCGTTGGTCGCGCGCCAGCCTTCGCAGATAGCCCAGGTAGAGGGCCAGAGCCTGCTGGTCGCCAGCCGGCGGCATGCTCTGGCCCTGGTCGTAGTCCACCCGCACCAGCACACGCAGGCCTCGAGCCGTGACCTGGTGCACGCGCCAGGCCAGATCGTCAATGCCCCAGTGGGGTTGATCAGCCAATCGCGCATAGGTGAGAGTCACGGCCCAACCGCTGCGGCCATACCAGTTGCGGTCAGGGTTTGCCTCTACCGCGCACAACGGGGTCGGCGCAGCCGCTCGCTGCGGGAGGCGCGTTGCATTCCTTTCCGATCCGTCCGAGCCCAGAACGATGCTCGATCGTCGCTGGCACCCCGTGTTGCAATGGTGGTAGAATGCCACCTCCACGACCTCGCCATCGGTCGAAACGGGGAGCACGAAGGCCCAGGCATAGACGCTCGGCGTAGCGTCAGACAGCAATTGCACGGGCACAGGCTGACCGTTAACGGTGGCCAGGACGTACGGCCAGCCCACGACGTCGCTGATCTGCACCGTCGCGGGGCCGTCGCCTCCGTTGGCTGAACTGATTCGCCAACGCGGCCAGGGCTCTTCCCATTCACCGCCTGGCGCAATGATCACCTGGCCGCGGATGGGCAACAGCCAATAGAGCGCCATCAGGGCCAACACGCCCAGACCCCATCCTACCCGCCGCAGCCAGGGTCCAGTCGGCCGACTCATGACCCTTCCTCCGGCTGGGGCGCCGCCGTCAGCAGGAAGTGAGCGTGGACGCCAGTAGCGCTGCCCGGGACGGGGCTTTCGATTTGCAGGGCGCTGCCGTGACGGCGCAGCACCTCTTCGACCAGGGCCAAACCTAGGCCGCTGCCGGCCTGCTCCGGCGCCGCGGCGCGGTAGAAGCGCTGGGTAATGTAGGGCAGGTGCTGGGGAGGGATGCCGGGACCGGTATCGCTCACGGCGCACCTCACACCCGCGGCCTCGCAGCGCAGGCTAAGGGTAACGCAGTCGCCGGGCCGGCTGTATTTGACCGCGTTGTCCAGCAGGTTAAGCCAAACGCGCAACAACGCGTCGGCGTCGCCAAGTACAGGGGGCAAGGGGGCGTCAGCCTCTAGCGTCAGCGTAATTCCCTTGGTCGCAGCCTGAGCGCTCATTTGCTGCATGGCAATCTCGGCCAAGGGCAGCAGGTCCACAGGACGCAGGTCTAAGTCGCCACCGGTTTCCAGCCGGCCCAGGTCTAACATCGCGTTGACCAGACGAATGGCGCGCTGTGTCTCTTCCTTGAGCAGCCGCAGCGACTCGACGCGCGTCGGTTCAGATAGGTTGGGAAGCGCCTGTACCTCGGCGTGGGTCAGGATGGTGGTCAGAGGCGTGCGCAGCTCATGGCCCAGGTCGTTGAGCAAACGGCTGCTGGCTCGCACCGCCCGCTGCTGCTCCGTGGCATCGAAGAGGAAAACCAGCGCGCCGTCTTCGCTGATCCAGGCCCGCAACCAGCGATCGCGCGGCAGCGCTACCAGCCGGTAGCGGCTGCCCACGGCCTCTTCGTCGGCCAGCAAATGGTCAACCCATTCTTCTTTTGGCCAGGGGCTGCCGCGAGCCGGCAGGTCCAGCAGGCGTTGGGCGGCCGGGTTGGCGTACTGTACCTGGCCTTCAGGAGCAAGGCGCAGCACACCAAAGGGGGCATCGTCGAGCGTGCGGCCGAGGACCCATCGCCACCGGCGGCGGCTGGCCACGCGATCCAACCAGACCGCCCCACTGACCAACGTGGCCAGCAGGGCGATCAAGACAAAGAGGATAAGTCTCAGATCGAGAATGACCATAGATGACCTGGTGATGCTGTCGTTGCCAGCATTCTACCCTGGTCTCGGTCTATTGAGAGGTTTGAGAGATCCGCCAGATGTCACCCCTTCACCACGGCGATGGGCCGCAGACGGGCAACTTTGCGGGCGATGCCGGCGTTGTGGACGACCTCGACCACGCGGCTAACATCCTTATAGGCGATAGGCGCCTCCTCGGCCAGACCGCTCATGCTGCCGGCACGGACGACGATGCCGCCCGACTCCAGCTCGTTCTTGAGCCGGCTGCCCTGGACCTGTTTCTTAGCCGCAGCCCGGCTCATCTGCCGGCCGGCGCCGTGACAGGTCGAACCAAAGGTTTGGCGCATTGAGCCTTCGGTCCCGGCCAGGACGTAGCTGGCCGTGCCCATGCTCCCCGGCACGAGCACCGGTTGCCCGGCTTCCATGTAATCGGGCGGAAGGACATGGCTGCCCGGCCCGAAGGCGCGTGTGGCACCCTTGCGATGCACGCACACCCGCAGGTCCCGGCCGTCCACCTCGTGGATTTCCAGTTTGGCCATGTTGTGGGCGATGTCGTACACCTGGCGCAGGTCCCCGCCCTTCACCTTGCCGGCCCGCACGGCCTCGAAGGCCTGGCGAGTCTGATGGGTGAGGGCCTGGCGGTTGGCCCAGGCAAAATTGGCCGCCGCGGCCATGGCGGCGATGTAATCCTGGCCCTCTGGCGACTGGATCGGCGCGCAGACGAGCTGGCGGTCGGGCAGGGTGATGCCGTAACGCTTGACCGCGCCCTGGAACAGGTTGACGTAGTCGGTGCAGACCTGATGCCCCAACCCGCGCGAGCCGCAATGGATCTGCACGACGACCTGACCGGGGAAGAGGCCAAAGGCGCGGGCGATCTCCTCGTCGAAAATTTCGTCCACGACGTCAATTTCGGCGAAGTGGTTGCCGGCGCCCAAGGTGCCGAGCTGGTCTTGACCGCGTTTCTTGGCCTCCTTGCTCACCTTGTCGGCGCGAGCACCCGGCATCGTCCCGTTCTCCTCGGTGTGGACCAGGTCTTCACGTCGGGCCATGCCCCGCTTCAGGGTCCAGGCGGCGCCGGTTTCCAGCACCTCGTCCATTTCCTTGTCGCTCAGGCGGATAAAACCCTCGACGCCCACACCGCTGGGCACCTTATGATAGAGGGCCGTGGCCAGGTCTTGCAGATACGGCCGCACCTCGCCTTCTTCCATCTCCGAGGCCAGCAGACGCACGCCGCAGTTGATGTCATACCCGACGCCTCCGGGCGAAATGACTCCGTCCTCGACCCGCGTGGCCACGACGCCGCCGATGCTGAAGCCGTAGCCCTGGTGGATATCGGGCATGGCCAGCGCGTACTTGACGATGCCCGGCAAGGTGGCCGTGTTCACCAACTGGTCGAGGGACTGATCGCCCAACGCCGCCTGCAGGATGGCCTCATCGGCATAAATCCGCGCCGGCACACGCATATCGGCGCGGAACGACTTGTCAATTTCATACAGATAAGGACCGATCTGGCGCAAATCCTTGCGTGTAACCATAATGACAAAAAACCTCCTTTTGGATTGGTTACTGGTTACTGGTTACTGGTTACTGGTTATTGGTTACTGGTTATTGATAACTAAGAAAACCGCATCTTTCAACTTATTAAACCAACAACCAATACCTAGTAACCAATACCTAGTAACCAATAACCAGTTACCAATTACCAGCCAAGCTGGAATAACGGCGAAACAGCCGGCCAGTCGTTATCACTTTATCGTAATGACTCAAGCCGATGATAGCCCAGGTTCCGACAGGGCTCCATCACAGGCGGACGAAAGATGTCACGCAAAATGGCATCTTGCGCTACGTCTTGCGTCCGTCGTGCTGGCGAGCGGCCGCTGGCAGGAAGGGAAGCCCCATCCGGAACATAAGGCAGTGGGCCAAGTATTTACATTTTATCACACAACTGCTCCGACGGGCCTCCTTTCACCTCCCATCGTCCATCGTCTAACCCATCGTCCATCATCCACCGTGCATCGTCTGACAATTGCGCGTCTTTTGCGCCTCCGTTATGATGAAGCCAACGCCCGTCCTTGCTCCCCTCAGGAGAAACCCCATGAGCACACCCACCCGTCTTTGCGCCGCCACCACCAAGGCCGGCACGCCTTGCAAACGGCCTGCCCGCCCCGGTTCGGCCTATTGCGCCACCCACGCCGCACTGGAAACGGCTCCCGCCCCGCCCCAACCCGAAACCGTGGCCGAAGCCACCCCGCCTGCGCCGACGGCCCCAACCCCAGCAACGCCTTCGGCCGACGCCACCCAGGCCCTGCGTGAGCTAGCCCGCGAGCTCAACGAGTTGGCTGCCGAGCTGCAGCGGCTTGTGCCCGAGTACGCGGCTCCGCCTTTCTCACCCCAGGCCCTGCGCAACCTGCTCCATCACGGCCTGGAGCGGTTGGCACCTGGTCAGCGTCTGCAAATCCTGGCCGACCTGCGGGCCAGTTTCGAGGGGACATCGCTGGAAGATTTCAAGGACGTCGAGACCTGGAAAGGGCTGTGGTACACCCTCAACTACCTGGTCACGAGTGAGGCCGGTCGCCGCAAGGACTGGCTGATCGAACGGCTGCAGCGCCTGCCGGGCATTGGCACGGTGGCCGGCCTCAAGGAGATGCTGGCCGATACGCCGCCGGAAGAGTTCCTGAAACCCGAAACGTGGAAGGGCCTGTGGTTCATCGCCCACTACGAACTCCAAACCCAGGCGGCTGCCCTCAAGCGTCGCCTGCTCGGCGGCGAGAGCGGCGAGTAGCCGGGCAGATCGATGGACGATGAATGGAAGCGTCCGTCGTCGTTTGTCTGCGGTTTCGGTGATTCGGCCTCAATTCAGGACGGAAGACGAAGGATGAAAAATCGTCGTCCTTCGTCCTGTTCTTATGCCGATGGGAGAACGAAAGCCCCATCGGAACGGTGAAACCAGCATGAACCAAGCACCCGACCCGGCCATCCTTGCCCTCATCCCTGCCTACAACGAAGCGGCCCACATCGGTGCGGTCGTCACGGCCACGCGGGGTTATCTGCCGGTGCTGGTGGTGGATGACGGTTCGACCGATGCCACGGCGGCAATAGCGACGGCGGCCGGCGCTATCGTGCTATCGCAACGACCCAATCAAGGGAAGGGCGCGGCCTTGCGCCTGGGGTTTCGGCAAGCCTTGGCGACTGGTTACGAAGCCGTCATCACCCTGGATGCCGACGGTCAACACGCTCCCGACGACATCCCGCGTTTTCTGGAATGTTATCGCGTTACTCAGGCCGATTTGATCATCGGCGCCCGCGATTTCGGCCACATCCCACCGGTGCGCCGTCTAGCCAACATCCTGGGGCGTTTGTCGTTTTCCTGGGCCGTAGGGCAACCCATCCCCGACAACCAATCGGGCTATCGTCTGCTCAGCCGGCGCTTGCTGGAGCGCGCCCTGGCCGGCCGCGAAACGGGTTACGAGTTCGAGGTCGAGATGATCGTGCTGTGCCTGGAAGCCGGTTATCGCCTGGAGTGGGTTCCCATCCGCACCATCTACGCCCACGAGACCAGCCACATCCGGCCGTTGCCTCACGTCATCCACTTCACCCGCTTGGTCTGGCAAACCCGGCGCCGGATGCGCCGCCGCGGTGATAACTGGTAACTGGTAACCAGTTACCAGTTACTAGTCCCTCATTCACCCTCCAGCAGGCGAGCACTCGTGCCGGACCTGCGGGAGGGTAGGCCGCAAGGGTGCCTATTTGATCTCGGCCACGGCGCCTTCGGCTTCGAGCTTGGCTTTGGCCTCCATGGCCACTTCCTTGCTCACGCCTTCCAACAGGGTGGTCGGCACGCCTTCGACCGCGTCCTTGGCCTCTTTCAGGCCCAGGTTGGTCAGCTGGCGCACGACTTTGATCACGGGGATCTTGTTGGGGCCGCTTTCCTTGAGGATGACGCTGAATTCGGTCTGTTCCTCTACCGGTTCCGGCGCGGCCGCTGCGGCGGGGGCGCCGGGTAGCGGACCGGCTACGGCCACAGGCGCGGCGGCGGTGACGCCCCAGCGCTCTTCCAGCATTTTCTTGAGTTGGGCAGCCTCGAGCAGGGTAAGCGAGCTCAGTTCCTGGTAAAGCTTTTCGAGATCGGCCATGGTAAAACGGACTCCTTGAGCAAAAGGGATGAGATGGCGAAAGGGAAACGGAGAAACGATAGGGGCAGATCAGGCCGCCGCTGCCGCGCCGCCTTCTTTGTCTATGCGGGCCTGCAGCAGGCCGATGAGATCGCGGTGCGGCGCGGTGATCATGCCGACCAGGGTGGTCAACGGCGCGGCCAGGGCGCCCAACAGCTGCGCCAGCTGCACCTCACGTGTGGGCAGATCGGCCAGGGCCACCGCGCCGGCGGCGTCGAGCACGGTTTGGCCCAACACGGCGCCGCGAATCGTGAAATTGTCGCCCATTTCTTTGGCGAAATCCCGCAGCACCTTGGCGCCAGCGGCAATGTCATCGCCTAGAAAGGCAAAACCGACAGGGCCGACCATGGCCTGTTCCGGCACGGGATGACCCGTTTCGGTCAGCGCCAGGGCCATGAGGGTCTTCTTGGCGACAACAAAGCGGGCATTGGCCGACCGCAGCGCCCGGCGCAGGTTCTGCAGCTGGGGCACGGTCAGCGCGCGATACTCGGCCACAACCACGGCCTGGCTTTTGGCGATCTGCTCTTTGTATTCGTTGAGCAGCTCTTGTTTGCGTTCACGGGTAACGGGCAAGGTGATTCACCTCCTGAGAGTGGGAGTTGGACGATGGAGTTCCATCATCTATCGTCTAGAAAAAAACTGCCTTCGCGCCGAGGACGCGAAGGCAGGAAGAACGTCAGTTGACGCCCTTTCCTTCGTTGTCTCGGCAGGACATTAAGAGGGACTAGCCCTCACCTGCTGTCATCGACGCCGACAGGGCAAAAGGGTATCGGTTTGATGGGAACGTGGCTGGCGCGGAATGGGTCCGCAAGGATGGCCTTCTCAGGCCAGAGCGCGCAGCGCTGTCAGGGCGTTCACGTCCACCCGCAGCGAGGGGCTCATCGTGGTCGTCAAATAGGCCTTTTTGATGTAGGCGCCCTTGCTGGCGGCGGGCTTGTTGCGCAGAACCGAATCCACGGCCGCGCCCAGATTGTGGAGCAACGCCTCGGTCTCGAAGCTGCGCTTGCCGAAGGGGATGTGGATGTTGGCGGTTTTGTCCACGCGATACTCGACGCGACCTTTGCGGGCCTCCTCGATGACGCGCTTGATCTCGGTGGGCTGGACGACCGTGCCGCTCTTAGGGCTGGGCATCAACCCACGCGGGCCGAGGATACGACCCAGGCGGCCGACCTTGCCCATGACTGCCGGCACGGCAATCGCCATGTCGAAATCGAGCCAGCCACCCTGAATCTGGGCGATGAGGTCATCCAGACCAACGTAGTCGGCGCCGGCCTCGCGGGCCATTTCGGCCGCTTCGGTGTCGGCAAAAACGAGAATACGCACCGTCTTGCCCATACCGCGGGGCATGACGACGACCCCACGCACCATCTGATCGGCATGTCGCGGGTCCACGCCCATGCGCAGATGGAGCTCGAAGGTCTCATCGAAACGCGCGGGCGCGTTGGCTTTCAGCCATTCGAGGGCTTCCTGGGGCTGGTAAATTTTGGTGCTATCGAGTTGAGCTTTGAGCGAGCGATACTTTTTGCCGTGTTTGGGCATGATTCACACTCCTGTGGTGCTGGCGGACCGAAGAGGTCCTCCCACATCAAGATGGATGTAACTTATTCAGCTTACCGTTTTCATCTTCCGAATGGGTCGCCGTTGCCGCCATTGGGCTCGAAGGACGAAAGACGAACGAGGGAAGGCGACGTTTTTCCTCTTTCGTCTTCCGTCTTCCGTCTCTTCGACATGGGGCAAGGTCGGGAACGGGCCCATTACGGACATCGGCCGATTATAGGCCGATCAAAACGGGTCAGTCTTCGACGATTTCGAGGCCCATGCTGCGGGCGCTACCCTCGATCTGGCGCATGGCGCCCTCGATGTCGAGAGCATTCAGGTCTTTCATCTTGATTTCGGCAATCTCGCGAATCTGAGAACGTTTGATCTTACCGGCTTTTTCCCGGCGCGAGTTGCCGGAACCCTTGGCGATACCTGCCGCTTTGCGCAGCAGGTCGGCCACCGGCGGCGTCTTGGTCACAAACGTGAACGAGCCGTCCGTGTAGATGGTGATTTCGGCCGGGATGATGCTCCCTGCCTGGGCAGCGGTGCGGGCGTTGTATTCCTTGCAAAAACCGACGATGTTGACGCCATGCTGACCCAGGGCAGGACCTACCGGCGGCGCGGGGGTGGCTTTACCGGCCGGAAGTTGCAGAGTAACGATTGCTTTGATTTTCTTGGCCATACCGGACTCAAAAAAGCGGAGATGTTGGGGAGAAAACGAAAAAAGCGACGCGCCGAGGCGAAACCTGCCCTCATCGCTCTGCAACCAGAGCGTTTCAGACCTTTTGCAATTGCAGGAAGTCCACCTCGACCGGCGTGTCCCGGCCGAAAATGCTGACGAGGATGCGCGCCTTGCCGCGGTCGAGGTCAATGCCATCCACCACGCCGTGGAACTCGGCAAAAGGCCCCTCGGTGATCCGCACGCGTTCGCCGACCTTAAAGTCAATCTGGACCCGCGGCGCCTCGGCTTCGATGCGCCGCATGATGCGCTCGACCTCTTCATCGGAAAGGGGCGTCGGTTGATTACCGATACCCACGAAGCCGGTGACGCCGGGCGTGTTGCGCACGACATACCAGCTCTCATCGTCCAGGATCATCTGTACCAGGATATAGCCGGGGAAGACGCGTCGTTCGACCACGCGACGCTGCCCCTCTTTCAGTTCGATTTGCTCTTCCGTGGGCACGATCACCTGGAAGATTTTGTGCCCCACGTGCATGGACTCGATGCGATGTTCCAGGTTCTTTTTGACCTTGTTTTCCATGCCCGAGTACGAGTGGACCACGTACCAGGCGCGCGCGTCCTTCGGCTCCTGCTTCTGCTCAGGGGCCGCGGCGATGTCTTCGGTTTCGGGACGGAGTTCGGGGCGCTCGGGCACGGTGCTTTCCGTTCGGTCGAAGGATGTGGCGAAGGATTACAGTCGCAACAGCAACTCGATCAGTTGGGAACCGATGGCGTCGGCCACACCCAAGATGACGGCCATGATGGCTGTCACGACGAGGACGATGCCGCTCAGACGCAGCCACTCCTCGCGGGTGGGCCAGGTGACCTTGGCCAGTTCGGCGCGGGTCTCGCGCAGGTAGCGCGTGACGGGGGTGAGAGGTGACCTGGAAGTCGTGGCCTCGTTATCGGCCATGAGGGGAAAAACTCCTGGCGTAAGGGATGAAAAGGCAGAATGGTCGCCAAAGGGCTTGGTGAAACAGGCCCTCTACGTTTCAAGACACCGTCCCCGTTACGGAGAGCGGTGTCTTGAAACAGGACAGGCGAGGCAGGATTTGAACCCGCAACCTGCGGTTTTGGAGACCGCTGCTCTGCCGTTGAGCTACTCGCCTACGAGGAGCAGTGCTCGGCGATGTATTAGGATAGCCTATTTGGTCTCGCGATGCAAGCGGTGAGACCGACAACGCGGACAATACTTGCGCAGCTCCAGACGACCGGTCTGGTTGCGGCGATTTTTGCTGGTAATGTAGTTGCGTTCCTTGCACTCGGTGCAGGCAAGGATGATGTGTACGCGATTCGCACCTTTTTTGGCCACGGTTTACAGGACTCCGTTGGGAATGGCGTCGCAGGCGACGATTGGCAGGGAAAAGGGGAGCAGACCGCAGTCTGCTCCCCGACGAATAGACAGCCTTGAGAGACCGGTGGTTATTCCAGGATTTTGGTGATGACGCCAGCGCCGACGGTGCGACCGCCCTCGCGGATGGCAAAGCGAGAGCCGGCCTCCAGCGCCACGGGCACGATCAGGTCCACCTCGAAGGTCACGTTGTCTCCGGGCATGACCATCTCGACACCCGGCGGCAGCTTCACCGAGCCCGTCACGTCCATCGTCCGAATGTAGAACTGCGGCCGATAGCCGTTGAAGAAGGGCGTGTGCCGACCACCCTCCTCCTTCTTCAGCACGTACACCTCGGCCAAAAACTTCGTGTGCGGCGTGATGCTGCCCGGCTTCGCCAACACCTGGCCGCGCTCCACCTCGTCGCGGTCCACCCCGCGCAGCAGCACACCCACGTTCTCGCCGGCCTCGGCGTAATCGAGGGTCTTGCGGAACATCTCCAGGCTCGTCGCCACCACCTTCCGGGTGGGTCGCAGCCCCACGATCTCGACCTCACTCATGGGGGTGATGCGGCCGCGCTCGACACGACCCGTCACCACCGTGCCACGACCCTTGATCGAGAACACGTCCTCGATGGGCATCAGGAAGGGCTTGTCCACCTCCCGCACGGGGATGGGGATGTACTCGTCAACGACCCGCATCAGCTCCCAAATGCAGGCGTATTCGGGCGCATTCGGGTCGGTGGAGGTGCTCATCAGGGCATTCAGGGCGCTCCCGCGCACGATGGGCGTTTCATCACCGGGGAAGCCGTAGTTGTCCAGAAGCTCGCGCAGTTCGAGTTCGACCAACTCCAGCAGTTCCGGGTCGTCCATCATGTCCACCTTGTTCAGGAACACGACCATGGCCGGAACTTCCACCTGGCGAGCCAGGAGGACGTGCTCACGGGTCTGGGGCATGGGGCCTTCCGGCGCCGCCACGACAAGGATGGCGCCGTCCATTTGGGCAGCCCCGGTGATCATGTTCTTGATGTAGTCGGCGTGACCGGGGCAGTCCACATGGGCGTAGTGGCGCTTCTCCGTCTCGTACTCGACGTGGGAGATGGCGATGGTGATGCCGCGGGCGCGCTCTTCGGGGGCGTTGTCAATGGAATCGAAGGGCCGAAACTGCGCCAGACCTTTGAGGGAGAGGACCTTGGTGATGGCGGCGGTCAGGGTCGTCTTGCCGTGGTCAATGTGGCCGATGGTGCCCACGTTGACGTGGGGCTTCTTGCGCTCATAGACGGGCTTGGACATGCGTTGCTACTCCTGAAGTCTGCTTTGAGGATACAAAACAGTAACAGGCCTTTGGCGTTTTTTGGCCGCCCGTGGAAGGGCGGCCAAAAAACGGAAACCGTATTCAGGATGGAGCCCACAATCGGACTCGAACCGATGACCTCATTCTTACCAAGAATGTGCTCTACCGACTGAGCTATGTGGGCAAGAGAAGCGAGAGCGCAGGGGGCTAACCACCTGAGTTCTCGGAAGTGGGCCGGGCAGGACTCGAACCTGCGAAGGCGCTATCGCCAGCGGATTTACAGTCCGCACCCTTTGCCGCTCGGGACACCGACCCAATTGCAGATTATAGCAGAACAGGCCGGAATAGGCAACATCCGGACGGCCGTTTGTAAAGGGTTCGGCGCCAAAAGCCGACGAAGGGACTCGAACCCATAACCCGCGGTTTACAAAACCGCTGCTCTGCCGGTTGAGCTACGTCGGCTGGCGTAGTATCAACCGTTTATTTTAGCCGGATCGAGTCAAAGCGTCAAAAAACCTGAAGCACGAATGGGGAATGTTGCACCGCACCCCGGCCGATGATAGACTTGCGCCTGACTTCTCTATCCGCGTATGACCGCTTTCGTCCCTCCCCATCGCCACGATCCCAACCCCTTTCCGCCTTCCGACGATCCCACCTTCACCCTCGAACAGCCTGACGGCAGCGCCGTCCGGCTGACGGTGGCCGATCTCCGCGCCTTGCCCGCCGTGACCGTGCCCAATTGCTACATCGTCAGCACCGGCCACGGCACGTCTGGGCCTTTTACCTTCGGCGGCGTCCTGGTACGGGACCTATTGGCAGCCTATCTCCCTGCCGAGATGCCCTGGTCGGCCGTCGTCGTCCTCAGCGGCGATGGATTTGGCACGCGGCTATCCGCGGCCGAAGTGCAAGCGGAACCGGTCCTGCTGGCCTATACGGTTGACGGCCGGCCGCTGACCCGTCGGGAGGGGCTGGTGCGGTTGATCGTGCCCGGCGAAACCGACGATGCCCTCAAGCAGGTCAAATGGGTGGAAAGGGTGATGGTGATTACAGAATTCGCGCGAGATCGCGCAGGGCCATGAACCACTCCTGATGGGGCCGTTCGGCGGGCCAAGCGATCTCGGCCAGGGCCTCGCTCAACTCGGTGGTGACGATATGCTTGCCGCGCAGGCCGATGGTGTGGAAACCGGCCTGATCGTGCATGCGCAGCAGGGCTTCCACAGCCGCCTTGCCCAACCGTGCCGCCAGGATGCGGTCAAACGGCGAAGGTGAGCCACCTCGCTGCACATGGCCCAGGGTCACCGAGCGCACATCGAACAGGCCGCTGCCTTCGGCGTCGAGGATACGGCGGATCATTTCGGTGGTGTAGGCAGGCGAGGCCCGCTCGTTGTAGATGAGGATGGCCAAACGTTTGCCCGCTTGAAAATCCCGGCGCAGACGCTCGGCGTCGGCCGCCAGGCGTTGCAGGGTCACCCCTTCTTCGGGCAGGTAGACCTGCTCGGCGCCACTCGCCAGCGCCGCCATCAGGGCCAAATAGCCACAATCGTAGCCCATCACCTCGACGACGTAGGCCCGTTTGTTGGCGCCGGCCGTGTCCTTGACCTTGTCAACGGCGGCGATGATGTTGTTGAGGGCGGTGTCGGCGCCGATGGCGAAGTCGGTACCGGGCAAGTTGTTGTTGATGCTGGCCGGGACCACGAGGACGGGGATCTGCATGGCCGGATAGCGGCGATAATGGGCGGCCATGACCTCGGCGTTTTGATAGGCGTCCATGCCGCCAATGAGGATCATGGCCGTGACGGCATGCTCGTGCAGGACCGCAGCCAGCCGGTCCAAGTCGCCGGGCTGAAGCAAATAGCGCCCCGATCCCAGCTCCGAACCCCCGCGCGCGGCCCAACCGCTCACCGTCATCCACGCCAGCTCGATCACATCCCCGCGCAAAAGCCCTTCCAGACCGTATTGGGCGCCGAGGACGCGGTAGCCGTGGTCGCGGGCCACGCGCGTCACTACTCGCACGCAGGCATTCATCCCCGGCGCGTCGTGCCCGGCCGTCACGACCAGGATGGTGCCGGCATGGGTGTCCTCCTTCGGAGCCACCTCGGTCAGCAATCGCAACAGGGCCAGCTGATCCTGGAAGCTGGGGCCGCGCAAAGTCAGGGCGGTCTCGTAATCGCCGGCGTCAATGCACTTGCCCACGGCTTGGCTCTTCTCCACCACCTCCACCAAAGGGGTGCTCTGCACCTCATTGTTGACGATGCCGAGAAAGCGCGGGGGCTGCTCGGCGCCGTGGGCCAGCAGATCCTCGACCGCAGCCGCGCCTAGGCGGGTGGCCAGGATGCGGTCGTAGGCGCTGGGCGAGCCGCCCCGCTGCACATGGCCGAGCACGGTCACACGGGTTTCGGCGCCCAGTTGCTTTGTGAGGATGTCGCTGACGGTGGCCGCCGAAAGGGGCAGGCCGTCGGGATGGCGAGCGCCTTCGGCCTGGATGACGATGGCATGTTTGCGCCCCGCCTCGCGACCGCGACGCAGGGATGCCACCATCTCCTGGTGCCACCGCGGCTTCAACTCCTCTTCGGGGATGATGATCCAGTGCGCGCCCGAAGCCAGCCCGCCGGCCAGGGCCAAGTAGCCGCAATTGCGGCCCATGACCTCCAGGACGAAGGTGCGCTGGTGGGCCGAAGCCGTGCTGACGAGCTGATCGGCGGCCTCGACGATGCGATGCAGGGCCGTATCGGCGCCGATGGACATGTCGGTGCCGTAGGTATCGTTGTCAATGGAACCGGGCAGGCCGACAACGGCCAGGGTGGGGCGGGCATCGGCGGGCAACTCGATTTCGCCCGCGGTTGCCGCCTCGCGCAGCAGGTCGGGCCATTCCTCGGCCAGGATGCGGGCGCCGGTCAACGACCCATCGCCGCCGATGACCACGAGACCGTCAATCCTGTGGCGGTAGAGGTTGACGGCGGCCTTGCGCCGGCCTTCGCGGGTGCGGAACTCCTGGGACCGGGCCGTGCCCAAAACGGTGCCGCCCTTTTGCAGGATACCGCCTACCGACCACCAGTTCATCGGCTCGATGGCCTCACCCCCCTCAACGGCCCCTTGCCAACCGTTGTGAATGCCATACACCTGGAGGCCGTGGTACAGGGCCATGCGCACCACCGCGCGCACGGCTGCGTTCATCCCCGGTGCATCACCCCCGCTGGTGAGCACTGCAATGGCGCGGACTTTGCCTGACGTCATGGAAGCCATCCTGACGAGAACGAAGACAAAGGACGAAAGACGGAAGACGAAAAAACACCTTCGTCCTTCGTCTTTCGTCTTTCGTCCTAAAGGCGAGACCGAAAGCGGAACGAAGGACAGACGACGCCCGAAAGCGACGCTCAGGACGACACCCCGCGACGGGGCGGCGGTCCATCCAAACCCGCAGCCCGGCGCAGTTCCTCGGCCCGATCGGTGTGCTCCCAAGGCAGGTCAATGTCGGTGCGACCGAAGTGGCCGTATGCGGCCGTCTGCCGGTAGATGGGCCGGCGCAGGTTCAGGTCGCGGATGATGGCGCCCGGCCGTAGGTCGAAATGCTCACGCACGAGCCGCTCGATGAGGGCATCATCCACCTTGCCCGTGCCGAAGGTCTCGATGCTGATGCTTAGAGGTTCGGCCACACCGATGGCATAGGAAATCTGGATTTCGCAGCGGTCGGCCAGGCCGGCGGCGACGATGTTCTTGGCCACCCAACGGGCCGCATAGGCGCCGGAACGGTCCACCTTGGTGGGGTCTTTGCCCGAAAAGGCGCCGCCGCCATGCCGACCGACGCCGCCGTAGGTGTCCACGATGATCTTGCGACCGGTCAAACCGGCATCGCCCAGCGGACCACCCAGGACAAAACGCCCCGTCGGGTTGACGAAAATCTTGGTCGAGCCGTTCATCCAACGGCCCAGGACCGGCTCGATGACATATTCGATGATATCGGCCCGGATCTGCTTTTGTTCGATTTCCGGCGCATGCTGGGCCGACACGAGTACGGTATCCACCCGTTGGGGCTTGCCGTAGCTGTACTCGACCGTAACCTGGGCTTTGCCGTCGGGCCGCAGATAGGGCAGGATGCCGGTCTTGCGCACCTCGGCCAGCCGTCGGGTCAGGCGATGGGCCAAGCTAATGCTGAGGGGCATGAGTTCGGGCGTTTCGTCGCAGGCAAAGCCCACCATCATCCCCTGGTCGCCGGCGCCGATGAGGTCAATCTCGGCATCGGTCATCCGCCCTTCCTTGGCCTCGAGGGCCCGGTCCACCCCCATGGCGATGTCGGGCGATTGGGCGGCGATGGCCGACTGGACGGCGCAGGTATCGGCATCGAAACCGTAGGCGCTGCAGGTGTAGCCGATCTCGCGGATGGTCTGGCGCACGAGCTGGTCGAAGTTGACGACGGCCGTGGTGGTAATTTCGCCCAGCAGCATGACAAAGCCGGTCTTGGTCGCCGCCTCGCAGGCCACGCGGGCGTAAGGGTCCTGGGCCAGGCAGGCATCCAGCACGGCATCGCTGATCTGGTCGCACATCTTGTCGGGATGCCCTTCCGTCACCGATTCGCTGGTGAAGAAGAGCTTGGGCGAACGCATGAAGGTGGTACTCATAGGCGGATTTGGAAACGTTGGAGGGTTGGAGCGTTTGCACGTTGGAACGTTTCAGGTCCCTTCCTGCCAGGATTGCAGGTAGCGCTCCTGTTCGGGGGTCAGGTTGTCAATGGTGATGCCCATGGCGTTGAGCTTGAGCCGGGCGACTTCCCGGTCAATGGCCTCTGGCACGGGATAGACCGTGTTGGCCAGCTCATGGGCGTGCTGCCGCATGTACACCGCGCACAAAGCCTGATTGGCGAAGCTCATGTCCATGACGGCGCTGGGATGGCCTTCGGCTGCAGCCAGATTGACCAGGCGCCCCTCGCCGATGAGGTAGAGGCGCCGGCCATCGCTCAATCGGTATTCGTCCAGGAAATCGCGCACCCGAGTGACGCTCTCGGCCATCGCCTCGAGGGCCGGCAGGTTGATCTCGACGTTGAAATGGCCGGAATTGGCCAGGATGGCGCCGTCCTTCATCACCTCCATATGGGGCCGGTCAATGACGTTGATGTCGCCGGTAGCCGTGATGAAAATATCGCCTTCTTTGGCCGCTTCCAACATGGGCATCACGCGATAGCCGTCCATAACCGCCTCCAGGGCCTTGAGCGGGTCCACCTCGGTGACGATGACATTGGCGCCCAGGCCGGCGGCGCGCATGGCGATGCCGCGGCTGCACCAGCCGTAGCCGGCCACGACCACGGTCTTGCCGGCGATGAGGATGTTCGTGGCGCGAATGACGCCGTCCATGGTGCTTTGGCCGGTGCCGTAGCGGTTGTCGAAGAAATGCTTGGTCATGGCATCGTTGACGGCGATGACCGGGTAGGCCAACGCGCCCTGGGCGGCCATGGCCTTCAGGCGGATGACGCCCGTGGTTGTCTCTTCGGTGCCGCCGATGACGTTGGCGAGGAGCTCACGGCGTTCCTTATGTAGGGTCGCCAGCAGGTCCATGCCATCGTCCATCGTGATGTGGGGTTTGAAGTCGAGTGCGGCGTGGATGTGCTGATAGTACGTGGCGTTGTCTTCGCCCTTGATGGCAAAGACCGGGATCTCGAAATGGGAGACCAAGGTGGCGGCGATGTCGTCCTGGGTGGAAAGGGGGTTCGAGGCCGTCAACACCACCTCGGCCCCGCCGGCCTGAAGCACCCGAGCCAGGTTGGCCGTCTCGGCGGTGATGTGCAGGCAGGCGGCCAGTCGAATCCCTTCGAGAGGGCGTTCTTGAGCGAACCGCTTTTCCAACAGCCGCAGAACAGGCATCTCGCGGGCGGCCCATTCCATGCGAAAACGACCGCGTTCGGCCAGGTTGATGTCTTTGATGTCGTAGTGTTGGCGTGGAAGTGTCATAGGGAAATCCGGGCAGACGAAGGGGGCTATGACCTGCCGCCGGCCAGCAGGACGGCCAGGACGGGGTCATCGCCGTAGTTTTGACGATAGCGTTCGGCGAATTCGGCAAGGGTATAGCGATGGTTTTGAGTGCCGACGTGCTCGATGACGTAGACGGCGGCGATGTTGGCCAGCCGCAGGGTCGTCGGCCAGCTGCAACCGTGGGCCAGTCCCCACAGCAAACCGGCACGGAAGGCATCGCCCACCCCGGTCGGCTCGACGACGGCCCTGGCGCGGGCGGCCGGGACGTGAATGACCTCGCCCTCACGGGTGAACACGGTAGCGCCTTCCGGCCCTTGGGTGACCACGACATGCCCCACGTGCCGCAACAATCCCCGTTCATCGAGGCCGGTCAATTTTTTGGCCATCTCCAGTTCGTAATCGTTGACGGTGAGGACCTCGGCCCCTTCCAACCCGGCCATGAACTCGTCTCGGTCAATGCGGGCCAGCTGCTGACTGGGATCGTAGACGAAGCGGATACCCAGCTCGCGGCACTCGCAGGCGTACTTGCGCATGGCCACCGGGTCGTTGTGCGAGATGATCACCCAGTCAATCTCCTCGCGCGGCAGGTTGTAAAAGCTCAGCTCGCGGGCGCGGGCCATGGCGCCGGTGTGGAACGANGCGATCTGATTGTGCTCCAGGTCGGTCATGACGGTGAAGGTGGCCGTGAACTCGTCCTCATAGACGACCGTGAGCGAGGTATCCACCCCCACACGCTCCAGCCACTCCCGATACTCGGCAAAATCGGCGCCGGCCGTGCCCATCAACCGGGGGCGGTCGCCCAACAGGGCCAGGCTATAGGCGATGTTCGGCGCGCACCCGCCCCGATGCCGTTCCTTGCTGTCCACCAGAAAGCTCACCGAGAGCTTGCGGCTGGGGTTGGCAAAGATGTGATCGCGAAAATAGCCGGGAAACCGCATCAGGTAATCCCAGGCAATGGAACCGGTGACGACAATGGCCATAGGAACGGGAGAAAACGGGTCAGTGACAACCGTCCACGAAGGCGAGCAGGCCGCGCAGATCGGGCAGGGTCAGGGCTGCGGCCTGGGCCACTTCGGGCTGGCGCGGGCGCACGGCCACGGCGTGGCCCACTTCGTGAAAGGTGGGAATGTCGGCGGCGCTGTCGCCGACGCTGAGACATTCGGCGGGGTCAACGCCCCAACGGCGGATGAGGTCGCGCACGATGGGACCTTTGCCGCCCCAGGGTACCCGCACGGTCATCGTGCCCAACAGGCGCTCGCCGTCGTGATGGAGGAGGTTGCAATGGGCCTCGGCAGCACCCAGGTCGGCGGCCACGTCATCCACATGGAGGTCGAAGCCGGAGCTGAGGAGGATGAAGGGGATGCCGCGACGGTGAAGGCCGGCGGCGAGTTCGTGGGCGCCGGCCACGTAAGGGTTGCGCCGCAAGACGGCCCTGGCCTCGGCCACGCTGCGCCCCCGCCAGGCGCCGGCATCGAGTTGGGCGAACTGCTCGTAGTCCACTTCGCCAGCCAGAAAGGCGGCCAGATAGCGGGCGCCCTCGGCTTCGGTACCGAAATGGCGATGGAGGAGGGTATACGGGTCAGGCGCCTCCTTGATCACGCCGTCCACGTCGAGGAAGACCAGACGGATGGGCATGGCGGGCGAGACGGGGTCAAACGAAGTCCGTTTGGGCCTGGCGGATGCGGGCCTCGGCGGCCTCCTTGGCCCGGCGCAGGCTCTCGGTGAAAGGCGGATAGCAGATGCCCTCCTCGGTGATGATGCCCGTGAAGTAGCGATGGGGCGTCACATCGAAGGCCGGGTTATAGACCGGGACATCGTCCGGCGCGATCTGGGTGTCGCCGATCATGACGACTTCTTCCCAACCGCGCTCTTCGATGGGGATGTGGTCGCCGTCGGGTAGGCTCAGGTCAATGGTCGAGGTGGGCACGACGGCATAGCAGGGGATGCCGTTTTCCTTGGCCAGCACGGCCAGTTTGTAGCTGCCGATTTTGTTGGCGACATCGCCGTTGGCGGCCACGCGGTCGGCGCCAAAGAGCACGACATCCACCCGACCCTGGCGCATGAGCAGGCCGGCGGCGTTATCGGCGATGAGGTGCATGGGAATGCCGTCGCGCATGAGTTCCCAGGCCGTCAACCGGGCGCCCTGCAGCCGGGGGCGGGTTTCGTCCACCCACACGTGCACGTTTTTGCCGGCCTCGTGCGCCGCGCGGATGACGCCCAAAGCCGTGCCGTAACCCACCGTGGCCAACGAACCCGTGTTGCAGTGGTGGAGGATGTTGGCGTTTTGGGGAATGACGGCAGCGCCATGACGACCCATGCGGCGGTTGATCTCGACATCCTCATCGGCCAGCCGCTGCGCTTCGTCCAGTAAGGCCTGACGAATGCGGGCGACATTGGCGCCGTTGGCCGCCAGACGTTCGGCCAGTTGCAACAACCGCGCAGTAGCCCAGCTCAGGTTGACGGCCGTGGGTCGGGCCGCATCGAGGGTGCGTTTGGCCTGGCGCAGCTCGTCCAGCAACGCGGCGGGCATGGCCGCCGTGCTGTGATGAGCGGCCAGGGCCATGCCGTAGGCCGCGGTTGCGCCGATGGCCGGCGCCCCGCGCACGACCATGTCCTTGATGGCAAAGGCCACGCCGGGCACGGTCTCGAAATCGGCGATTTCGTAACTCAGGGGAAGCCGGCGCTGGTCAATCATGCGCACTTTGCCCGCTTCCCACCAGACGGTGCGGTCGTTCATGGGGGTATTGGGGACTGGGGACTAAATCGGGTTTTGGCCGTTTTCGGAGACGAAGGACGAAAGACCAAAGACGAAGGCTCGTCCATCGTCCCATAGTATGAACGAAAATGCGCGCCGGGGTGGGCGCGCATGGGAAGGAGCGGACGGTTGTCGCGAACGACCTGGTCATTCGCCCTCATCTTTCAGGTGTTGGCGCCACCTGCCGGAATTGGCACCGTTCACGACGGCTCGAGTCGGAAGGTTGCCGGGGGGTCAACGGGCCGGTCCCTCGCCCCCTCTGGATGAGATCCAGGACTTATCGGTTGGTGAAATGCGAAGGCGAAGTCTAGCACACGGCCGGGGGGCTGTCAAAGGGCGCAAAATCCCGGCAGCCCCCGGCGAACGCTTTACAGCCGGGTCACGTAGGCACCGGTCTCGGTGTTGACGCGAATGCGGTCGCCGACCTCGACGAACAGAGGCACCTGCACCCGCAGGCCGGTCTGTGTCTTGCACCACTTGTAAGGAGTATTGGCCGTATCGCCGGCATAGCCCGGTTCGGCTTCCACCACTTCCAGATCCACCGTCGTGGGCAGCTCGATGCTGATGGGCTCGCCCTTGTAGGTTTCGAGCTCGATGGTCATGCCGTCCACCAGATAGTTGACGGCATCGCCGAGCTGCTCGGCCCGGAGCATGGTCTGCTCGAAGGTCTCGTTGTCCATGAAGTAGTAGAACTGGTCGTCGTGGTACAGGTACTGGACGGTGGCGTGGTCCAGCCGCACATCCTGCACCCGGTTGCCGCTGGGGAAGGTTTTTTCCACGGTGGCGCCCGTGCGCAGGTTGCGCGCTTTGACGCGAATGGTGGCGCTGCCGCGGCCCATCTTGCGATGCTCGTACTCGAGCACGCGATAGAGTTCGTTGTCGAGTTCGAAAATGACGCCTTTACGGAGTTCTTCGACGCCGATCATGGGTTTTATCTGTCTCCTGGCAGAAAATGGGCCGCGCAGAGCACGGCCGACGCTATTGTATGCCAAGCGCCGCCGGATCGCCAAACAAACGAGGGAAGGCAGGGGGAGTGTGAGGGAGCATGAGGGAGCTTGGGGAGTTTGGGGGAGCTTGGAGGAGCTGTAGCTCCGGATGACATCCGGAGAAAGGCGTTTGAGGAGCTGGGGGGAGCTTACCCCGTTTCCCCGCTTCCCCGACTCCCCGTTTCCCCGTTTCATCCTCCACCGGAGTGCACCTTCCTGCCTTTCTACGGCCGTCGTGCTACAATCGTTCACGTCGGCTGTCTCCCTTACGGCCCTCGGCCCCAATCCGTGACGAGGGCCAAACAACCCAGAACGACTCCAGTGACCATGCTGTTCACCGATCCCGACCTTCAAGCCCAATTCAACGCCTGCACCCCCCGGCTGCAAGCCATCATCCGCGAGTTCCGCGAAGCTACCCCGTCCGAGCGGGTCGAGTACATGATCGAATACGCCGAAGCCCTGCCCGACCTGCCGCCCCATCTGCAACACCGCCGCGGGGAGATGGAAACCGTGCACGAATGCCAGACGCCCGTGCTCTTGTTGACCGAAGTCGAGGACGGCCGGGTCCATTTCCATTTCGACATCCCGCGCGAATCGCCCACCGTGCGTGGCTACGCCGGCATCCTGGCCGAGGGCCTCAACGGCGCCAGTCCGACCGAGGTCCTTGCCACGCCCGATGACCTGTACCGGCTCTTGGGCTTGCACGAGGTCATTTCCCACCTGCGATTGCGAGGGCTGCACGCCCTGTTGGGCTACATCAAGCGCCAGACCCTCAGCCTGACCGCAACCCCGGCCGCATCCTGAGCGCGGCTCTGTCCGGTCAGCGATCGACCACATCTCGTCGCAGGTTGCGGCGCTCCAGCCGCATCCGTCGCCGTTCCTCGGCCTCGGCGTAGCGACGGCGTTCATCTTCGGTTTCGGGCAACACCGGTGGGATGGGCACCCGCTGGCCGTGTTCATCGAGGGCGACGAAGGTAAGATAGGCGCTGGAGCAGTGGCGACGTTCGCCGGTCAACGGGTTTTCGGCTTCGACCCGCACACCCACTTCCATGCTGGTATGCCAGGCCCGGTTCACCTGGGCCTTCAGCACGGCCACCTCGCCCAGACGCAGCGGTGAACGAAAGTGGAGGTCGTCCATGCTGGCCGTCACGGCCACGCGGCGGGCGTGGCGTGCGGCGGCGATGCCGGCGCAGATGTCAATCCAGGCCATCACCTGGCCGCCAAAGGCCGTGCCCAGGGGATTCGTGTGGGAGGGCAACACGATTTCGGTCATTTCCACGTAGGAAGCGCGAGCGGGTTTGGGGGGCAAAGGTTCGTCCATGGGCAAGGCTCCTGACAAGACGATAGGTGCAGAGGTCGCGGCCGGATTATCGAGCGAGACGGAAGACGGCGTTGTCGTCTTTCGTCCTGCGTCTTCCGTCCTGTCAATCGGCGCAAGTCAGGACGAAGGCTCGGGCAGGCCATCACGACCATCGGCCAAAATTGTTATGGGGGCAGGTTACTTTGAACCCGGTGCGACGTCAAGTAAACCGAATCCGTCGTCGTTTACGTGCCGTCCCGGCCATCGGCCTGGACGCAGACGAAGGACACCTCCGTTCGTCTGCCGTCCTTCGTCTTTCGTTCGGCAAGGCATCCCAATCGGGGACACAAGCCCCTACCGTCACCCTTTGCCGGACGCTCTTGGCCTTATGGCCGAATCGTGTATAATCCCCCTCGATCGTCCCCTTTTGGGTCGGGAGGTAGTCCATGCTCCGTCGCGAAGAAGACGCCAACTTTATCATCTTCACCTACCTGTCAGACCTTCTCTTGACGATGATGGCCCTTACGTTGGCCTACATTGCCCGGATCACCCTTCCCTACGGCGCTGCCCTGACCCCTGACCTCTTTCGCTTTGGGCCGGTACTCTACATCACCATCGGCGCCATCTGGACGCTGATCGTTTTTCTGCTCAACGCCTACGATGCCCGCCACACTCTGCGGGCCGTGGACGAATTGCAATCCCTGCTCGTGACCATCGGGCTTTCGGCCTTTGTCTTTGCCGGCGTGCTCTATCTGTCCTACCGCGATCTGCCGCGGTTGCTGTTCGTCTATTTCGTCCTGCTGCAGCTGACCTTCCTGATCCTCTACCGCTGGACGATGCGCCTGGGCCTGCGCTGGGCCGGCGCCCGCAAACTGAGCCCGCGGCGGATTCTGGTCATCGGCGCCGGGCATGTCGGTCGTACCGTGGGGCAGCGCATCCAGGAAGAAGCCTGGACCGGCTTGGAACTCGTGGGCTATCTCGACGACGACCCGGCCAAGATCGGCCAAACCTATGCCGGCGGCAAGGTCTTCGGCCCCCTCTCACTGGCGCTGGAAATCGTCGGCCAGAAACAGGTGGACGAGGTCATCTTTGCCCTGCCCCTGCGCGCCCATGAAGCCCTGCGCAGCCTGGTACTGGCCCTGCAGGAATACCCGGTGCGGGTGCGGGTCGTGCCCGATGTCCTCGACCTGGCCTTTTTCCGCGCCAGCATGGAAGACTGGGATGGCATTCCCCTCATCGGACTGCGCGAACCGGCCATCAGCGGCTTCAACCGGATCATCAAGCGCATCTTCGACCTGGTGGTGGCCAGCCTTTCCCTGCTCGTCATCTGGCCGGTCATGCTGATCACGGCCGTGGCCATCCGCCTCGATTCGCCCGGCCCCATCATCCTCAAGCAACAGCGGGTGGGCGAAAACGGCCGACTGTTCTATGTTTACAAATTCCGTTCGATGGTGCAGGATGCCGACAAACGCCAGCATGAAGTCCTGCGCGAGACGCCCGACGGCCAGATCATCCACAAGCACCGCGACGACCCGCGTGTGACCCGGGTCGGCCGCATCATCCGCCGTCTCAGCATTGACGAACTGCCCCAGCTCTTCAACGTGCTCAAAGGCGAGATGAGCATGGTCGGCCCCCGCCCCGAGCTGCCGATGATCGTGGCCCGCTACGAAGCCTGGCAACACAAACGCTTTGCCGTCCCGCCGGGCATCACCGGCTGGTGGCAGGTGAGCGGGCGCAGCGATAAACCCATGCACCTGCACACCGAAGACGACCTCTACTACATTACCCACTACTCGCCCCTTCTCGATTTGCAAATCCTCTGGCGGACTATCGGGGTGGTACTCAAGGGCAAAGGGGCGTTTTGAGGGACGATGGACGATGGCCATCGTCCATCGCAGAGCAGAATTTTGTCCTTCGGCGATGCGTTTGCTACCCTTGCCGCCGCCTGGCCCTCGCCTGGCGGCAGGCCAGACCTATCCCCCTGATCGGAGTTGTTTATGTCCAAAACACGCTGGACCCTTTTGAGCCTTACCCTCGTTCTTTTCCTGGTCGGGTTGCCGACGGCTGCGCCCCTGACCGCCCACCCCCGGACAGGCCCCGCCACCCCCAAGGCGGCCGGCTCTTGGGAACGCGTTTGGAAGGGCGATGGCGTTGTCCATGCCCTTGTCGGCGCCGACACCCAAACCGTGTTGGGCGTGGGCAGCGACGGGATGATCCTCCTCAGCACCGATGGCGGCCGCACCTGGCGCTATCAGGCGCCGGTGCCGGGCAAAGACCTGCACGACCTCAGCCTGGTGGGCAACCGCGGCTGGGCCGTGGGCCAGGATGGCCTCGTCCTGGGCACGAACGACGGCGGCGCCACCTGGCAGCAGCTGGCCATCGGCTTGGCGACCCGACTGCACGGCGTCCACTTTGCCGACAACAACAACGGTTGGGCCGTCGGCGAAGGCGGCGTCATCCTCCGCAGCACCGACGGCGGCCTGAGCTGGTCCCCGCAGCCTAGCGGCGTCACCGTTGCCCTGAACGCCATCCGCTTCTTCGCCGACGGGCGCCGCGGCATCGCCGTCGGCGATAACGGCACGGTCCTCACCACGACGGATGGCGGTCAAACCTGGACCGTGCGCGCCGGCATCGGCAATCCCATCCTCCCCCTGCGCGACATAGACATCGAAGGCGAGACGGCCTGGATCGTCGGCTGGGGCGGCGTCATCCGCCGTTCGACCGATGGCGGCGTCACCTGGAGCGCCCAAACCTTCCCCTTCATCCATCTCGACGAAGTGGATTTCGTGGCCGGCCAGAACCAGGTAGGCTGGGTGGCCGGTCGGCAATTCGTCAACGGCAAAGACGAAGCCCGCCTGGCCCGCACCACCAACGGCGGTGCCACCTGGACTCAGGTCAACACCGTGGCCGGCTCGGAGCGGGTGGATCATCCCCTTACGGCGTTGGCCGCCCTTACCACGACCCGCGCCTGGGCCGGCGGTAGCTATCTGGCGCCTAACCTGGGCAATTGGGAACCGTCTGAGCCGGCCCGACCCGCCTGGTTCCTGTGGACGACGAGCAACGGCGTCAGTTGGGAGCACAGCATCGGCGGTCTCTACCCCTGGTTCCTGCAGATCGCCGCGGCCACCGACCAGATCGTCTACGTTGGCGGCCAGGCCATGAACCTGCTGAAAACCACCGACGGCGGCCGCACCTGGCGCTCGTTGGCTCAGCAGCTGCGCGCCAATCCCGAAGTCGCCAGCAACGACGGTGGCATCATCCACGGCATCGCCTGCGTGCCCGGCAACCCCGACAACTGCTACATCTCGGGGCGTTTCGGCCTTATCGCCCAAACCACCGACGGCGGCGAAACCTGGACGCGGCAGTATCCGCCGGGCTACGGCCAGAGCATTTACGATATCGCCATGACCGGCGGCACGAACGGTGTGGCCCTAGGCCGCGGGGCCCACTTCTACACGACCAACGGGCGGCACTGGATCAAGGGCACCGGCGGCGCCACCGGCCTCGACCTGGACATGGTTTCTGCGCGTGAGGGCGGGCGCTCCAGCAAACGGACCGATTTCTTCGCCTACACCACCGACGGCGGCCGCAGCTGGCGTTCCTATCTCATGCCCGGCCGCTATGCGGCCTGGCAAACGGACGGCTTCGATGCCCACGACGCTGACGGCGACGGTCGTCTCGACCACGGTTGGCTCGTGGGCTGCGCCAAAGAGGGCGGCGGCGACATTGACCTGCGCCCCTGTCTGGCGCCGGCCATCCTTCACAACCCCAATGTGCTCCAGGCCGACGGTTGGACCGATACCATCCTGGAACCCGGGCCCTTCAAGCTCACCCGCATCGGCATGGTGGACGAAACCACCGGTTGGGCCGTGGGCGACCGCGGGTTTGTCTATTTCACCGAGGATAGCGGCCAAACTTGGACGCGGCAGCCCGTGCCCACCACAGCCCAGCTCAGCGCCCTGGCCGTGGTGGACCGCACCCTGGTCTATGCCGCCGGTCTCGACGGCGTCATCCTGCGCTTTGCCCAACCCGACCGCCGGCTGCTCGCCACGGCCCAAGGCGTCGTGGCGATTGACGCCGACCTGGGCGACTGGTACGCCGGCCAGCCACGGCTCATCAGCGCCGCCGACGTGGATACCCTCCTTGGCGCTGAACCGTCCCCGGCCGACCTCAGCGCCGAGCTGCGCCTGACCTGGGACGACCGCTGGCTTTATCTGGCTGCCGTTGTCCGCGATGACCGGGTGAGCACCGAGCCGGCCGCGCCGGACCGTTTCGGCATCGCCTTCGATGGCTGGCAGGATGGCCTGGTCGGCGCCGACGACGCGACCCTCCTTTTCGGCGCCGATGGCAGCCTCCTCGTCAACGGCGAACCGGCCCCGTCCGCTTGGGAGCACGCGGTGGCCCTCACCGCCGACGGCTATACCCTCGAGGCCCGCATCCCTGTCGGCGCCCTAGGCGAGGGCCTCGATGTCTTCCACCTGCGCAAGGTGGGCGTCAACGTCGCCCTGTTCGACGTGGATGCCGCCCTGACGGCCCAGGTCGAACCCGAAACCGTGCTCGTCTGGGCCGGGGCCGATCTCGATGACCGCGGCGCCTTCGGCGAGCTGACCTTCTTCCAGCACGACCGCATCCAGCCCGAGCTGGAAGCGCTCAACACCGGCCCCCTCACCCTGGATGGCGCCCTGACCGAATGGAGCGCCGAGGCCGTCCACACCCTGACGACGACCACGGCCGACAGCGTTCAGGGGCCGGCGCCGGCCAACGCGGCCGATCTCAGCGGCCGCCTGCGCCTGCGCTGGTGGCGCGAGGTCCTGTTCCTGGGCCTGGAAGTGAGCGATAGCGTCGTCACCAGCGGCGACGGCCTGCACCTGGCCTTCGATCCCACCGGCGATGCCCGACCGGGCCCCGGCGATACGGCTCTGACCATCTGGCCAGATGGCCGCGTCGAGGGCGATAACACCGCAGGCATTGTGGCCGTCGGACAGGTCAGCGCTGCCGGCTACACCCTTGAAGTCGCCATCCCAGCGGCGCTCTTGGGCGGCGAATTCGCCGCGCAGCAGCGCCTGCGCTTCAACTACGGCTTGCTCGACGACGATAACGGCGACGGCCGCCCGGAGCGGCGTCTGAACTGGCAGGGCGCGTCGGTGACGGGCATCCAGGCCGATTTCGGCGGCCTGCGCTTGCGGCCCCTGGTGCTCCATCTGAAGCCGCCCCGCGACAGCGCCGGCGTGCAGGACACCATCCTCGACCGTTGGGACCCGACCAACACGAAGAACTACGGTGCCTTTGCCCATCTGTGGGCGCGCTCGACCGGTGAGCAGGTTAGCCTCATCCGCTTTGACCTCTCGGCCCTCCCGGCGCAGGCCCAGGTCACGAAAGCCTGGCTGCGGCTCTACGTGTTCGATAACCACGATATCCCGCTCCAAAGCCGCCTCTATCGCCTGTTGCGCGGTTGGAGCGAAAGCCAGGCCAACTGGAACCAGGCGGCCAACGGTCAACCCTGGGCCGGGCCGGGCGCCAGCGGCGCCACCGACCGCGCGGCCACGGCCAGCGCCGAGGCCATCCTCACACCCGAAGGTACCTTCACCAGCTGGGATGTGACGGCCGATGTGCAGGGCTTTGCCAACGGCAGCTTCCCGAACTACGGCTGGCTGATCACCGGCCAGGCCACGGCCAATTTGCTCTACAAGCTGGCCAGCAGCGAATGGCTCGACCCGCCTTCGGCCCTGCCGGAGATGGTCATCGAGTACCTCCTGGCGCCCGGCGTGGTGCCCACACCCACCCCGGCGGCCACGGCCACGCCGACGCCCACGCCCACGGCCACGCCTTCGCCGACGCCAACCGAGACGCCAACCCCCACGCCGACACCCACGGCCACGCCGACACCCACCGAAACGCCCACGCCGACGGCCACGCCCATTCCCACTGATACTCCCACCCCCACGGTCACGCCCACCCCGGCGAGATTCCCCGTGTGGTTGCCGCTCATCCGTTGAATTGGGTTCCGCCGGGTAGCCGAGGGCATTGCCTTCGGCTACCCGGCTCTCGGCCGATCCGGCGAAAAGCGCCTTCGGCCTCTCCGGGCTTCTCCTGTCCCCTACCCTTTCTCACTCGACGATCTCCAGGGGCACCGGTTCGACCGCCACCACCCGCAGATGGACTCGGTCGGGACCTTCCACCTGATACACGACGTAATGGGCCAATCCCGGCACCAAACCCACCTCGTCCAAACCGGGCGGCGGTGGCGTATCGGCCGGCAGATAGAAGCCAAAACGCCCTGGTCGGGTCTGATAGAAGGGTAGCTCACGGCGCAACCGGGCCAGATCAGCCCTATCGGCCACCTCGCGCAGCCGAAAACCCCGGATGACGGGCCGAGCCTCGTCCTGCAACGAGCAGATGAGATAGACCGCGTCGGGATAATAGGCCTGGTAAGCATCCGAAGCCGAGGGATAGGCCGGGTCGGCCGGATGGCTGTGGTAGATGCCGATCATCTCCTCACCCTCGTCCTCCCATTGCACCTGGGCCAACAAGGCCGAGGACTCGACCTCGTAATCGGTCACGGGATTGGCCGCCACATTGCGGGCGCGGCGCATGCCCGTCACCCGGCCATCGCGGCCGCGAAGCAACCCGCAGACCTCCTCCGGCTTGCCGGCGCGGGCGTGGGCGATGATGGCGTCGTAAATGGCGCGGGGAATTTGCAACGGTGCAGAGCGGGTCGGTGCAGACATAGGTCTCAGCAATGGTGCGAAAACGGTTGCGTTCGTTCGAGAGCGTTGTGAGGGTGGAGCGCTTAGCCCTGCAGGAACGGATTCGTGCGGCGCTCACGGCCGACCGTGGTGAAGGGGCCGTGGCCGGGATAGAGGGTATAGTCGTCGGGCAGGCTCAGAATCTGGTCACGGATCGAGGCGATGAGCAACGGATAGCTGCAACCGGGGAAATCGGTGCGGCCGATGCTGCCGGCGAAGACGGCATCGCCCACCCAGGCCCGCCGGCCGGCGTGGTCCACGAACATGACCGAACCAGGCGAATGGCCAGGCACATGACGGATCTCCAGGGTGGTATTGCCCAGCGACAGCGTCCCGGGCGCTTCGAGATAGCCGTCCACCGACGGCGGCGGTCCCCAGGTCAAGCCCAGCCAGGCCTGCGCAGCAGCCGGCGCCCAGGCCAGCACGGGTAGCTCCTCCCGATGGAGGTGAAAGGTGGCACCGGTTGCGGCCTGCACCCGTGGCACGGCCAACACGTGGTCGAAATGGGCGTGCGTATTGATGATCCGGGTGACGCGGGCGCCCGTTCGCCGGATCAGGTCGAGGATATCGTCGGCGTCATCGCCGGGGTCAATCAGCCAGCCTTCGCCGCTCGCCTCATCGTGGAGCAAAAAGCAATTGACCTCAAGCGGACCGACAATGAGATGATGGATACGCATAGGATTTGGCTCGGAAATCACGTTTGGAAACTGTGAATTCTAGCACGACTGCTAGCAGTTGTGCTAGAAAACAGCGAGTAGCGCCTGTCCCGCCCATAGTATACCGCCCTCCTTCAATAGACCAGCGGCGGATCCAGCCGAATGGGCCGGCCCACAGGACGACCATCCGGCGCCAGGAGCTGCAGGCTGAGGCGATGCGGCCGCCCGGTAGCCCATTCCGGCGGCAGGACGATGGTATGCTCGCCCCTCCAGGGCAGACCGACAGGCCAGCGCGAGGTGGGAAAGCCGACCCCGGCCGGGGAAAAGCGGCCCAGAACGCGGCCATCCATCCGCAGTTCGACCTGATAATCGCCGTCGGGGGGCGTCTCGGCCCGCCAGAACGTGGTGAGGTGGAGCCGGTCGCCCGGTTGCAGGGGCGTATCGGGCGCGTGGCCGAAGCCGTGCTTGAAGCGGTTGTGACCGATGAAGGTCAGCGGCCCGCGGCGCGCCTCCTGCCGATAGCGAACGGGCAAAACGGCGGCCGGCGGCGCCGTCCGCGGGGCGACCACCGTCACAGCGCCGAGTTCGAGATGGTCGGCCGCGCCGGCAGGACCCGCCACCGACAGGCGGGCGCCCGTCAGGGGGTCATACAGGGCCAGGATGAGCCGATACGCGCCGGGCGGTGTGGCCAATGGGATGGGCAGCCCATAGGGGTCGGTCACGATCTCGCCAGCGACCCACCCCGTCGTCGGTCGGGTGCCACCTACCGGCTCGGCATCCACCTGCGCCAGAACCTGGTCGGCCGGGTCGAGTATCTGCAGGGTGACCTTGTAGGCGGTCGCCGGTGGTCGCAGGGCTTGCCACTCCAGCGACACGCGGGCGATATCGCCGGGGACGAGGGCAGCCGTGTCGCGTCCCAGGGCGGTTAGGACGATGGCATCGCCGAAGGCGACCGGCGGCGTCAGCGGGGTCATGGGCGGCGGCGAACCGGCGGCATAGGCCACAAAACGCAGGTTCCCCACCCAGGCATCCCAGGCTTTGAAGGCCCGCGCGGCCAGGGTGGTCTCGATGAGACCGGCCGGATCGGCTTGCTCCACGGCCCAATAGACGGCGTAGATGCGTCTGTGCGCGCCCAGAATGGCCTCGAGACGGGCCAGCGTGTCATCGGGATCGAGGGGTCGCGTCGTCGGCAGGGGATAGACCGGCGCCGGCCCGTGGTCATAGCGGCTGAAGGCATCCCACTGACCAGGCGCCGTAAGGATGACAGCGTCGTCAGGGCCGGCCACGCTGCGCAGATAGGCGGCGATGCCGCGGTAGTCGTCGCGGGCGACGGTGGGGTCGTGGTAGTAGCGGTCGAGGACGGGCATGGCGGCCAGGACGAGGAGGCCCAACGCCATGGCGGCCGCACGGTCGGCCGGGTATCGGCCCCACCGCCGGCACAGCCCTGCGCGCAGGATGTCCAGGCCCATCGCCGTCAGGAGCAGATAGGCCGGCGCGGCCATGAGCAGGAACTTGAACAGCACCGGGCTGAAGAGCCGGAAAGCCACCATCACCGTCGGCACGGCCAGCAGCCAAGCCCACGCCAGCACGAGCAGCGGTTGGCGGCAGCGGTCGCGCATGGCAGCCGGCAGAGTAATCCCGGCCAGGCCCAGGCCCAACCCCGCAGCGGGCCACAACAGGCCCGGCAGGTTCGGGCAAGGGATGGGACCGCAAAGGAAGAGGCGCACCGTCTCGGCCAAGGCCGGCCCAGCCGTGAGCGTAGTCGTCGGCGCCGGCCAGGTGCTCAGCTGGCGCACGGCCACGGGCAACCAGGGCAGGAATGCCAGCCCCACGGCTAGCTGCAGCGCGGCCCAACCCGCAAGGGCGCCATAGCCATGCGGCCGGGTTCCCCACCAGCGGATGAGCCAAGCCAGGTTGAGCGCCAGCAGGTGGATGGGAAAGGCGTAGTGGGTGTAGAGACCGAGGACGGCGCCGACCCCATAGAGCGCTGCGGC
>JAOADB010000203.1 GCA_026417535.1 Caldilineales bacterium
GTATAAGAGACAGATCCCAAGAGTGCGAAAATGCTGATGTCAACCGCCGCGCGGAGTTTCCACCATCACCGGTAGCCCGCCAGCGTTAGTGAGTTCCAGCACGCGTTCGGGGTGCGTCTCCAGCATGCGGCGCAGCGAAATCTCCTTCAGACCGCCCATGTAGCCGCTGTGACGATAGTACTTCTTGCTTTCGAGACGGTCGCCCGTCACGCGGATTTTATCGGCATTGATGACCACCACGAAATCACCGCCGTCCACATGCGGCGTGAAGGTGGGTTTGTGCTTGCCGCGCAGAATTTTGGCGATCTCGCTGGCCAGACGGCCCAAGGTCTTGCCCTCGGCGTCCACCAACAGCCACTCGCGCTGCACATCTTCGGGTCGTTGACTAAACGTTTTGTTCACAAGACGCACTCCTTAGCTCGTCTGAGGGATAAAACGGGGAAAAGCGGACAACGGCATGACGGTCGGCTCATCGGGATAGGTGACGGCCATGAGGATCAGCCCCTGCGGAGGGGCCGGCGGCGCGGCCTGCGCCCGTTCACGTCGGGCCAACAGGGCGGCAAAATCCGCCGGACGCATCTCGCCGGCGCCCACGCGCACGAGCGTGCCGACCAGCGTGCGCACCATGTTGCGCAAAAAGCCGTTGGCGCGCACGTCGAAAACGAGATAGGGCGGGTCTTCATGCCATACGGCTTGGGTCAGATGGCGCACCGTGCTGCCGCCGGCCTCGCCCTGCGTCGGCTGTCCGAAACTGGCGAAATCGTGGCTGCCGATGAGCATGGCCGCGGCCTCGTTCATGGCGCTCACATCGAGGGGGCGCTCCAGTTCCCAAGCATAGCGGGCACGCAGGGGCGAATGCCCCCGCCAGCGGCCGATCTGATAACGGTACCAACGCTCGACGGCGCTGAAGCGGGGATGGAACCCCTCCGGCGCTTCGGCCAAGGCCCGCACGGCGATATCGGGGGGAAGCAGGGCATTCAGACCGCGTTCCAGGTCGCTCAGACTACGTTTCCAGTGCACCCGGAAGGCAATGACCTGGCCCAGGGCATGGACCCCCGTATCGGTGCGGCCGGCGCCGACCACACGCACGGTCTGCTGTGTCAGACGCGCAAGCGTCCGTTCGATCTCGCCCTGGACCGTGCGCCCGACAGCCTGCCATTGAAAGCCGAGGAAGTCGGTGCCGTCATACTCGACGAGGGCACGGTAAAGGGGGGCAAGGGGCTGAACCGTGTCTGCGGTCACGGCGCGGTCGCAATCCGCCTTACTCGACCAGCTCGATCAGGGCCATTTCGGCGCCGTCGCCCTTGCGGGGCCCCAGCTTGAAAATGCGGGTATAGCCGCCGGGTCGATCGGCATAGCGCTCGGCAAACTGGTCATACACAACGGCAACCAGCTCGGGGTCGTTCAGCCGCGCCCGAATCAGGCGACGGGCATGGACTTCGCTGATTCGACCGGCGCGCCCGCGTTTGGCAATGGTGATCAGTTTTTCGGCGTCGGCGCGGATGGCCTTGGCCTTGGCCTCGGTCGTCTCGATTTGGCCATGACGGAAGAGTTCGGTGATCAGATTTTTGAAAAGGGCCTGGCGATGGCCGGTCGAACGGCCCAGGTGTCGGCCTCGAACATGGTGTCGCATGGGTACTTTCTCTCTCCTCGGCGCCGAACGGGAAAAAGCGCCTTAGTCGGACGATCGCGTCTCGAGCGAGGGGGTGTAGTTGATGTAAATCAGGTAGTCTTTCTCGCGCAGCTTGGCAATCAGCTCGTCCAGCGACTTGCGACCGAAGTTCCGGATCGCCAACATCTCGTTTTCGCCCTGCTCCAGCTTACGCAGGACTTCGCCGACCTTCGTGATGCCGGCGCGTTTCAGACAGTTGTAGGCGCGCATGCCCAGATCCAGCTCTTCGATGGGCTGTTCGGCAATGCGGGCTGGGATACCGTCGCCTTCGGCCTCGGCGCTGACGACAGGCTTGGCCTCGACGCCGGCGATCATCGAGAACAGGTCCACCAGCTGCCGCGCTGCGTATTTGAGCGCCGCCTCCGGCGCCATCGTGCCGTCCGTCCAGATTTCGACCACAAGACGGTCGAAATCGGTGTGCCCGCCCACACGGGTGCGTTCGACCGTGTAGTTCACCCGGCGCACGGGGCTAAAAATGGCATCCACCGGCAATTCCCCGATGGGGAGCTTGGGGCGGATGTCGGCTTCGGCCGGCAGATAGCCTTTGCCCGGCGACACGGTGAGTTCCATATCGAACTCGGCGTCGGGCGAATCCAGGGTCAGCAAATACAGGTCGGGATTGATGATCTCGACCTCCGGCGGCGCATTGAGATCGGCAGCCGTGATGGGACCGGCGCCCTTGGCGTGCACGTAAATGCGCACCGGCTCTTCGCTGTACAGTCGCAACCGCAGTTGTTTGAGATTGAGCAACAGCTGCGTGGTATCCTCACGAGCGCCGGGGATGGGCGAAAACTCGTGATAAACGTCGGTGATGCGAACCGAGGTCACAGCCGCACCGGGCAAAGCCGACAACAGCACGCGCCGCAGGGCATTGCCCAGGGTGATGCCGAACCCGCTTTCCAGCGGACCGACCTCGAAGCGGGCATACTTCTGCGTGCTGGCCGTGCACTCGATTTTGGGTAAAACGGGTTGAATTTCCTGGTAAAACACGTCGCAGCCTCCTGCGCGGGGTGCACAGGACAAGACCGGCAGCAGCCGACCGTTCTCCCGGCCGGCGCCCCGGTCTGCCCTTCCAGGTCAACAGCCTAACGGCTGTAGTATTCGACGATCAGTTGCTCGTTGATGCTCGGATCGATGTCCTCGCGTGTGGGCATGGCCAACACGCGGCCCGAAAGGGCAGCCATATCCACCGCCAGCCACTTCGGGGGCATCGCGTAGCGACGTCCCTGCTCCACCAAATCTTTGAAGTAGGTCAGCTGGCGGCTGTTCTCGGCCACCTGGATCACATCGCCTGGCTCAACCTGGTAGGAGGCGATGTCCACCTTCTTGCCGTTGACGGTGAAGTGGCCGTGGGTGACGAGCTGACGGGCCTGGGCGCGCGACGAGGCAAAGCCGAGACGATAGATGACGTTGTCCAGGCGTCGCTCCAGGAGCACAAGGAGGGTGGTGCCGGTCAGGCCTTTGGTCTTCAGGGCCTGGCGGAAATAGCGGCGGAATTGCCGCTCGAACACGCCGTAGATACGGCGCACTTTCTGCTTCTCGCGCAGCTGGCGCTGGAAATCGGAGGGCTTGCGCCGCGCCCGTTTGGCGCCGTGCATGCCCGGAGGCACATTGCGCTTTTCGATGGCGCATTTGGGGGAATAGCAGCGCTCTCCCTTCAGGTACAACTTGACGCCTTCGCGGCGGCAAAGTCGGCAAACAGGGTCGGTGTAACGAGCCATGTACGCGTTATCCTTGACGAACGAATTCCGGGTGTGACTTCTGTCCCCGTCATCGGCCCAATACGGAGACGAACGACGAACAACGGAGGACAGATCCGCTTCGTCCTTCGTCCCATCCCTCGGTCTCCATCGGGACCGAGGGACGAACGACCGCAGACGGAGACGGGAGCGAAAACCGGTCCGGCAACGTTGGGCGCCTCAGACGCGGCGCTTTTTGGGCGGACGACAGCCGTTGTGCGGCAGCGGGGTCACGTCGGTGATCGAGGTGACCTGCAAACCAGCGGCCATCAGGGAACGGATGGCCGATTCGCGGCCGGGGCCAGGCCCTTTCACGAAGATATCCACCGTACGCATCCCCATGTCCATCGCCAGACGGGCCGCATTGCGACCGGCCTGTTGGGCGGCAAAGGGCGTGCTCTTGCGCGAGCCTTTGAAACCGGAGCTGCCGGCGCTGGCCCAGCACAGCGCATTGCCCTGGGGATCGGTGATGGTGATGATCGTGTTGTTGAACGTGGCCTGGATATGGGCCTGACCGTGTACAACGTTGCGTTTTTCTTTCTTGGGCGCCGCACGTCGGGAACGGGCAGTAGTTTGTGGTTTGGCCATGAATGTCTATGCTCCGAAACGGCAAAAACGGATGAACGAAGACGGAAACGAGGCCGGACGATTTACTTGCGTGAACGCTTGCGAACGGGCACCGTGCGTCGTGGCCCCCGCTTGGTGCGGGCATTCGTGCGCGTGCGCTGACCGCGGACGGGCAGATTGGCGCGATGGCGCCGTCCGCGATAGCTACCGATCTCGATCAGGCGCTTGATGTTCATCTGCACCTCGCGGCGCAGATCGCCCTCGACCACGTAGTGGCGGTCAATGTGGTCGCGCAGGCGGGCGATCTCATCGGCCGTCAGCTCGTAGACGCGCTTGTTTTCGATCTGCGTCTGCTGCAGGATTTCCTTGGCCTTCGTCGGACCGATGCCGTAAATGTAGGTGAGGGCAACTTCGAGGCGTTTATCACGAGGGATGTCAACGCCGGCAATACGAGCCATAAAGCCTCCTGCGGGGAGCAAACCCGCGATGTCGTGTTAGCCTTGTCGTTGTTTGTGCTTGGGGTTGGTGCAGATGACGCGCACCACACCACGACGACGGATGATCTTGCAATTATCGCACATGCGTTTGACGGATGGACGAACTTTCATGATAGCAACTCCTTCAGGGCAACGTCAAAATCTCGGCAGCGTCTGTAGTGATGGCGACGGTGTGTTCGCATTGCACGGCCGGGGAACCGTCCCAGGTGCGCACGGTCCAGCCATCGGCCTCGCGACGCACCCGCCAGCTCCCGGCAGCGATGACGACTTCCAGGGCCAGGGTCATTCCGGGGTGCAACGGCCGGCCCGTGCTCGGCCGACCGTAGTTGAGCACGATCGGCTCCTCGTGCAGCGCCCGACCGATCCCGTGCCCGGTCAGCTCGCGCAGGACGGTAAAACCGGCCCGGGTGACGACCTGCTCGATGGCGGCGCCGATATCGCCCAGATGCCGGCCAGGCCGGGCCTGTTCGATCCCGGCCTGGAGGGCCTCCTCGGCGCAGCGCACGAGCCGCTCGCGCAGCTCCCGTTGCGTCGGGGGCAGAGCCTCGGCCGCGCAGAGGTGGGTCCAGGCGGCATCGGCCATCCAACCCTCGTAGCCAACGGCGATATCGAGACCGACCAGATCCCCGGCGCGCAAATAGCGGTCCGGACGCGGGATGCCGTGCACGGCTTCGTCGTTGAGCGAGACGCAGATCGCCGCCGGAAACCCTTCAGGGGTCACCTCGCCCGCGCCGTAACCGCGCAGCACCGGCTCACCGCCGAGACGGCGGATGTGCTCCTCGGCGATGGCGGCGAGTTCGGCCGTGCTGATACCGGGTTGGAGCAGGGGTTTAAGGTGCTCGTGAACCGAGGCCACGATGCGACCGGCCTGGCGCATCAGGCGCAGCTCGTGCTCATGGCGGCGAGGGAAGGGAGTGGCGTTGCCCGTGGGCAAACGGGGCGAAAACGCGGCCCTGAGCATGGGCACGGCCTCAGCGGAGGGTGCCTTTCTAACGGATGAAGCCTTCGTAATGGCGCATGAGCAGCTGCGCCTCGATCTGCTTCATCGTATCGAGCACCACGCCGACGACGATCAACAGACCGGAGCTGGTAATGAGCAGTTCGGTATCGGCCAGCCCCGGTTCGCGCACGACCAGGTTCACGAGCCAGGGCAAAATGGCCACGAAACCCAGGAACAAGGCGCCGACGAAGGTGATCCGCACCAGCACCCGGTTCAGATACTCCTCGGTGCGCTTGCCGGGCCGCAGGCCGGGGATGTACCCGCCCTGCCGCTGTAGGATCTCGGCCAGGTTTTGCTGGCGGAAGATGACATCGGTGTAAAAGTACGTAAAGGCAACGACGAGCAGGAAGTACAGGATCCAGTAGAGGGTGCGGCCGGGGGTGAAGGTGTTCACGAAAAAGGCCCCGGTGCGGGCGACCCAATCGGTCCCCGAAGCCTGGAGGAAGCTGCCGATGGTGGCCGGGAAGATGAGCAGGCTGCTGGCGAAGATCAGCGGGATCATGCCCGCGCTGTTGACGCGGATGGGGATGTAGCTGCTCTGGCCGCCGGCCATCATGATGCGGTTGCCGCGCATCGTTCGCACCCGCTTGCCGTACTGCACGGGAATGCGCCGCTGGCCCTCCTGCACGTACACGATGAGCAACACCGTGGCGATGGTGATCAGCAGGAAGATGAAGACGAGCAGCACCCCGCGCGTGCTGGCCAGCAGCACATTGACGCGCGACCACAGGTTACCGACGATGCCGCCGAAGATGATCAACGAGACGCCGTTGCCGATGCCATCCTGGGTGATGAGATTGCCCAGGAACAGGGCGATGAAACTCCCCGCCACCATCGAGGCCAGGACGGCGATGGTGAGCAAAGGCTCGACGCTGAAACCGAAGCCCGGCAAGACCTCGCCGAGACCGGTGCCGCCCCGGGCCATGATGGCGGCCTGGCCGTAACCCTGGAGGAAAGCCAGGGGCACGGTCAGGTACAGGGTGTACTGGTTGATCTTCTGCCGACCGGCGTCGCCCTCCTTGCTCAGCTCTTGCAGGCGGGGGATGATGGGGATGAGCAGCTGGAAGATGATTTGGGCGGTGATGTAGGGATAGACCCCCATCTGTCTCTTATACACATCT
>JAOADB010000204.1 GCA_026417535.1 Caldilineales bacterium
ACCCCCGTGTGCTCCTCGTCATCCCACGCGGGTCCGGGCTGGCCACCGACCGGGAGCGAGACATCGTGACCGCGGCGCTGCGCCAGCACCATCTCGATTTCACCGTGCTCGAGGGCAAGGTCACGGTGAAGGACATGGAAGAAGCCTTGGCCACAGGGGCATACCACATCCTCCATTTCATCGGTCACGGCGAATTCGAGGAACAGGACGACGGCACCCTGCACGGTTCGCTCCGCTTCAATGCCCCTGATCCCACCCTGGTCGAGAGCGAAGATGAGGAGTGGGTGACCGATACCCGGCTGCAAAACCTGCTGGGCAATTACAGCGACACCCTCAAACTCGTGGTGCTCAACGCCTGCAAGGGCGCTACGGTGGCCGAGGCCCGTAGCGGTCGGGCCTTCATCGGCACGGCGCCGGCCATCCTGCGTGCCCGGGTGCCGGCGGTGGTGGCCATGCAGTACTCGATCCGCGACGACGTCGCCGTCACCTTCGCCGAGACCTTTTACAAGCGGCTGACTTCGGGCCGCTGGGCCGGGCGGGTGGATATGGCCGTGACCTTGGCCCGCAGCGCCTGTCTGCGCGATTTCCCCCGCGACCGTGGCTTCGCCACGCCCATCCTCTACCTGCGCAGCCAGGACGGCCTCCTCTTCGTCCTGAGGACGGAAACCGGTGAGGCCGAAGCGCCCCCAGCCCCGGTCGAGGTGGGGGAAACACCGCCATCGCCCTGTTCCCAACCCCCCGATCCGGGCGAGGAGGTCCGCTGGCGCTATCGCCACGATACGGCCGAGACGCTGGTGAGCACCGTCGCTTCCCGGCAGGAGCGCCTGCGTTTGCTGCGACGGCAAAAGGAAGAACTGGAAAGGCTCAAGCTGACCAATCCCCTCCTGGCCGCGGGTGGCATGGTGGCCCTGCAGATCGAAGACCTGACCCGTCAGGAGCAGACCCTGCTGGCCGAACTGGAGGAGAGCAAGGCCGTGTTGTGCTGGAAGCTGTGGGAGGCCTGCAACGAGCGGGAACAGGTGCGCGGCCAGCTCGAAGCCCATCGCGCCGAGCGGGAGCGCCTGAAGGCCGAAGGGCGCTATGTCAGCTTCGCCTTGCAAAACGCCATCGCCGACCTGGAGCAGCGCTTGCGTGCGCTGGACGACGTCCTCAACCGGGGCCAGGAGTTCTGCCGCTGAGGGGGAAGAGAACCTCAATTACCAGTAACCAGTCACCAGTCACCCACTATACCGCCTCCACAATCGTGGCCGTGGCCATGCCATGGCCGATGCACATGGTCTGGAGGCCGTAGCGGCCGCGGCGACGGCGCAGCTCGTGTACCAGGGTGGCCATGATGCGGGCGCCGCTGGCCCCCAACGGATGCCCCAGGGCAATGGCGCCGCCGTTGGGGTTCACCCGCTCGGGGTCGGGTTCGATGTCCTGTTGCCAGGCGAGGACGACCGAGGCAAAGGCTTCGTTGACCTCGAAGACGGCAATATCGTCCACGCTCAGACCCGCGCGGGCCAGCGCCTTCTGCGTGGCGGGGATGACGCCGGCCAGCATGAGCACGGGGTCATCGCCCACGACCACCCGCGTGACCACTCGCGCCAGCGGCTGCAGGTTCCACCGACGCACCGCCTCATCCGAGGCGAGCACCACGGCGGCGGCGCCGTCGCTGATCTGGCTGGAATTGCCGGCGGTGATGACGCCGTCCTCCTTGAAGGCCGGTTTCAGCGTCGCCATCTTCTCCAGGCTGGCGTCGAAACGGATCCCTTCGTCAATGGTGACCGTGCGCCGGCCGTCGCCGCCCTCCGTCGCGGGCAAGGGTACGGTCATGGGCACGATCTCGGCGGCGAAGTGGCCGTTGCGGGTGGCTGCTGCGGCCTTGCGGTGGCTCTCGTAACTGAACTGGTCCAGCGCCGCGCGGGAGATCTCCCAACGGGCGGCCATCATCTCGGCCGAAATGCCCTGGGAGACGAGAGTGTAGGGCAGGTCCGGCCATTGCGCCGGGTAATCGGACCCCATCGGCACGCGGGTCATGTGTTCGACGCCGCCCGCCACGACCACGTCCATGTCCCCGGCCAAGATGGCCTGGGCCGCAAAGTGGATGGCCTGCTGGCTGGAACCGCACATGCGGTTGAGGGTGACGGCCGGCACCGTCATCGGCCAGCCGGCCTTGAGCACGGCCAGGCGGGCGATATTGGCGCCCTGTTCACCCAGGGGCGTGACGCACCCGAACACGACATCCTCCACCTGGGCCGGTTCCAGACCGGCAGCCTGTACGGCAGCCTGCAACACGGGCACGGCCAGGTCAATCGGCGGAACCTCGGCGTACATGCCCCGGCGCCGCCCGATCGGGGTACGAACGGCGGAAACGATAAACACATCGCGCATGGATGAACTCCTTTGGAAGTTTATTGGTTGCTGATTACTGGTTACTGGTTATTGGTTACTGTCAGGCCGATGACGATGATGGCTCAGGTTCCGACATGGTTTTGGCCCAGGCGGACGAAAGGCGAAGATTGTAGCACAACGGCTAACCGTTATGCTACAACGTAAACGAATAACCAGTAACCAGTAACCAATAACCAGTCACCAGTCACCAGTCACCAATTCTCAACCACCGGCGGGTTATCGAGTTGGGCGGCGGTGAGGGCCTGAAAGGCGGCCAGCTGCGAGGCGTCGCCCAGGACGGCCACGAGATCGCCGGCGGCAAAGCGATAATCGGCGTGGGGATTGGCGAGGAGCCGTCCCCGATGGACCACGGCCACCACCGAGGCGCCGGTGCGGCTACGGATGCGCGCCTCCCGCAGGGTATGGCCCACCAACGGGCTGTGTTCATCCAGCCGCACCCAGCTCACATCGAGCAGACGGGCCACGTTTTGCAGCCGCGCCACAAGATCGTACTCGTCGTGCACCCGATAGAGGGGCGCGTAGAGCTCCTGCCGCACGGCGTCGGTGAAGTGCTGAATTTCGGTGGGCGGAAAGCCCAGGTGCAGCAGCGCCTGCCGGGTGATCTCCAGCCCGGCCTCGAATTCGGGCTGCACGACCTCGTACACGCCCTGTTCGTGCAGGCGCTCCATCGCCTCGACGCTTTCGGCGCGGGCGACGATATGCACCGTCGGATTCAGACGCCGCACCTGTTCGACCACAGCGCGGGTGACGATCAGGGCCGGGGTGGTCACCAACACCAGCCGGGCCTGCCGCACCCCGGCCGCTTCCAGCACGACTTCCTGGGCGGCGTCGCCGTAGATGACCGGAAACCCCTTCGCTTTGGCCTCCATCACCCGATGGTAGTCCATCTCGATGAGGACAAAGGCTGTTCCCAGGGGCTGCAACACACGGGCCACATGCTGACCCACCCGTCCCCCGCCGGCAATGACCACGTGCTCGCGCAACCCTGTCGTCGGCAGGTTGATGGTCGCCAGCCGTTCCCGGCCGAAACGCCGCTGCTGCCAGGTGTACAAGGGTTCGACCAGGCCCAGCGCGGCCGGCGTCAGCATCATCGTGATGACGGCCGTCGTCAGAACGAGGGCGTAGAGATGCTCGCTGATGGCCTCGATGGCCATGCCCAGCCGCGCCAGGACGAAAGAGAACTCGCCGATCTGGAACGAAGCCAATCCCAGCGCCAGCGGCACGACGTTGCCGTAACCGAACAGGCGAGCCAACCCGCCGAAGATGAGGGCTTTGCCCGCGCTCACCATCAGGACGATGAGCAGCACCGTTCCCAAGTTCGCCAGCAAAAAGTCGGGGTCCAGCAGCATGCCAACGGACACGAAAAAGAGCAGGCCGAACACATCCCGCAACGGGATGACATCGCTGAGGGCCTGATAGCCGTAGTCCGACTCGCTAAGCACCAGACCGGCGACGAAAGCGCCGAAGGCAAACGACAGCCCGACGAGATAGGTCACATAGCCGATGCCCAACCCAATGGCCGTGATCGCCAGCAGGAACAGCTCGCGCGAGTTCCAGCCGGCGATGTAGGCCAGCAGGCCCGGCAGCAGACGGGTACCGATGACGACCATGGCCGTCAGGAACAGGGCCGCCTTGAGCGCCGCCGCCAACAGTACGGGCACGCTGGCTTCGGGCGTCTGCAGCTGCGGCAGAATGATCATCAAAGGCACGACCGCCAGGTCTTGGACGATCAGCATCCCGATCATCACCCGACCCGACAGCGTCCCCAACCGTCCTTGGTCCCCCAGCGTTTTCAACACCACCATCGTGCTGGAGAGGGCGATCATGGCCCCGAACCAGACGGCATCGAGCCATGACCATCCCCACAGCCGGCCGATGGCCCAACCCAGGCCCATCGTCAGCAGCATCTGGATAGGCGTCCCGATCAGGGCGATGCGCCGCACCGGCTGCAGCTCGCGAAGCGAAAACTCCAGCCCCAGGACGAACAACAGCAACGCCACGCCGATCTCGGCCAGGAGCTCGATGGTGTGGACATCGCTCACCGTGATCCCGCCGGTGTGAGGCCCCACGACGATCCCGGCCAGGATGTAGCCGATGATCGGCGGCTGGCGGAGCTGTTGGGCAAGGACGCCGCCCAACAGCCCCGCAACCACGATGATGGCGATATCGGCGGCAATTCCCACGGGTCACCGGAAACGGGGAAGGTTTGAGGGAGCTGTAGCTCCGGATGCCATCCGGAAAGGGATGTGGGGAGCTGTAGCTCCGGATGCCATCCGGAAAGAAATGTGAGGAGCTTTATCCACCGTCCCCGGAAAGGCCGAGACGGGCCAGCAAGCGCTGCCGCTCGGCCTCGACGACCTCCGGGTCGAGCTTCCTGTAGAGCGGCGCCGGCTGACGTAAGGGCTGACCGGGGCGCAGCTCGGTTGGCTCCCAGCGGGCCTCGATCTGACTGCCGTCGTAGCGCAGCACGGGCCGCGTGCCCCGGGCGTCGGTCACCTCGTCCACGTAGAGCCGGCCGAAAATGTCACCGTCGTAGCCCAGGAAGTGGTGCAACCGTTGGGTCGTGAACGGCAAGAACGGATTGAGCAGCACCTTCAGGCGGTCGATGACCTGCAAGGTCACATAGACCGTCGTAGCCGCGGCCGTCGGGTCGGTCTTGATCTGCGCCCAGGGCGCCTTTTCGTTGAGATAACGGTTGGCCGCATGGGCCAGGTCCATGGCCTTGGTCAGGGCCAGCTTTAGCCGCACCGCCTCCAGCTCGGCCCCGACCTCGGCAAACGCCGCCTCCGAGGCGGCCAGCAAGGCCCGGTCGCTCTCGTCCAGGGGGCCGGGTGCGGGCACGCGGGCATCGAAGCGACTGTAGGCAAAGCCCAGGGTGCGGTTGACCAGGTTGCCCCAAGTCGCCACGAGTTCGTCGTTGTTACGTCGGACGAACTCATCCCAGGTGAAATTGACATCGCGCGTTTCCGGCGCGTTGATGGTCAGCACGTAACGCAACGGGTCGGGGTCGTAGCGGCTGAGGAAATCGGGCAGGTCAATGGTCCAGCGCCGGCTCGTGCTGATCTTTCTGTCCTCGATGTTCAGATACTCGTTGGCCGGCACATCGTAGGGCAGGTTGAGGCCGCGGCCGTCACCGATGAGCATGGCCGGCCAGATGATGGTGTGGAAGGGGATGTTGTCCTTGCCGATGAAGTAGTAGGAGCGCGTCGCCGGGTCCAGCCACCATTCCCGCCACCCTTCCGGGTTGCCCATCAGGGCGCACACCTCGCGCGTGGCGCTGAAATAGCCGATGACGGCATCGTACCACACGTAGATGACCTTGTGCTCCCATCCGGGCACGGGCACGTTGATGCCCCAGTCGATGTCGCGGGTGATGGCGCGACCGCGCAACTCGCCGCTTTCGGCCTGCTGGCGAGCATAGTTGATGACGGCCGGCCGCCAGTGGTCTTTGCGCCCGTCGTTGAGCCAGGCGGCCAGATGGGGGCTGGCCTTGGCCAAGTCAAAGAAGAAATGCTCGGTCTCGCGGATTTCGATCTCGCTGCGGCCGCAGATTTTGCAGCGCGGACGGATCAGGTCAATCGGATCGAGGGTGTTGCCGCAGTTGTCACACTGGTCCCCGCGGGCGTCGGCATAGCCGCAGATGGGACAGGTCCCCTCGATGTAGCGGTCGGCCAGGAACCGACCGTCAATGACGCAGAAGGGCTGTTGTTGGCGGTCGCGGTAGATGTAGCCGTTGGCGAGATGGTTGTGGAACAGCTCGTGGGTCACATCCCAGTGGTTCTGGGTGTCGGTATGGGTGAACAGGTCGAAGCTTAGGCCCAGGTCCTTGAAGCTTTGGACGAAGCGGGCGTGATAGCGGGCCACGATCTCGGCCGGGGTGACGCCCTCCTGCGCGGCCCGCACGGTGATGGGTGTGCCGTGGGTATCCGAACCGGACACCATGAGCACCCGATGGCCGGCCAGGCGATGATAACGGGCGAAGATGTCGGGCGGCAGATAGGCCCCGGCCACGTGGCCGAGATGGCGATCGCCGCTGGCGTAGGGCCAGGCCACACAGACCAGGATGCGCGTTGCGGACATACGATGTTCCTCGTTCAAACGCCTGCTTCCGCCAGGGCCGCGGCCACGATGGCCTGGGCCTCGGCCTGAATGCGGCGCAGGTGGTCGGCGTCTTGGAAACTTTCGGCGTAGATTTTGTACACGTCTTCGGTGCCCGAAGGTCGGGCGGCAAACCAGCCGTTGGCCGTGATGACCTTGAG
>JAOADB010000205.1 GCA_026417535.1 Caldilineales bacterium
TATCAAAATCGGGAAAGTCGTCTCGTAATCCCAAGATGACTGTGGGAATGCCGCTGGTGCGCAGCTCATCGTTGGTCACACGGGTGGGATTGATGGCGATGGCATCAAAACGGTTGCGGCGAGCCATGCGGAGAAAGTCCATCTCACGCAGCGGATCCCAGTCACTGTTAGCAAAGACGACCGAATAGCCGGCCTGCTCGACGGTATCCTGTAACCCCCGCGCCACTTCCGGCCAGAAGGGGTTGGTAATATCGGGGATAATGAGCATCATCATGCACGTGCGGTCAGTGCGCAGGCTACTGGCCACAGCGTTGTGCTCATAACCCAATGCCGCAATCGCTTGCTGGACCCTGGCACGCGCCTTTTCGCTGACAGGAGTGTCCTTGCCCTGAAGCACTCGGGAAACGGTGGACTTGGATACACCGGCCAGACGAGCAACATCTAAAATGGTGGGACGATCGGGCATAAACCGATTCCTCTGTTGAAGAAACAAGATCCCCACTTGAATTGGGAACGTTCCCAATATAGCACAAAGCAATGAAAATGTCAAATCGGCCAATCCCCTCTCACTCACGTTCCGCATGAGTTTAGGAACTGGCTTTGATCATCATTGCCTCGGACAGGGGGTCGTTGAGCGAGAGGGGCGTCGGTCGCCAACACCCGCCATGCCAGGCGATACGGCTCGTAATGGCCCTTTCGTTGCGTTGCACCTGGCGTATGGCATAGCAGGCCTGCCTTTCCGGAATGGCCTTATCATGAGGATTGGGCATCTCCGCCACGCATAACACCGTATCTTGGTCTCCAAGGCGACCGGGAAGGGCAGACGAAAACGCGAGGGGCCGCGCCTTGCATCCGGCGTCCGTCGTCCATCGTCCCTCTCACACCTCGGCCTGCAAGAGCCGATAGAGCGTCTTGTGGGTGAGGATGTCGCTGCTGATGACCCCGACTACTGCGCCTTGATCCACAACCGGCATGGCCGAAATCTCGTAAGTCTCTAAGGCGCGGAGGACATCGAGGATGCTGTCGTCGGGGTGGGCCGTGATGACATGGCGCGACATGATCTGGGAGACGGGGATATCGGCAGCGCAGGCCGTGGCCGAGGCCTTCGTGATATCCCAGTCGGTGACGACGCCGACCAGCTCGCCATTGGCGCTGATGACGGCCAGCATCTCGTGGGGGTCGGTGATGAGCAATTCGGCCGCCTCGCGCACGCTCCGGTCGGGCGCAATCGTCAGCAGCGGCTCCATGATGTCAGCCACGCGGCGGAACCGTTCGCTGGAGGCAATCCGCCGGATGCTGATCTGCTCGGCCGCCTCCAGGGGCAACATGTCGGGGTCCGAGACGAGCAAATCCACCAGCTCTTTCATGTTGTGGCGGATGACCCGGTCCCGTTGGGCGATGCCGGCCGCCAAGCGCCGTTCGGCCAAGGCGGCGAATTCGTCGGCATGGGCGGCCAGCCAGCCTTCGACAGCCTCCCGGTTCCCCAGCATGGCCTCGGGGATGGCCAGGTGGGGCGGCGTGGGGATGAGCCGTTCNTGCGCGGCGAAGATGACGCCGCCGGAATTGACCAGGAAATCCGAGGCGATGATCGTGCCGCGCTGCCAGTACACCACCCGTTCCATGCGGATGCGGGCGGCGCGGCGGGCCGGTTCGGGCGAATAGGTGTTGGCGCCCTCGACGATCATCGCCCATCGGCCCATCCGATCCACCGTCATACAGGCCCCGGCGTCGGCATCCACGGCCAAGTAGTTGGCGATGGGCGCGGCCGGGACAAAGCAAAAGGCCGATTCGCGCAGCAGGTCGTTGGGCGCATTGGCAAACTTCGTCGCCGGGCGGGGCGACGGCTGATGGACCAGCCGTTGCAAAAAGTAGGGATAGGTGACCAGGCCGCCGGCCTCGCGCAGGGCCAGCAGCTCGGCCACGGGCAGGCCCTGCGCGTTGTATAGGTAGCCGTAGGCATCGCTGATGCCCACGATGCGCGGGGCCGGCTCGGTGGCCGTTAGCAGACGGGCGACATGGCTGCCCACGGCGCCAAAGCCCTGGATGAGCACCGTCATCTCGTCGCGGGCGGGGATGTGCACATGGGCGAACTGCGGCAAGACCCGCAGCCGGGGCATTTCGGCCAGCAGCGCCTCGATGGCGATGGCGATGCCGCCGGCTGCTGCGCCCAGTTGGTCAATGCGGTTGCCGCCCATCTCCGCCGGCTTTGAGAGGACGCCGTCGAGGCCGTTGAAGATGGCGATGGTTTTCATATCGGCGTCGTCGGTGCCCACATCCGGCCCCGGCAGATAGACCTGCCGGTAGCGGGCCAGCAGGCGGGCAAACCCGGCGATGATGGCCGTGTGTTCGGCGGGCGTCAGGTCCCGTTCCGGGGCCACGATGCCGGCCTTACCGCCGCCGTAGGGCAGGCCCGCGGCCGCGTTCTTCAGCGTCATCCCGCGCGCCAGGTTGAAAACGGTGGCCGGTGTCACGTCGGGCAACATGCGGATCCCACCCATCGCCGGGCGGCCCATGGCCAGATTGTCCACGACGATATAACCGCCGATCTCGAGCGGGCTTTCCTCGTCCCATAGGCACACCACCAGCCGTGGTCCCAGTCGGTCGGCCTCGATCCCCAACCGATGCAACCGTTCCACATCGGTGCCCCGAAATTCCATAAAGCACAACGGCCCCTCGCGCTGCAGGCGATTGCTCCAGGTGCGGGGCAACAGCGCCTGCCGCAAAAACGCATCCATTTGTCGGGGTATCATGTTGTCACCTCTCGTCGTTGAGAAGAGAACGCCGTCTTCGGCGCCAATGGTTACTGATCGTGACCGGTTCTTACGGTTGAGCTCCTGCGCCTCCCTTCGCCATTCCACTCCGCGGCTAGAAGGCGCCATTTTTGCTTTAGCGTCTAGTGATCTTTTATTTCTTAAGAATCATTCTTGGCGTTTTTGGTGTCTTAGCGTCTTTTTGATTATAAAAAAAGGAAGATAACAAACAATCTTATTCCAAACGTCCTCTTAGCAAACAAAGGCATTCACAACACGGCTGAGGGACACAGGTCGTTGAGCACGCAGTTCGGACAGTCGGGCTTGCGGGCCGTGCACACCCGGCGACCGTGGAAAATGAGGAGGTGCGCTAGGTCAATCCACTCCTCCCGCGGGGTGATCGCCATCAGGTCCTGCTCGATCTTGTTGGGATCGGTTTGCCGGCTCAGGCCCAGGCGATTGGCCAGCCGCGCCACGTGGGTATCCACGACGATGCCCTCGGCCAAGCCGTAGGCCACCCCTAGGACCACATTGGCCGTCTTACGGGCCACACCGGGCAGCGTCGTCAGCGCTTCCATGCTGGCGGGAACCTCGCCGCCGAAATCGTGGGCGATCCGTTGCGCGGCTTCCTGGATGTGGCGGGCCTTGTTCCGATAGAAACCGGTGGGGCGGATGGCCTCTTCCAGCTCGCCGCGGTCGGCCGCGGCCATCGCCGCCGGTGTGGGATAGCGGGCGAACAGGGCCGGCGTCACCTGATTGACCCGTTCATCGGTGCATTGGGCCGAGAGGATGGTGGCCACCAGCAACTCGAAGGCGTTGCGGTGGTCCAGCGCGCAACGGGCATCGGGGTGAACCTGGCGCAACCGGCGGATGATCTCGGGCAGGCGTTCGGCGGGGGGCGAATCGGGGGTCAGGGTGGTCATGGCCGCAAGGGTGGGGGTTGGTGAACCGGGAAAAGGGTAGCCAGCAAAGCGATCTGGGCTTCCGGCGACAGGCCCATGCGCCCACGCCAGAGCTCGGGGACGATGCTGCCACCCAGGATGGCCCGGTCGAGCAGGACGGGCACGGCCGCCGGGGTCACGTAGCCGTACCAGTCGCCGGTCGGGTAGATGAGCACGTTGCCAGCGTAGCGATGGCCGCCGACATGGCTGCTGCGATAGAGGTGGACATGCCCTTCCAGGCCACGGGCGGCGATTTCGGCGGCAAAGCGCTCGTAGAGGGGCGGACCGCAAACCCCGCAGCGCTGGTCGCGGGCGCCGTGGGTGCAGATGAAGATGTGGACGCCGTCGAGGGCTTCGTGGGGGATGGACGTGGCCGGCCGCCCAGCCAGCACCTGCTCGGCGATCAGGCCCGGCAGATCGGCCATCGTCACCCTGCGATAGCGGAGGTTGTCGGGGAAGACCAGGATATCGCAGCCCGACCCCGTGGCGGCGGCATCACAGGCCGTCACCTTGGTCGGATGGGGCAGGGCCTCGCCCAAGGCGGCGACGGCCCGCGCCAGCTCGCCGGCCAGGTCGGCGGCCGTTTCGAGATGGGCGGGCCATTCCGTCTGTCCTGTGCCGACGATGAGATGGCGGTAGTAGAACTTGACCGTGCCGGGCAGCGGCTCCGGCGCCGAAGGAGGGATGGGCGCGTTCATAGGCTGTCCGTCGCCATTGTACCACAGGCGCCCGTCCAGGTGGGGCAATTTGCCGGCCGTTTTATCCCCGGTTATCATCACCGGCAACGCATTCGGCCGATGTCACCTCCTATCCGCATCGTCAATCTGCACAAGACCTACCGCCGTTCCGATCGCCGGCCCGCCCTGTGCGGGGTCAGCGCCGAGGTCATGGCAGGCGAGCTGGCCGTCCTCATGGGTCCTAACGGCGCCGGCAAGACCACCCTCATCAAAATCCTGGCCACGCTCATCCGGCCCGACCAGGGTGAGGTTTGGGTGGCGGGTCATCCGCTTGCAGCCGGAGCGACCGTGCGGCGGCATCTCGGCGTGGTCACCGAGGCTGAGCGCAGCCTGTTCTGGCGTCTGGACGCCCGGCAAAACTTGGACGTGTTCGGCCGCGGTTACGGGCTACGCGGCCGCGAGCTGCGGCGCCGTATCGAAATCGGCCTGGAAGCGGTGGGCCTGACCGGGGTGGCGCATCTGCCTGTGGGCAAACTGTCGGCCGGTCAGCGCACCCTGCTGGCGCTGGCGCGGGCCCTTTTGCCGCAACCGACGGTGCTGTTGTTGGACGAACCCACCCGCAGCCTCGATGTGGCTGCCAACCGACGGTTTGTGGATCTGCTCCGAGACTACCTGGCCATGACGCCCGAAGCCGCCGTCCTGATCGCCACCCATCAACCCGAAGCCGTGGCCGCGCTGTGCCGGCGGCTTCTTGTCCTGCGCGAGGGCCATGCGGTTGCGCAGGACGCGCCGGCGGCGTTGCTGGCCGCCGCCGGTCTGCCGGCCGGTCCCTCCGCAGCCGAGGACCTGCGTCGGCTTTATGTCCATTGGGTGGGGGTATGAAGCTCGTCGTCGGCGTGCTTGCGGCCGGTTTCCTGCGCGATTGGCGGATCGGACGCAGCTATCGGCTGGCCTTTGTCCTGCGTTTCCTGGGCACGGCCTTTCAGGTGGTGGTCTTCTACTTCATCGGTCGGCTGCTCGGTGAGGGGCATCCGGCCTTGGCGCCGTATGGCGGGAACTACTTTGCCTATGTGCTCATCGGGCTGGCCTTCCAGCGGCTCTTCCACCTCAGCCTGGCCGGCTATGGCGCGGGGATCGGCGAGGCCCAGCAGACCGGGACCTTCGAGGCTCAGCTCCTTTGGCCGGTGTCCTGGCCCTGGCTGATCGTCAGTTTCAACCTCTGGCCCTATGCCTATGCCTTGGCCGAGACCCTTCTGTACTTGCTCCTGGGTGTGCTGTTGGGCGCGCCCTTGGCGGACGCCAACTGGGCGGGCGCGTTCCTGGTGGCGCTGGTGGCCTGTGTCGCCATCAGCGGCCTGGGGCTGATGGGCGCCGGCCTGATCATCGTCGCCAAGCGCGGGAATGCCGTGGCGTGGGTGGTCGAGGCGGCCACGGCCCTGCTGGCGGGGGTCTATTTCCCTACGGCCCTGTTGCCCGAACCGCTGCCCCGGCTGGCGCTCCTGCTACCCCAAACCTATGCCTTGCGCGGGTTACGGAACGCCCTGCTCTTGGCCGAGAATACCGCGACGTTGGCGCCCGACTTGCTCGTTTTGGTGGGATATGCCCTTGTGCTGGTGCCGGTGGGGTTGCTCACCCTGCACCTGGCCTGCCGGTGGGCGCAGGCGCAGGGGAGTCTGGCCCAGTATTGAACCGGCCGAATCGGGGTCAGGCCGGTTGCGCTGCCGGTTCCTTGCGCGTCTCCTCGGTGATTTCGATGCTGTGGCTGATGGGCACGTTGAGCGAGGCCGAGACCGTGCAGTACTTCGTCTCGGCCAGCTCGATGGCCCGCGCCACGGCGTCCGGGTCAATGTTCTTGCCGCGGACTTTGTAGGTCAGGTGGATGTGGGTGTAGGCCTTGGGCCAGTCGGGCATTTGTTCGCCCGTGACATCCACCTGAAAGTGGGTGACCTGTTGGCGCTTTTTCTCCAACACCCCGATCACGGTGGTGGAAACGCAGCCGCCCAGGGCCGCCAACAACAGGGTGCTGGGACTCATCGCTAGCCCATCGGGACCACCGTCCATGGCCGCCACATGGCCCTCATTCGTGGTGGCCACAAACGAGCGATGGCGTTGCCAGGTGACATGAACCAGTTTGCCCATAACGCGAAAAACCTCCTGAAAGTCGTGGGGAAGGACGGGCGAGAGTTTGGGGGAGCTGTAGCTTCGGATGCCATCCGGAGAGAGGCTTGGGGGAGCTTCGTCCGCTTTGTGAAACGGGACACATTGTAACAG
>JAOADB010000206.1 GCA_026417535.1 Caldilineales bacterium
GTCCAACGCAGCCAGCATTGGGCCACGGTCGGTAAAGGCCGGGTCGAGGGTTGTCGCCAGGGCATCGTGGAGCAGGACGATGCTGCCCGGCCGCAGCCCCTGCAGGATACGGTCGCGCATCCAGGCCGGATCGTGGTCGAGCCAGTCATAGACGACCAGGTTCCAGGCGATGACATGACGGTAGCCGCACAGCAAGGCATCGAGGCGGGCGCGACGGTGGAAATGGCCGTAAGGCGGTCGCAACAGCGGACTGCCGTAGGGTGCCAACGCCTGCGCACAGGCGCGCAGTTGGCCGCGCCGTTCCTGCCCGCTCAGCTCGGTGAGCGAGCGGTGGTCCCAAGTGTGATTGCCGATGGCATGACCGGCTGCAGCGACCTGCCGCACCAAGCCGGGATGGCGCCGGGCCTGTTGGCCGACCATGAAAAAGGTTGCCCGTGCGCCGTGTCGGGCCAACACATCGAGCACCTGCGGCGTGGAAACAGGGTGAGGACCGTCGTCAAAGGTGAGCGCGGCCACAGGTTCGGTGGTGCTTACGCCGATGATCAGCCCTTCCAGCCGATGGCGCACGGCCCAATAGACCCGTTCTCGCCACATGGCCGCTAACCCTCGACCGTCAAGGGTGGTTCGGTCGCCGGCTCGAACTGGGTTTCCCAGTGGAGCAGGGGGCGCACGGCGCCTTCCATGCGGCCCATCCAGTCCCCGCGGGCCGAATCGCCCTCGGCCGGGTCGAGAACCTGAAAGGCAACGACGTTCCGTTCCCAAAACTGGGTGATGACCGGCTCCATCGTGATCAGGGCCGCCTCGACGTACATCATGCCTTCGCCCATGAAATTGCCCGGCACCCAGGCCGTGCTGCGATAGCGTCCGGCCGGCCGCGGCCGCCGCCGCCACTCCGGGTCGGTGTCCACGGCCTCGAAGGCCAGGGCCCCGGCCTCGCTAAAGACATGGTAGTGGGGCAAGAGCACATAGCCGGGTTTAAGCACCTCGAACTCCATCTCCAGGCCCACCGGCTCGCGGATGTCCACCGTCTCGGCGATGCGACCGTCGCGGCCGCGCACGCGCACGGCCCGCAGCCGCGCCACTTCGCCGCCGGGCGCCAGGGCTGGGTCCGGCCACTCCCGCGCGGCCGCCGTGTTCTGGCCCGAATTGAGATAGGCGCTGACGATCTCCGGCGAGGGGCCGTCCATGAGGAGGACCCCGTCAATGAGCAGCGAGCGCGGGCAGAGCCGGTTGATGGTGGGCATGTTGTGGGAGACAAAGAGCACCGTGCGCCCGCGCTGGCCCACGTCTTCCATCTTGTTCAGGCACTTTTTCTGGAAACGGGCATCGCCCACGGCCAAGACTTCGTCCACGAGCAGGATTTCGGGTTCGAGATGGGCGGCCACGGCGAAGGCCAGGCGCACGGCCATGCCGCTGGAGTAGCGCTTGACCGGGGTGTCTATGAACTTTTCGACCTCGGCAAAGGCGACGATCTCATCGAATTTGCGGTCAATCTCGCTTTTGCGCATGCCGAGAATGGCGCCGTTCATGTAGATGTTCTCGCGGCCGGTCAGTTCGGGATGAAAACCGGTGCCCACCTCGAGCAAACTGCCCACGCGGCCGCGCAATTCGACGTGGCCCATGGTGGGCCGGGTGATGCGGGAGAGGATTTTGAGCAGGGTGGTCTTGCCGGCCCCGTTGCGACCGACGATGCCGACCACCTCGCCTTGTTTGACCTCGAAGGAGAGATCCCGCAAGGCCCAGATTTCGTTGGCGCGTTCGGATGGCGGCGCACCGGTGCCTCGGAACGTTGCCGCCAACGCCTCGCGAAAGCCCAGGCGGGGTTGGTGCAACGCGCCGATACGATAGCGTTTGCTCAAGTTTTCGACGCGAATGGCGATTTCAGACATGTTTAGTGAACCCAAAGACACCCAACGCGAGACGAACGACGAACGCTCTTCATCGTCCATCGTCTAAATCACATCGGCAAAGGTGCGTTCCATGCGCTTGAAAAAGAGCAAGCCGCCGCCGAGGAGCAGGGCGACCAGGACGAGAGCCGGCGCCACCAGGCCCGGCGCCGGGGGTGCCCCACCCAGAAGCGCCCAGCGAAAGCCCTCGATGACGGCCACCATCGGGTTCAGGCTGTACAGGCCGCGCCACCGTTCGGGCACGATGCTGAGGGGATAGGCCACGGGCGAGGCGTACATCCAGAACTGGAGCAAGAAGGGGATGGCATGACGCACGTCGCGATAGCGGACGTTGATGGCGGCCAGCCACAGGCTCACGGCCAGGGCCGTCAGCAAGGCCAAGAGCACGAAAGCCGGCAACCAGAGCAGGCCGACGGTGGGCGCCAGCCGATACCAGGCCATCATGCCCAACAAAAAGACGAAGGCGATGACGAAATCCACCGCCGGCGCAATCACGGCGGCCAGGGGCAGGATCAGCCGTGGGAAGAAGACCTTGGTGATGAGCTGGGCGTTGTCCACCAGCCCCGTGGAACCGCGCGCGACGCCCTGGGCGAACAGGTTCCAGGGCAGCAGCGCCGTATAGGCAAAAATGGGATAGGGCTGGCCATTCGACGGCACTTTGACGAAAACGCCGAAGATGGCGGTAAAGATCACCATCGTCAAAAACGGCTGTAAGATGGCCCAACCGATGCCAAGCGCCGTCTGCTTGTAGCGAATTTTGATATCGCGCAGGACCAGAAAATAAAGTAACTCACGCTGCCGCCACAGATCGCCAAGTTCCAGGTCGAACAGGCTTTGTTCCGGTCCGAATCGTATCAGCGGCACATCGTCATGAGTTTGTCTTTCTGTTTTTGTTGTCATCGTGCGGTTTAAAAACACTGCACACCATTTCTAGTTTTTTATTGTGTTTGATTTGGACTTCGTCTAAAACGGCATACTTCTCGCGTAATCGTTTGAGTATACTCACAGCGCGAGGTGAACCGAGAAAAGTAGAAACGATAACAATGCCGTCTTGATTCAAAAAATCGAGATAGCGCGCAAATGTTGTCAAAGGCTCGCGAAAGTAATAAAGTGATTCATTGAAGACGATAACGTCAAATGATTCATCCGGATGAAACGTCTCGGCGTCGGCGCAAACAAAGTGGGTGCGCTCGTCAGCGGCCGCGCTCAAACGGGCAACGGCGTTGGCGGCAATATCCACGCCCAGGTAGCGGCTGTAGCCATACGGCCGATAGCTGCGCAGCAGCAACCCTTCGCCACATCCCACATCGAGCACGGCCGCTTCCGGCTTGAGGTAGTGGATGTACCCGGCGATCACGCTGTAGCGGGCGAGCTGATCAAGCCCGGCTAGGAAATCCCAGCGCCCGGCGGCATATTGGGCATCCCAGACGGCGGCCGGTTGCGGAATGTCACCCCGCCGTCGCGCCGTTTCCCAACGTTGCACGATGACGGCCACTCTGTCGGCGACGAGCAGGCGACGGCCGAAGAGACCGGCATAGTACAGGCGATGGAGCAGACGATAGCAGGCGTTGACAAATCGGATTTTCGCGCGGTGCAGGAACATAGGGTGAGGATAACGGACGCCGGACGCAGCCGGGACTCATCAGCCCATTGTAGCGCAGGGCACCGAAAAATGCACACGCCCGCTGCCGCAATGCGCGATCGGCCGGCTCTTCGATCTACGCAAGGTGGGCTGGTCATGGCAGGTGGACCGCTTATCGGACGCACGACGACGCTTCTTCGCCCTTCGTCTTTCGTCCGTCGTCTCGACGAACGGCCGATGGCGGGAAGGGAAGACCCATCCGAAACGAAAGGCAGCGGGCCGAGTCGTGACATCCCAGGACCCTCCTCTCGGACGAATTGGCTTTACGGCCAAAAGCGGAGTACCATACGGGTCACACACTTTCGTCGTTCCTCTTGTGTTCCGACTATCGGCCCTCATCCGGGACGAAGGATGAATGGCGAAAGACGACAACCCTTCGTTCCCGTCGTTCGTCCTTGGTCTGGCCGATAGCCCCACCCAAGAACAAGCGATGAAAAATGCATCACCAGGGAGGTGCCCGATGAACGCACATGTTCGTTTGCCGATAGGGTTTCTATTGGCATGTCTTGGTCTTTTGGCGGCCTGTGCGCCGCCGCCGGTGACGACCCCACCGCCGGCCCAACGTCTCGAACGTCCGCGCGGGAGTCCGCCGATTCGGGATTGGGAGACCTATCGGACGGGGGCGCAGGTGTTCTATTGGGGAGAAACGGCCATTCCTCCTATGCAACCGGGGTTGCAGGAACGCCAATGGCAGACGAATCCCGAAGAGGAAGAAGAGGAACGGGAAGAAGAAGCGGCCCGTCGCGAACGCGAGGAGCTGTACTACTTCATGCTCACCTATCCGGGCGAGACCTTTCCCCTCGATGCGCGGCAGAAAGGGTACGAGCTGTTGCAACGCCAGATGGAGCTGATGGGCCAAAGTGCCGAAGCCGGTTGGGAACCCATTGGGCCGGCGCCGATCGTGGGCGGGAATCTCGGCGCCTACCCCATTGACTCGGCCGGTCGCACCACGGCGCTCCTCATCCATCCGCAAAATCCCGATATCGTCTACGCGGGTGGCGCCCAGGGCGGGTTGTGGAAAACGACCAACGGTGGCATTTCGTGGACGCCGTTGACCGACGGCCAGGCCTCGCTGGCCATCGGGTCCCTGGCCTTTGCGCCCAACAATCCCAACACCCTCTACGTGGGGACCGGCGAACCGCACTACAGCGCCGATAGCTACTACGGCGCCGGTCTGCTCAGGTCCACCGACGGCGGCGCCACCTGGACCGCGCTGGGCACCACCGTGTTCGCCGGCATGGGCATCGCCGACATCGTGCCCCATCCAAGCCAGGCCAACACCCTCTACGTGGCGGCATCGGCCAACGTGGCCGGCAACAAACCCCTGACGGCCAACCCCGGCATCTGGCGCAGCACCGACGGCGGCGCCACCTGGCACCTCCTCGTCTCGGCCTGCGATAGCCAAGGCTGCGTCTCGCCTTCGGCGCTGGTCATGCACCCGACGAACCCCGATATCCTCTATGCCGGTTTCGACCAGATCGGGATCGTGTCCTCCACGAACGGCGGCATCAACTGGACCACCCTTCTCAGCCTGACATCTCCCATCCGTCGGGCCGAGGTCACCCTGAGCCGTTCGAACCCGTCCGTCCTCTATGCCGGGCTGGAAGTCCTCACCAACCAGGGGGGCATCGGCGCCCTTTTCAAGAGCACCAACGGCGGCAATAACTGGACCTATCTGAACACGCTGTCGGTGAGCTATTGCGGTCAGCAGTGCTCTTACGATAACGTCCTGGCCGTCCATCCCACGAATCCCAACATCTTTTTCGCCGGCGGCCAGGCTCTTTACAGTCCGAACGTCAGCGGCATTGACGGCGTGGTTTTCTGGACGACCAACGGCGGCGCCAGCTGGAGCACGAATGCCGGTACCTCGGCCAACACCACTCTCCATCCCGATCTGCACGCCATCGCCTTTGCACCCAGCAACCCGAACATCATCTGGCTGGGCACCGATGGCGGCGTCTTCCGTTCGACCGACGGCGGCGCCACCTGGCAACAGCGCAACGGCAACAAGGGCACGCTCCAGTTCCAGTCGGTGGCGCTCCATCCTACCGACCCGAACATCGTCTTCGGCGGTATGCAGGACAACGCCAAAGCGAAGACCACCAACGGCGGCGCCACCTGGATCGGTCTCGATACGGGCGACGGCGGCTTCACGGCCATTGACCCCTTCAACCCCACCTACTGGTACGGCACCCGCTTCAGCATCCGGGGCCAGGTGATGCAATTCCAGCGCAACGACGCCAACGGCTCGCCTTCGCCCAATGCCTGGCCCATCTTGAGCAACGGCATCAATGTCAACGACCGGGTGCTGTTCTACGCGCCACTGGCCGTGGACCCGAACACCGCCGGTCGGGTCTATTGGGGTACCCATCGGCTCTATCGCTCGAACAACCGCGGGAACAATTGGACGGCCATCAGCGGCGATCTCACCAAAAACATTCACCCGATTTACAGCGCCATTTCGGCCATCGGCCTCTTGCCGGGGAACGCCAACCATATCCTCGTGGGCACGGCCGACGGCAACGTGCAACGCACCACCGACGGCGGCGCTACCTGGACGAACCTGACCAAAGCGCCCTTGCCCAACCGTTTTGTGACCGATGTGGCCATCGCTGATGCCCAAACGCTCTACGTCGCCTTCAGCGGGTTCAGCGCCAACACCCCCGGCGCGCCCGGCCATGTGTACAAATCCACCGACGGCGGCCAGACCTGGACGGACGTGTCCCGAACCGGTCAGACGAACGGCCTGCCCGACCTACCGGTTCTGGCATTGGCCCTCGATCGGTCCGCACCGGGCACGGTGTACATCGGCACGGACCTGGGGGTCTATCGCAGCACCAACGGCGGCAACTCGTGGGCGCCCTTCAACGAAAACTTCCCACGTGTGGCCGTCTTCGACCTGGCCCTGCAGGCCTATCCCAACGGCGCCCGCCAACTCGTAGCGGCCACCCACGGTCGCAGCATGTGGCGCATCCTCTTGGCCCAACCCGCGCCGACGGCTACACCCACCCCGACGACCACGCGCACGCCGACCATCACCCGCACCCCCACGCGCACCCCCACGGCCACTC
>JAOADB010000207.1 GCA_026417535.1 Caldilineales bacterium
TCGCCGGATAGGACGGCGTGGGGACGCTGAGGATTGGCCGACACAACGACGAGGTCGCTGCGCCCCAGCCCGTTGCTTTTGCCCTTCCCGTAGAGAAAAAGCCGGGCCTCAAGGACGGTGGCCGATGCGGGGACGGCGGAGGTGTCGCAGGTGAGGATGCCCCGACGAAGATGTTTGAACGTGTTGAGAACAGAATCGGCAGCCAGCCAGGCAATGCGTTCGCTGCTAACGGTTGAGCTGGCATGGGTGCCGGCGCCGTTCCGTAGGGTGTCAAAGCTCGATCCCGCCGCCCCACGCTCGACGTAGCCGTCGGTCGAGACGACCTCGGGAGCGGGGTTGGGCCGACAGGAGAATGTGATTCGCTGCCAGGCCGGGGTAGCCGTGGTGGTTGGGGTGGGTGTGGGCGTCTGATAAACGCCGGGGAAGGAAGCGCAATTGGGTTCGAGAACGCGTGACGGTAGCGGAGGCTCGTTGGGTGCGAGGACAGCGCTCATGTGCTGGTCTTGAACGCCTGCCTGGCGAAAGGCAAAGGCAAAGACATTGGCCTGACGCAAGCGCAGGCTCAGGCGCACGGGTTGACTCGCCAGGTCGGCGATGTTGGCTCCCGGCCAGGTGACAACGCCGTCAACGGCATCGCCTTGCATCCGTACCGGCTCGAAGCCGGGCAGGACCTGACCGCTTTCATCGAGCAGGCTCACATCCACATAACCGTCGGCGGCCGTAACGAAATTGAGGGTCAGCTCATCCCCGGTAAAGGTGTAGGGTTTCGTCACGAGCACCCCTTCGTTCCCACAGGTGGCCATCGCCACAAAACCGTCCACCCGCTGCCGCAACCGGTAGATACCGCCCTTGTCGGACGCCTGCCAGCGCTGGATGTTTTCCGGCGAAGCCGTGATCCTCTGATATCGGCCGTCGAAGTAGGCTCCGTGACCGTGAGTACGGGGCAGACCGATGAAGTACTGATAGAGTTCATCCCCAACCCGGATCATGCCGTGACCCATACTCATCATGAACAGATTCAATCCCTCCACGGGGCCACGCGCCACGTAGGCCGGGAACCCATCGGCCTGCCGATACCGCCGCCAGTGGTAGCCATCCCGACTCGTGGCCAGCCCGACGGCAAACTCACCGTCGTTCTGGGTGAGCGCGGCCGGTGTTGTGGCGGCCGTGTAGTGGTAGTAGAGGGTGGGAAAGGAGAGGTAGGTCTCCGGCGCCCACGGGTAAGGCATGGCCGCCGTATGGTAGATGTCCACCGAATACGGCTCGGCCTGCTGCCAGGTTCGCCAATCGGCCTCTCCGGCTTCCATGACCGTCGGCAGCTCGGTGGTGATGGCGTACATCGGCCCTGAAGTGTAGGGCCCCTGTGTCCAGTGAGGATAGGGGTTGGGGTTGTCGCTGACGTTGAGGATAAAAGCATCGGCGGCCAGCAAGTCGGTCGTAGCAATGGACCCGTAATGCACATTGCGATGGGGGTTGCTCCATTTCGTGCCGTCAAAATCGGCGCGGCGGCCGCGTACCAGAAATCGGTAAGCTCCAGCGGCCGCGTCCCACCAAACGACGTTTTGGGAGTCCAGATGATAGATGGTGCCGTCCTGATGGACCGGCCCCAGGCGTTTCGACACGGGCTGGAAGACCAACCCATCGGTCGAAACGCCCAGAACGCCAAAAGTACCGTCGCTCAGATAGGTGATGGCCTTATAACGGCTTGTTTCCGGAGCGATCGGATCGAAGAAGACAAAATTAAGAAATTGGGAAGGTTCGTCATAAATGCAATTTGTCGGTTGTTCATCAAACAGAAACGATCCGCTAAAAAGGGGTTTTATCCAGTTGATACCGTCATCGGAGAGGGCCACGCAATACAAGCCGTTGCCGGCTTGACCACTTTCTTTGTTCGAGAGGGAGTTCAATCGGCCGTAATAGAGGATGTAGTTGTAAATGTGCCCCTCGTAAGCCCGGCCGTAAGGCATGACCTGGCTGTAGTAGTGATAGCCCATGACTTCCCAGGGTTGGTCGGGAACAATAACACGACCGGTGATAACGGGCGGATTGACAACGGGACGAACGTTTTGCGAAAGGGTCCTGTCGAGGAGGGTATCGTCGAGAAACACATACCGGCTTGTGCCGAGGGCGATGACCTCCGTTTCGGCCATGCCCCGGGGCCGATCGGCGATGCCCAGGATGGCCACCAGCAAGATGAACACCAGGAGCAGAATGAGCCGACCCGACCCTCGGCGGAACCGTCGTATTGACAAGGAGCGGTTGTCCATGATCGCCATCTTCAGGGAAAAATGAGGGGAATTCAAGGGAGCCGGCTCTTCGTACTTCATGTTCTTCTCTCTGTTCGCTTTTCTCATGACACTTTAGCCGAAGTAATTGGTAACTGATAATTGTAATTTGTCTTTCATTTCTCGAATAAGTAACGATCATAGCAACGGATTACGAAAAGTCACAATAGCAAAGAGAGATAACGATGTCAAACGGACGCCGGAGGATACGTTGTTGCGACGGCGCCATGTCGTCTTCCGCCCCAGCGTCCTGAAACCAACTGGGCTGTCAGGAAAGGACCCCGCACGCGAGCCGACCGCAGTCATTTCGCCCTGTCCGCCTGTCCCGGCTATACTCACGGTATGACCAAGCGTCTCGTCCTCGTGGCTGGCAACATCGGCGCCGGCAAGACCTCGCTGACCGAACGCATCGGCGCCCGCTTAGGTTGGCTCACCAGTTTCGAGTCGGTGGCCGACAACCCCTATTTGGCCGATTTTTACCGCGACATGCGGGCATGGTCGTTTCATCTCCAGGTGTTCTTTCTCGGCCATCGCGCCGAGCAGCACCTAGCCCTCGCCCGCAGCCCCCAATCGGCCATTGCCGACCGCAGCATCTACGAGGACGCTCACATCTTCGCCCGTAGCCTGCACCATCTCGGCCATCTCAGCGAGCGCGACTACCGCGCCTATCGTCGCGTCTACGACCTGGTCGTGGCCGGATTGCCCAAGCCGGACCTGTTGCTCTATCTCGAGGCGCCGGTGCCGGTGCTGCTGGAGCGCATTCGCCGTCGCGGCCGGGCCATCGAAAGCGGCATCACGGCCGAGTATCTGGCCCTGCTCGAATCGTACTATCACGAGTGGTTGCAGGAGTTTGACCTCTGCCCGGTGCTGACCATCCGTTCCCAAGACCTCGATTTCGTGCACAAGCCCCGTCATCTCGATATCGTCATCCGTCGCATGCAAGACCGTCTGGCCGGTCAGGAAGACGTGGTGTTGCCGGAGGACCCATGAATCAACAGGCCGGTTTGCTCCTCATCGTCTTCGGTCTCGTGCTCGTCGTCGTGGGCGTGTTGCTGTGGGCCGGCGGGCTGAGCTGGTTTGGCCGTCTGCCCGGCGACATCCGCATCGAGCGCGAGTCGGTGCGGTTGTATGTCCCTTGCGCCTCGATGATCCTCATCTCGCTGGTGCTCAGCCTGCTCCTGAGTTTGCTGCAACGCCTGCGCTGAGCCATGGCGTTTTGCCCGATGAAACACCGTGTACGCTAGCTTGGTCAGAGGGTGTTTGAAAATTTTTCGACAAATGTATCCTGAAACCCATCGCGAGGTAAAACGGTAGCGCAAGATGCCATCTTGCACTACATGATACGATATCAATCGCGATGAGTTATATATTTTCACATTACAAATGATTTAGCGTTCTTAGCATCTTTGTGTCTTTGTAATTATAAATAGATGATAAAAAACACGTTTTTTTGAAGATAAAGATATGATGACGGGCGAACGCAGCAACGAAGCGTGGGTGGCCGACTTGCAGGCCGAGGGCCCCCGACGTGAAGCCGCCGTGCGAGACTTGTTGGTCTGGTTGGAGCGTCGGTTGTTCTTTTACCTGCGGGAACGGAGCGATCTGCGCGATCTGAGCGAGGATGAGCTGGCACAGATGGCGGCCGATTTTGCCCAGGAGAGCGTGCTGATCATCCTCGAGAAGCTCGATCAGTTCAAGGGGCACAGCAAATTCACCACCTGGGCGACCAAGATCGCCGTACATCAAGCCTTGGGCGAGCTGCGCCGGGCCCGCTGGCGCGATGTCTCGCTAGAGGCGCTGACCGCCGAAGGACAGCTCGACCCCACGTTTCTGCTCAGCGATCCGCTGACGCCCGAAGAGGCCAGCCTGCGCCGGGCCGTGGTGGACACGGTCATGGATGTGATGAACACGGAGCTGAGCGAGCGACAGCGTCGGGCGCTGATGGCCCGGCTGGTGCAAGAGGTGCCCATCGAAGTCCTGGCCGAACAGATGAACACGAATCCCAACGCGCTGTACAAGCTGCTCCACGATGCCCGTAAGCGGCTGAAGGTGCGATTGCAAGAGCGTGGGATCAGCCCCGAAGAGGTGCTGGCGACCTTTGGCTGAGGGTGCGGCGGCCCCTACGGTAAGAAAACCCTTCGGCAGGCCGTCTTCTTAGGCGATGGACATGCACAACGCTCTCCCTCCTTCGGAGCATCAAGCCACTCTGACACGGCTGCTGCACATGCTGGCCGTCACCGAGGAGCGCGAGCTCTCGTGTGAGGAGGTGTTCGAGCTGGTGGATTACTGCGCTGAGCTGCAAAGCGCCGGGATAGCCGTGCAGGATGTGCTGCCCGCCGTGGCGAACCATCTGCGGTTGTGCGCCGATTGCGCCGATGAGTATCGGGCCCTGTTGCGTTGTCTGGGCATGGCCGGGGACGAGACAACCGCTACGGCTTGAAGCGGTTCAGTCGGGGTGGGTGTCGGTGCGGTCGAGCACGGTGAGAAGCAGGCGGTGGCGGCCGGGTTCGATATGCTCGTAAAAGGTGGCGCTTTCGTCCTGAAGCAGGCAAGCGAAGGCTGCCGTGGCCTCGACCCAAACCTCGCGGCCGCCGCCGGTTTCATCCCCCAGCCATAGCCTTCCCCAGGGTGTGACCACCTCCCGTCGCGCAGGGTCGGCGGCCACATGCCAGATGACCAGCCGTTGTTCGGGGACGATGTGGACGGAAGACGGGGACATGGGATAGGGGCGATGGGAACGGACTCGCTCCGGCAGGGGAGAATTGCCGTTGGCGCTGGGTGGCAACAGGAGTGTACTATAAAGCCCTTGGTAGAGCGAGATGGTCATCGCGCCGCTCGTTCGAGACGGCGCTTGGGTAGCGGTGACTTTTGGTTTATGATTTGTAACGACTCAGCCCAATGCCTTCCTTTCCGGGTGGGTCTTTCCTTTCCGTCATCGGCCCCTCGCCGGGACGACGGACGCAAGACGTAGAGCAAGATGCCATCTTGCGCTACATCGTTCGTCTGTAGTTACAGTTATGATAGAATCAGGGCACCGGCTCAGATGGCAAAGTCCTTGCGTTGTTTCCCTTTTGTCCGCGGGGTGCTTGTGTTCCTCGTCGGCGTCCTCGTCCTGGCGCCGCTTAGGCCGATGGCGGCGTTCGGTCCGATCCCACCGGCGGCGGAGGATGCGCGCGTGGCCGCGGCCGTGGCGCGACTGGCCGAGGTGAGCGGTGAACCACCCTTCCAGACGACGCGCATATTCGACCGCCACGGCCATCTGCTCTACGAAGTGCGCGACCGGGGTCGGCGCACGGTGGTGGGGTTGCACCAGGTGCCGCGCGCGCTCGTGCTGGCCACCATCGCCACCGAGGACAAACACTTCTACCGGCACGGCGGCGTTGACCCCGAAGCCATTGCCCGGGCGGCCTATCAGAACTGGCGAGCCTACGATATCGTCTCCGGCGCCAGCACCATCCCCCAACAGCTGGCCCGATTGCTGTTGCTGGACGAGGACGAACGCTTCGAACTGAGCCTGAACCGCAAGGTGCGGGAGGCCCTGCTGGCCATTGACCTGGACAATCGCTACAGCAAAGACGAGCTGTTGGAGATGTACCTGAACACGGTGTACTACGGCAACCAGGCTTACGGCGTGGCGGCCGCGGCCGAGGTCTATTTCGGCAAAACCCTTGCCGAGCTGAGCCTGGCCGAGAGCGCCTTTCTGGCCGGGTTGCCTCAGGCACCGGTGCAGTACGACCCCTTCCGCCGTTTGCCGGCGGCCCTGGAACGTCAGCGGGTGGTCCTCGACCTCATGGAGACCGAGGGGTACATCACGGCGGACGAGAAAGCGGCGGCGTTGGCCGAGCCGATTCGGGTCGTCCCGCCGCCGACCCTGGAGCGGCAGGCGCCCCATTTCGTGGATTACGTGCGGGAGCTGCTGATCGAACGTTTCGGCACCGAGGGGCTGCGCCAGGGCTTGCAGGTCTATACGAGCATTGACACCCGCTACCAACAGCTGGCCGAACGCATCGCCCGGGCGCAGATCGCCCAGGAGGGCGTGGCCGTAGGCGCCGAAAACGCCGCCGTCGTCATCATCCATCCCCCGACCGGTCACATCCTGGCCATGGTCGGCAGCGTTGATTACGAGAACGAGGCCATTTCCGGCCAGGTCAACATGACGACGGCGCCGCGCCAGCCGGGCTCGGCCATCAAGCCCGTGCTCTACGCGGCAGCCTTTGCCCGCGGGTGGTCGCCGGCTTCGACCATTTGGGATACGCCGGTGGCTTTTCCTCTGGGCTGTCTCTTATACACATCT
>JAOADB010000208.1 GCA_026417535.1 Caldilineales bacterium
GGTCTCGACCAGATGATCGCCATGCACTACGGCTGCGTGCCCGTGGTCCATGCCACTGGCGGTCTGGCCGACACCGTGATTGACCATCGGCCGCCCGTCCTTGGTACCGGTTTCACCTTCAAGGCCTACGACGGCATGGCCCTCTATGCGGCCATCGTGCGGGCGGTCGAAGTCTACCGTCATCCCGAGGTGTGGACGGCCATTCAGCGCCACATCATGGCGCAGGATTTTTCCTGGACACAGCCGGCCCATGCCTATCGTGACCTCTATCGCCGGGCGCGGGCACTGAAATTGACCGGGATGCCGGGTTAGGAGAGACGATGGACGATGGAGGCGGCCATCGTCCCGATATGGGTTGACTGACCATGGGAATCCAGTTGGCCAGGCAATGGCGCTCGGTGAACCGGGGTGGCTTGTCGGCGTTGCCATGGGACCTGGTGATGGGTGCCGTTCTGAAACCGGAGGCCGAGACCTCCGGCGCGCCTAACCGCTCGATACCATCCCTTCTCACAATACCCGCCTGGTTCCCCGATCCGGCCATGATGGGTGTATACTAAATTGTTTGCGAGGTGAAAACGCCCGGCCTATTGCGATCGCTGTGGCATCACGTCGCGCAGGATGGCATTCTGCGCGACATTCACCTTGCGATTGGCAGAAAGTATTGACCTATTCTCCGTCCATGAGCATCCCACCGACCCGCAAGCTCTACTGGGCCGATCCCCTGCGGCGCCGCTTCACCGCTCGTGTGCTTTGGCGCCAGGAGGGCGAGCGTCCCGCTGTCGTCCTCAACCGTACCCTTTTTTACCCCACCGGGGGCGGTCAACCCCACGATACCGGCCGCCTGGGTGGGGCGAACGTGCTGGGCGTCGAGGAGACGGACGGCGTCATCGTCCACTATCTGGACCGTCTCCCCGCCGGCGACGAAGTGGACGGCGAGCTGGACTGGCCCCGGCGGTGGGACCACATGCAGCAACACAGCGGCCAACACCTGTTATCGGCCGCGTTCCTCAACCTCCTGGAACGACCCACCATCGGCTTCCATCTCGGCGCCGAGACCGTCACCATTGACCTGCCCGGCCCACCGCCCGACCCGAACGAGGTGGCCCGCGTCGAGGCCTTTTGCGCCGCCATCATCGCTGAAAACCGGCCCATCACCGCCACCATCGTCCCGCCGGAGGAGGTGTCGCAATGGCCGTTGCGCAAGCCACCGACCGTGGACGGGCCGGTGCGCGTGGTCACCATCGCGGGGGTGGACCATTCGGCCTGCGGCGGCACCCATGTTCCCTCGACGGCCGCCATCGGCAGCGTGGTCATTCTCCGGCTCGAACGGCGTGGAAAGGAGACGCGTGTCCACTTCCTCTGCGGCGGCCGGGCTTGGGCCGACCATCGGCGTCGTCTCGCCGTGACGCAGACGTTGGCAGGGCAGTTCACGACCGGCCTGGAGGACCTGCCGGCGGCCGTGGCCCGCCTGCGCGACGACTACGAACGGACCCAAAAGGCGCTGCGGGAGATCGAAAGCCAGTGGTATGCGGCCGAAGCCGCACGATTGTGGGCCGAGGCGCCCGTTCTGTCTGCCGCTGGGGTGGCTGTCCGGCTGATCTGCCGGCGGTTGCCCGCTGCCGCCCCCTTTGACCCGCGGCGGCTGCTCATGGCCATCCTGGCCTTGGGCGGCTGTATCGGGGTAGTGGCCCGAGAAGAGGCCCCTGCGCGGTGGGCCATCGGTCGCTCGGCCGATCTGAACCTCGACCTGCGCCAGCTGTTGCCCCGGCTGGGGACGCTGCCCGGCCTGCGCGGCGGCGGCAGCGCCGATTTGCTCCAGGGCAGCATCGCCGAATCCGGCCTCAACGCGCTGTTCGACCTCCTGCCGGCGGTGCTGCGCGAGCATCTCGATCGCTAACGGCTCTGCCCGTTGCGTTTGCGTTCCGGATGGGTCGTCCGGCTTTGCCATCGGCCCAAGGATGGACGAAGGCCGAACGACGGAGGACGAATCCACGGATTTCGCCGATTTTGCAGATTGCACAGATTTTGGTTGATAAATCATTTTTATACATTTTGTATCATTGCTGATTCATTCTTTATCTTTCGTCCTTCATCTTTCGTCTCCTAAAATAACGCCAACTGCCTCTCTTTATGTACGAACTTGCGCCTTACGTTTACGCCGAAACCGCGTTTCATCACAGCAACCCCGGTTTTATCGTCACGAATGACGGGGTGATCTGCGTGGATGGCCCGCTGATCCCGGCCGAAGCCCGCGCTTGGCGTCAGATGATTGATACCACCAGTGGGAATCGGCCCATCCTCTACGTCATCGTCACCGACCACCACCGCGGCCATTGTCTGGGCAGCCAATGGCTCAGCGATACCGTCATCGCCCACGAACAGGCCTGGCGCCACATGCGCAACTACGGCGAGAACTTCATCCAGCGGGTGCGCGATAGCTTCAAGCGCAAGCCGGAGATCCGCGCCCAGTTCGACGAGTTGCGTATCGTCGTCCCCAGCATCACGTTCGTGGACAACCTGACGCTCGTACGGCCCATGCCCGACGGGAAGGGTGACAAAATCATCCGCGTTATCCATGTCGGCGGCCACACGCCGGCCACGAGCATGGTCTGGCTGCCCACCGACCGGGTGCTCTTTGCTGGCGACATCGTGTGGATTGACCAGCACCCCTTCATGACCCAGGCGAATTCGCTCGAATGGCTCCAAGCCCTCGATCTCATCCGGCGACTGAAGCCGGCCTATATCGTGCCCGGCCACGGGCCTATCTGCGACCTCTCGGGTCTCGATCGCCTGACCGAGTATCTGACCTACCTGCGCCAGCGCACCCTCGACTTGTTCCTGGCCGGTCGGAGTAAGCAAGAAACGGCCGCGCTGCTCATTCCCGAGCTCAAGCCTTGGTTCCCCATCCCGCCGGAACGGTCGCCAAAAATCGAATCGCAGATCCGTTCGGGCATCGGTCGTGTGTACGATGAGCATCGGCGTCACTATACGGCCGGCCTGACGATGGCCAAAGCCGCCTGAGTTGACGGATTATGGCACGCGCGATCCCGACGAGCATCGTGCTTCCAGCCGATGAGCTGCGGCATTTGCTGACGGCCGCCGAGAACCGCAGCGTCAACGTGCGCGGGTTGGGGCCGGAGGCTGCTCGCGAGTTGCTGACATGGTTTGACCGCATCGCCGCGTTGTTCCCGGCGTTGGAGGCGGAAGGCGCCCATCTGGAACCCGAACGCGTGCGCTGGGAAGCCGTGCAGGCGGCGCTGCGGCGTCACGCCGCCGAGCTGCTGATCGAGTTGAAACCGCTGGGCGGACTTGCAGCCGTGCGCCGGAGCCTGCCGGCGCCGCCACCCGAAGAGGCCTGGTGGTGGTGGCTCGACCGGGCCCGGCAACGTCGCCTGCGCCGACAGCTGCTGAGCGTCCTCGCCGTGTTTCTGGCTCTGGCCGCCCTGCTCGCAGGCGGCTACTGGCTCTTCAACCGGCTCTTTCCGGTGGACCCGACGGCGGCGACGGTCTATCGCTACAAGCTGGAGGGGCAGACGGCCATTGCGGCCGGCGACCTGACGAACGCGCTGGCCGCGTTCGAAGCGGCAGCCGCCACCGCACCCGACGACCTGGAAACGCAGGCCTGGTTGGCGGCGTTGTACGACGTCCTCGGCCGGGAAAGCGAAGCCTCAACCAGGCGAGAGCGGTTGCAACAGACCGTTGCGGCCGACCCAGCCCAGGCGGCTGTGGTCAACGACGACCTGGCCGCGGCGTATCTGGCCCTGGGACGGCCCGAAACGGCCCTGGCCCTGGTCCAAGAGGTGCTGGCCGCACATCCCGACCGCATCCAGACCTTGCTCCTGGCCGGCAGTGTGTACGAGAGCCTGGGGCGGATTGACGAGGCCATGGCCACCTACGAACAGGCCGCCGCCGTGGCTGCCGCCCAGAACAAGCCCGAACAGCTCGCCGTGGCCCGCATCCGTCTGGCCCAACTCCTTCAGGCCCGCCCCTTTCTCCCAACGCCCACTCCGGTTCGTTGAGGAGGAGAGGGGGAGGAGTTTTGGGGAGCTTGAGAAGCCTTGAAGGAGCTTCGGGGAGCTTGGCGGAGCTTCGGGGAACTCCCATCCCTCGCTCTCCCATCGTCCATCCTCACATCATCCGTCGTCCTCTATCATCCATCGTCCATCATCCCACCTATGGTCAGTCCCGAACTTCTCACCCCGTACCCTGTCGAATTGGCCGGCGTGAAGCGGTATCTGCCGCGCGTCGAGATTGCGCCGGGCGTTGTCATCGCCATCCTCAACATCCTGGGCGATACCGAGTTGACCGAAGCCGTGGCCACGGCCCTGGTGGCGCAGCTGCCGTCGGAGGCCGAGTTTCTGGCTACACCCGAGGCCAAGAGCATCCCCCTGTGCTACGCGATGTCGGTGAAGAGTGGCCTGCCCTACGCGGTGTTGCGTAAGAGTTTCAAGCCCTACATGCTCGGTTCGATCAGCACCGATATCGTCAGCATTACCACGGCCGAACCGCAAAAGCTGTGGCTGGACGGCAAAGACCGCCCACGTGTGGCTGGCAAGCGGGTCGTGATCGTGGACGATGTCATCTCCACCGGCGGCACGCTGCGCGGGGCCAAGACCTTGCTGGAACAAGCCGGCGCCCAGGTCATTGCCAGCATGGCGATCATGACCGAGGGTGATGAAGGCGCCTGGCCCGATGTCATTGCGCTGGGCAATCTGCCGGTTTGGATCGAAAAAGCATCATGATCGAGAAGTTAGAGCAAATCGAAGCCCGTTACAACGAATTGGAAGCGGCCATGGCCGCTGCGGCCGACGATTACGAGCAGGTGGCCCGGTTGGCGCGCGAACAGGCCGAATTGCGCGACCTGGTCCTGACCTATCGGCGGTTTCGGCAGGTTGAAGCCGACCTGCAAGCCGCCCGCGAGCTGGCCGAGTCGGAGACCGACCCCGATTTTGCCGCTTTGGCCGCGGCCGAAGCCCGGGAGCTGGAGGTCGAACGCGAGCGACTGACCCAAGAGCTGCGCCGGCTGTTGCTCCCGCGCGACCCGCGCGACAGCCGCGATGTCATCGTCGAAATTCGCGCCGGCACGGGCGGCGAAGAAGCGGCCCTCTTCGCTGCCGACCTGTACCGGATGATCACCCGCTACGCCGAACGGCGCAACTGGAAGACGACCCTGCTCTCCAGCCACGAGAGCGATACGGGCGGCTTCAAAGAGGTCATCTTTGAGGTGCGGGGTGAAGGCGCCTACAGCCGGCTCAAGTACGAGTCGGGCGTGCATCGAGTGCAGCGGGTGCCCGTCACCGAATCCCAGGGCCGCATCCACACCTCCACCGCCACCGTCGCCGTCCTCCCCGAGGCCGACGAGGTCGAGGTGGCCATCGCTCCCGAAGACCTGCGGATTGACGTGTTCCGCGCTGGCGGGCCTGGCGGCCAAAACGTCCAGAAGAACGCCGCGGCCGTGCGCATCACCCATCTACCCACGGGGCTGGTCGTGCAATGCCAGGATGAGCGCAGCCTGCAGCAGAACCGCCAGCGCGCCCTGGCCATCCTGCGCGCCCGTCTCTACGACATGGAGATGGAACGTCAGCAGGCCGCGCTGAGCGCCGAGCGCCGGGCGCAGGTGGGCAGCGCCGAGCGGAGCGAGAAAATTCGCACCTACAACTTCCCCCAAAACCGGGTCACCGACCATCGTATCGGCCTGAGCGTTTACAACCTGCCGGAGGTGCTGGACGGCGACCTGGACGTGTTCATTGACGAGCTGGCCGCGGCCGAGCAGGCGGCGCGGTTGCAGGCGACCACGGCCGAGCCATGACCATTGCCGAAGCCCGGCGCCATGCCCGCGCGCGTCTGGCTGCGGCCGGGATTGACGAAGCCGCGCTGGAAGCCGACCTGTTGCTGGCGGCCTGTCTGGGGGTCGAGCGCGCGTTTCTACCGGCCCACGGCGAGATGGCGCTGACGCCCGCCCAGGAACGGCGCTTTCACGAGTGGGTCGAGCGCCGCCTTCGCCGTGAACCCCTGGCCTACATCACGGGGCGGCGCTGGTTCTACGGCCTGGAGTTCGTCGTCACGCCGGCCGTGCTCATCCCCCGGCCCGAAACCGAGCTGCTGGTCGAGCTGGCCCTGGCCTGGCTAAAGACTCGTGGGATGGCGGCCACCCTGGCGGATGTGGGCACGGGCAGCGGCGCCATTGCCGTGGCTTTGGCCTGCCACACCCCACCCACGGTGCGGATCCTCGCCACCGACATCTCGGCCGCGGCCCTGGCCGTAGCCCAAACGAATGCCCATCGCCACGGCGTGGCCGACCGCATCGCCTGGTTCCAGGGTGATCTGTTGGCGCCTCTGCCGGCACCGGTCGATCTCATCCTGGCCAATCTGCCCTACGTGGGCCTGGCCGAGCGCAACCGGCTCATGCCCGAGGTGCGCGATTTCGAGCCGCCCGAGGCCCTCTTTGCCGGCGAAGACGGCCTTAGCCTGATCGGTCGGTTGCTGGCGCAGGCGCTGGACTTCATCAACCCCGCGTGGAGATTTCTCTCGTTCGAGGAGCAAACGCACAATCTCATCCGTTTCGGTGGCAAGGTAGGTGCTGTCTTCAACTGTCCATACCC
>JAOADB010000209.1 GCA_026417535.1 Caldilineales bacterium
CCACGATGGATGCCGCCACCGTCCTCCAACGCCGCGCCGACCCTGGCCTGCCGGTCGTGGCCATCGCCCTCATTGGGCAAAAGGGGCAGCAAGCCTTCGCCGCGCTGAAAACGTCGGGCATCGCCACGCCCAAGGATTGGGAGGGGAAAACCGTCGGTTACAAAGGCACGCCCCCACCCGATTTGTACGCCCTGCTCGCCGCCGCCCATGCCGATGTGAACAAGGTCAACCTGGTCAACGTCGGCTTCGACCCGCGCGTCCTCACCACAGGGCAGGTGGATGTCTATCCGCTCTTCAAATCCAACGAACCCTATTTGCTTCAAAAGTGGGGGCACGACATCACGCTTTGGGACGCAGCGGATTACGGGGTGCCCACCCTGGGCCTGACCTACGTCACCCGTGAGGCCTATCTCCAAGCCCACGCCGCCGAACTGACCCGTTTCCTGGCGGCCGCGCTTCAGGGCATCGCCTACGCCGAAACCCATCCCGACGAAGCCGTGGACATCGTGATGCGATACGCGGGTCCCGAAACCGACCCGGACCACATGCGCTACATGCTCGAAACCGAGTTGAGAGACGCCCACAGCGAACACGGCTTCGGCTGGCAAACGCTTGCACAGTGGCAGGCGCTGGCCGACATGCTCGCCCGCTATGAAGCCCTCCCCACCGGTGTGGACGTCAGCGCGGCCTTCACGACCGCCATTTGGGAGGCCACACGGTAAGCGGTGAGCCACTCGACGTTGTGCGACCGCCCATCCCCGGCCCGCTTCTGCCCCCGGTTGCACCTGCCTTGCCCCGGCCCGGTTTCCGGCTTACAATAGGCGTAACCGTTCGGGCCGGCCCCTTTCGTCGTTCGTTTTCCATCGCGGCTTTTGGCCCCCTCAGGAGGGAAGACGAAGGACGAAAACGCCCCGTCTTCCGTCCCCTTTCTTTCGTTGACCCACGGGCTTACGGAGAAGCCAGGCCGATGACCGTTTCTGTCCTGACCCCACCTGCCGTCGCAACGCCGGCGCCCGTCTCCCCGGAGGAGATGCCTCGCCCCACCGGACCGGCGCGGCTGGCCATGAGCTACGCCGAGTTTCTGCGCTGGTGTGATGAGGATACCGTTGCCGAGTGGGTGAACGGAGAGGTGATCATCCCCATGCCCGCCAAAGATGCCCATCAGATGCTCGTCGGTTTTCTCGTGATGCTTTTGCGCGGTTACGTCGCTTTCTTCCGTCTAGGGCGGGTTTGGCAGGCACCCTTTCTCGTCAGGTTGTGGCCGGACGGTCCCGCCCGCAAGCCCCACATCGTTTTTGTGGCCGAGGCCAACCTAGCGCAGCGATGTACACCAACCGGCATCGAAGGCCCGCCCGACCTGATCGTGGAGGTCGTTTCGGACGACAGCGTGCAGCAAGACCGGGTGGACAAGTTCGACGAATACAAAAAAGCAGGGGTGCGGGAGTACTGGCTCATTGACAATCGCCCCGAACGACGACGGGCCTGGTTCTATCGCTTAGACGAGCAGGGTCGTTTCGTGCCCATCCTGCCGGACGCCGCAGGGGTGGTGCGCTCGACCGTGTTGCCGGGCTTCTGGTTGCGGGAGGCGTGGCTGTGGGAAGCGGCGCCCGACGAGTGGGCCGCGTTGTTGGAGGTCATCGGCCCGAATCGGCTGCTCGCCGCCATTCGCGAGCGGTTCCCGGCCGACCAGGAGCCGGTCTGACCGGGAACCGCAAGGGGATTGCCGCCCGTAGCGCAAGATGGCATCTCGCGCTACGGGCGGCTACCGGGCATTTTCATCGTGCGCTCGGTTCAGAACGTGTAGCGCACAGTGTAGGTGATGGTGGCCTTGCCTTTGGCCGGAACCGGCACCTCCCAGGCGATGGTGGCGCTGTCCACCTTCTCCCATTTCTCCGGCGAGGCCTTCAGGATCTCCCAGTTCACCCCGCGCGACAGGTGCTCGACCACGCGGATGGTCACGGCCTCGGTCTCCTTCTGGTTGCGCAGCTCGATCTGGTAGCTCTCCTCGACCACGTTGTCGCCAATGCGTCGAAAATCGGTCTGCTTGCGCTCGCCCACCAGGTCGAAGGCTCGGCCGATGGTCAGGGTTACGTCCTCGCCCTTGGGCGTGTGGTCAATCGCATCCTCGCCGATGAGCAGGGGTGAGCCGTCCACATCGGCCTGGTACATGCGGATGATCCCGCGCGGCAGCTGGGCATTCACCCCCTGCGGGCCAGTGTTGAACGTGAGCCGCACATCCACTTTCGTGTTGCCGGTGCTGCCGAAACCGGGGTCGTAGATGGGGCCGTAGCCGCCATAGGGTACCGAGGCATCGAAGACGTAGGTTTTGGTGGCCGGCACCTTCGTCGCCGTGATGAACCGGACCTGCTTGGTCTGCTGGTCCTTGATGGTCACCGGCCGCTGCAGCTCGTAGAGGTGGTATTCGGCGAACTGCCGCTGCTCGACGGCGGGCGCCGGCGTCGCCATAAACTCGACCTCGGCGCGCACTACCATCGCCGGCATCTCCTTGACCGCCCGCTGGATGTCGCCAGCCACCAGCTTCAGGCGGGCGTTGCGATAGGTGGCGCCGCTGCGGTTGTCCAGGGTGATCCAGCCGTCCAGATCCAGGCTTTTGCTGTCGGGCGCCAGCACCAGGACGTAATTGGCCTCCCAGTTGAGACCGTTGGTCAGATAAGCGAGTTCGGTCTGATGCTGGCCGCTGCGGGTCGCCTCAACCGCCCAAACCAGGGTCGGCCGGGTGATGAGACCCTCCGGCAGGGCCGGAAAGCTGAACTGGCGGATCTCGTCGGCCTTGAAGACGGCGACGCCGCCGTTTTCGTCCTGGAGGATGACATCGCCGGCCCCGCTGAGGAGCACGCCTTCATGAACGGCGCCGTCGGCGGTGGTGATGCGGATGGTCTGGTCCCCGTACTTCTGCAGGAGCTTATCCGAGCCGACGATGTCGTACTCGAAGTTCTGTTCGAGCACCACCGCCGCCGGGTCCGTCAGCGAGCGGAAATAGACGCTGTCGGGGAGGATGCCTGCCGGCACGTCGGTGACCAGGACCGTGTTGACCCCACGGGTGAGGTCGAAGGACCGGGTTTCTTTGACGAGGGCGATGTTGCTGTTATAGACCGTCACATCGGGGCCCTGGTTCTGGGCGAACAGGCCCGCCGGTCGGCCCACAGCCACCGCCAGCACGGCCACGGTGAGGGATAGCCCTACTCCGAACAGGAGTTTCGATGAAATGCGAGGCATGGGTTGGCTCCTTGGAGGAACTGGTGAACTGGAGAGTGGAGATGGGTAACTGGAGAGTGGAGACTGGTGAACCGGTCATGGGAGGTCTTTCTTGCGTCCTGCAGCGTTTTTTTCGCAGATTTCGACCGAATGCCGTTGCAACGTTCCAACGTTCCACGACGCTGCCGCTCCGGATAAAGTTCCGGTCGTCTCAGGCTGTGGCGGCGGCCAGCAGCCGCGGGCTGTCCGCCTCCCAGGGACTGAGGTCGTAATCGCCGTGCCATGTCACCGCGCCGAAGCCGGCCAGCTCCAATAACAGCGCCAGTTCACGGCGGAAGAGGATGTGCAGAACGAACCGGGTGGCCGTGCGCCGCACGGTGCCATCGGCCAGGATTTCGTCGTAGAGCAGTTCCAGCTCCTGGACCTGGTCGGCCAGCGAGACCCACCCGGCATAGAAGGCCTGGACGGTGTGGCCGGTCTCGGCGTCCTGCCACCGGGCCGAGAGTTCCAGGCTGCCGTCGAGCGCAGCCAACCGCTCCAGACGGGGGTTCTCCACGTCAATGACCAGCACCCCACCCGGCCGCAAATGACGTCGCCAGCACCGCAGCGCCGCCAGCTGCTCATCCTGTTCGTGGAGGTGGAGGAAGCCGTTGTAGCCGCACCAGGCCAGGCCGAAGGCGCGGTCGAGTTGGAACGAACGAAAATCGGCCTGGATCAGCTCGACCCGGTCGGCCAGACCTGCCGCTTCGACCCGTTGTCGAGCGATGCTCAGCATGGCTGCGGCGCTCTCAATGCCCACGACCGGGTAGCCGGCCCGAGCCAGCGGCAACGTCAGCCGGCCTGTGCCGGCGCCCAGGTCGAGCACAGGGCCGCCGCAGCGCCGGGCGTAGCGCAACAGGGCCGGGATGTCGTCTTGCAGCCGGCCGTGATGGGCGTCGTAGAAACGGGCTACGGCCTCGAAGCCCGCGGGTTCAGGGGAGGGAGCCATCATCGTTGGTATCTGTTCAGGGCGTTTCGGTCATCTTCCGGGTGGGTTCCCTCGATACCGCCCTCGGTTCAAAGACGGGACGGACGACGGACGACGGAGTTTTTCGTCCATCGTCCTGGCCTTCCGTCTTCCGACACGCGGTGAGGAGTCCGCAGCGCTATCGGCTTGGGTCGTTACCTTCGTTGACAAAACGGGTCAGCTCGCTCACGCTGAGGTCTTCGAGCCCCAGCTTGTCGAGGGTGCGGCCCCGCCGCCAGTAGTCGGTGCGGTGGATGATACAGGCCAGGCGGATGATGCTGTCCATCCCCCGCACCGAAACGCCGTAACGGTTGCCCAACGAGGCAATGGGCACCAGGCTCATGGGCACATCCTCGAAGATGTAGCGATGGTTGAGGGTGTTGGGAGCCTTGATGCCGTAGTAGCCCGGCTGATTGTGAATGGCTTCGTAGAGGTCGGCGCCGGTGGCGTTGTAGGCCATTTTCAGCCATTCCAGCGCGGTGTGGGCGCGGATGCCCAGGGCCGAAGCCACCGTCACCCGTTCCCGGTCGAGGACTTCCAGCACGCGGGCCACCGAGGGCGTGGCGCCGTCAATGTAGAACTGAAAATCGCCGTGGGTGCTCTCAATGCGACCGGCGTTGAGCAGGGTCAGGGCCGGATGGAAAATGGCGCCCATGTTATTGAGACCGGTTTTGAGGACATTGCCGCCGTCAATGAACTGGGGATAGGCCGGGCGCACCACATCGAGCACGGCCTGGGTGCGCGTGGCCGGCAGCGCTGCCAGGGGTACGGCCTCCTTGATGCGGAAAATCCGCGCCTGAGCCGGACCCTCCGAGCGGCTGGCGTAGATGAACGTCTCGGCCTCGGCCACGGTCACATCGGCCCGACACGCGCAGTCGCGCAACGTTTTGGCGAACTCGATGGCGCCGCAGGTGCGACCGGGGTGCAAGACGACGACATGCCCATCGCGGAGATGGGGAGCAAAGGCGCGGGCCACGGCGGCATGGGCGCTGGAAGGCACAACCACCATGAGCACATCGGCCTCGCGGGCGGCCTCGGCCGGATCCGAGGTCACCCGGCAGAGGCGGCCGAAGCCGCGCGGGCCGCCGTCGGGGCCTTCCAGGTCAATGCCCCCGCGAGCCTTGATGGCGGCCACGTTTTCGGGCGTGCGGTTGTACAGGGTGACGGGGAACTCCATCAGGGCCAGATGGGCGGCCATGGCCTTGCCGCCATGCCCGGCACCGATGACGGTATAGCGGATCGTCGTCCTCATGCCATATCCTCCAGGAAAGCCCGCAACCGGGCGGCTTCGGAGAGGGGAGTGCCGGCCTGGTCCACGGCCACACAGGCGCCGCCGATGATGGCGGTGCGGACCCGGCCGCAGCCGAAGGGGTTGTTGCGCAGCTGGGGCGCATCGAGCACCCCGCTTGTGACGGCGCGCGCCAGCGTGGCGGGGTCGGTGAAGGGGTCGGCCACGTCCGGCGGCGCCAGGCGGCGAATGGCCTCCAGGGTCACGCTGGCTTCGGCCACGAGTTGGCGGCGCCGCTCCTGCACGCGCGGGTCATGGGTCATATCGGGTTGGCCGCGCAGCGCGTTCTCGATGGCGCGACGGGCCAGGTTGCAGGCTTCGATGACCTCGGCCGCGGTGGCCGCGTGATCGGCTTCGGTGTGGCCGACGACGTGGACGATATGGGGCCGCAGGGCCATCTGCAGGTACACACTGGCGGCCAGATGGCTGCGGGCGGCGTCCATTTGCAGGGGATAGCTCAGCAAGCCCGTGCGTGTTTGCCGCCAAATGCGGAAATCGGGGCCCACCAGCGGCTCGATCAGGTCGAGGATGGCCAGCATCTTGGCCAGGTCCATGGCATCGCTCAGCCCGGGCGGGCTATTGAACATGAGCTGGGCGATGTAGTCGCGCACGCCGAAAGCGCGGGCATTGTAGGCCGACAGATAGGCCGCCACGACGGAGACGACATCGGGCGCATCGCGCATCCCCCAATGGTGGGGTTCGTTCAGCTCCACCGGGATGTCCCGCTCGCCGTACCAGGCCATGACCTTCTGATGCTCGCGGATGGACCCTTCCAGGTCCCAAGGCCCGCGGCCGTCCATCCGGTTGAACCAGAAAAGGGGGATGGCGCACCAGGCGATGCGGATCGTCTCCACGTAGAGCTCGGCCAGACGGATGAAATCATCCGTGCCCGAGTAGGTGCGCAGGAGTGGGTAGTTACCTCGCCGGCTGGCTGCATAGAGCCGGCGAAAATCGTCGGCGCTGCGCACGGGCACCCCACCGGCGCCGCGACGCCGCGGATCCTGGCGTTCGGGATGGAAAAAGTTGGCTTGGGCATCCTGGTCCGTGCCCAGGGAGATG